>NZ_JAKGCV010000319.1 GCF_021556455.1 Streptomyces fuscigenes | reverse complement strand
CTCGCTGCGCCGGTTGCCCTGCTTCGTGCCCGCCTGGCTCGTCAGCGTCGCCCGGTGCAGCTCCAGGTACAGCTCACCCACCCACACCGGCGGGTCCGGATACTCCGCCTCCGCCTTCGCGAAGAACTCCGAAGGCGACTCCCAGCGGACGGTAGGGGAGCCTTCGAGGTTCTTCAGCCGGGCCGCCTTCGCGACCATCTCGCGCGTCGTGCCGCCGCCGCCGTCGCCGAACCCGGTCGGGGCGAGGGACACGCTCGCGGCGCCCTTCTCCTTGAAGTTGCGGGCCGCGTGCGCGATCTGGCGGCCCTCCATCGCGCAGTTGTAGGTGTCGACCGGCGGGAAGTGCGTGAAGATGCGCGTCCCGTCGATGCCCTCCCAGTCGAAGGTGTGGTGCGGGAACGAGTTGGTCCTGCTCCACGAGATCTTCTGGGTGAGCAGCCACTTGGAGCCGGCGGCCTTGATGATCTGGGGCAGCCCGGCGGCGAAGCCGAAGGTGTCCGGCAGCCACGCCTCGTCGTTCTCGATCCCGAACTCGTCGAGGAAGAAGCGCTTGCCGTGCACGAACTGCCGGGCCATCGCCTCGGAGCCCGGCATGTTGGTGTCCGACTCGACCCACATGCCGCCCGCCGGGACGAACCGGCCCTCCGCCACGGCCTTCTTGACCCGCGCGTACACCTCGGGGCGGTGCTCCTTGATCCACGCGTACTGCTGGGCCTGCGACATCGTGTAGACGAAGTCGGGCTCGTCCTCCAGCAGCGCCGTCATGTTGGCGGTCGTGCGGGCGACCTTGCGCACCGTCTCGCGCAGCGGCCACAGCCACGCCGAGTCGATGTGCGCGTGGCCGACCGCGCTGATGCGGTGCGCGGCCGGCACGGCCGGGGCGGCGAGCACGCCGGCCAGCTCCTCCCGGGCGGCCGCGGCGGTGCCGCCCACGTCCTGGAGGTCGACCGCGTCGAGCGCCCGGTCCACGGCCCGCAGGATCTCCCAGCGCCGGCTGCCCTCCACGGGCAGCTCCGCCATCAGCTCGCCCAGCACCTCCAGGTCGAGGACGAGGTTCCAGACGGTCTCGTCCAGGACCGCGAGGTCCATCCGGCCCAGCACGTACTGGGGCCGGTCCCCCGCGGTGCTCCTGTCGCCCAGGTGCGTGGGCTCGAAGGGGTGGGCGCCGTCCTGGACGTCCGGGTTGGACGCCGCCTCGATGTGCCAGAGGACCTCCTCGCCGCCGCGGGCGGGGCTGCCCACGCGGACGTACGCGCTGCGCGGGTGGAGACCCTTGACGGGGGTGCCGTCGGGCCGGTAGACGAGCCCTTCGCACTGGAAGCCGGGCGTGGCCTTGGTGAAGCCGAGGTCGAGCACGGCCTCCACGGTGCGGCCCGCCCACTCGGCGGGCACCGTCCCGCCGACCTTGAACCAGCTGGTGCCCCAGGGGGCGCCCCAAGGGGTGCCGGGCGTGATGGGTTCGGTCGGGGCCGCGAGGCCCTCGGACACGGGTACGGGCTCGCCGGGGGCGGCCCACATCTCGACGGTGAGGGGTATGGACTCGGGGTGTACGGCGGGCCGGATGCGCTCCCTGAGGACGCGCGTCAGGCGAGCTTCGACCAGGCTGCGGTCGTCGTGCATGAGGAACGACTCCTGAATGACGGACGGGTGCGGTGGACGAGACGGCCGCTTGGTGGTGGCCCGGAGACGTCTGTGATCCTTCTCCCGCCCGCCGGGCTCCGAAACGCGCGGGGGCGACCGGCGTGACTTCCCGGGACTCCCCGGCGTCCGGGACGCCCGGCCGCGCGGGCCGGCCCCCCAGGCACCCCTGCCGCGGGCCCCGGTCCGCGCGGTCACCGTCCCTCAGGCGCTGCGCACGTCGTCCACCGCGTCGCCGGACGGCTCGCCGGCCGCGGCGGGACCCGCGAGTTCCGCGGCAGCCACCGGACCGGCGGCGGCCCGTCCCTCGGCCCCTGCCGGGCCGGTGACCTGGGCGGGCACGACGCCCGGCGGCAGCGGCACCTGGGGGCCGGCGCACTCGCGCAGCCAGCGCCGCAGGACGCGGTGGACCTGCTCGGCGCCGACGAGCCGGGCACCGTCCGCGCCTACTTCGCCGTCCTGGCCGGCGGGTGCGACGTCCTGCGGTGCGGACAGTTCGAGCGGCGACATGAGGAACGCGTGCGACTGCTCGCCGCCGATCCCCCCGTGCGAGCCGATCTGCTCCTCGAAGGCGTGCACCCGGCCGGTGTCCGGGTCGAACATCGAGTTGACCATGATGTCCGCGACGTGCGGGAAGGAGTCGGTGCGGCGGATCGCGTCGGCCGCGCCGGGCGGGAAGCCCCGCAGCGGCCCCTCGCCGTCGACGAGTTCCGCGACGGGCACCTCGGTCCCGTGCCGGCCGAGCACCACCGAACCGCGGCGCTCGCCGGCGACCAGCAGGAAGCCGATGCCCGGGTGGTGCGCGAGGGTGCGCAGCAGCGCCGGGTGCCGCCGGTCGATCTGCTCGCGGGTCATGCGGCCCGGCACGTCGGGGAAGGACACGAGGCCCAGGTTCCCGGACGCGAGGACGACCGGTCCCGAGCCGGTGACCGCGCCCTCCTCCAGCGTGCCCTCGTGGACCGGCCGGTGCAGGGCGGCGCGCACCGCGTGGCGCGCGGCGTAACGGGCCTCCGCGCCGCTCCTGGTGCGTTCGGCACGGCGCGGCACGGGCAGCCCGCAGCCGGCCCGGACGAGGTCGCGCAGGGTCAGCCCGTAGGCGCCCTCGAAGGTCTCGCCCTCGCTCTGCCCGTGGTCGGAGAGCAGGACGAGGTGGTAGCTGCGGGGCGCGTACGTGGTGGCGCGCGCGATCGCGCCGACGCACCAGTCGAGGCGGGCGAGGACGCGCAGGGCGTCGCGGCTGCGCGGCCCGGAGTGGTGGGCCACCTCGTCGTAGGCGACGAAGTCCGCGTAGACGGCGGAGCGTCCGGAGAGGATGTCGGCCATGACGGCGGCCACGACGACGTCCCGCTCCACGACGGTGGCGAAGGCGCGGATCAGCGGGTAGAGGCCGCCGCGGCCGACTCGCGGGTGCTCGTCGCGCAGCCGGGCGCGCGTGGACTCCGCCACTTCGCGGGCGACCTCCACGGCGAACGAGACGGCGGTGCGCACCGCGTTGGCCGGGTCGCGGAAGTACGCGAAGTAGCCGGCGCGGGAGCGGTTGGAGCGTCCGCGCCGGGCCGCCATCGACAGGACGAGCGCCAACTGGTCGGCGCCGCCGCTGAAGAGGTTGCCCCGGCTCGCCCCGTCCAGCGTGAGCAGGCCCCCGTCGCCCGTCCTCTTGACCGCGCGCCGCTGCAGTTCGGCGGCGCTGGCCGGCCGGTTGCTGACGATGGTGCGGCCGGAGTCCTTCTCGTACCAGCGGAAGGCGGGCACGTCGTGGTTGCTGCCGTGCAGGATCGCGAGCTGGCTGGCGCCGGTCTGGCTGGACCAGTCGGTGCGCCAGTGGGTGAGCCGGTGCGTGCCGCCGGGCCCGAGCCGCTCGGCGATGTGCGGCAGGAGGCCCGCCGCCAGCGCCTCCACCAGGACCTGGTGGCCGACGCCGTCGAGCTGCACGAACACGGTGCCGGGCGGGCCGTCCTCGCCGCCGTCCAGGCCGTTCCTGCGCCGGCGGCGGCCCGCGACGCGCGAGAGCCTGCGCGGGTAGGCGGACTCGTCTCCGGCGGCGAGCGCGGTGGAGGTCGCCGAGGCGACGGCCGACATGACCGCCGCCACGACCACCGCGGTCTCCGGGCCGACGTCGCCTCGGCCGTCGGGGATGAGTCCGAGCGCGAGCAGCAGCAGCGACCCGTTGAGGAAGAACACGAGGAGGCCGAGCAGCAGGGCGGGCACGAGCAGCAGGGCGCGCACCACCAGTGGCCACACCAGGGCGCTCAGCAGGCCGAAGGCGCCCGCGCCCCAGGCCGCCGTGAGGGCCGTGCGGGTCGCGCTGTCGCCGTCGGGGGCCTGGAGGCGGAAGTCCGGCAGCACGCCGGCGAGCGCGAGCATGGTGAGCGTGGACGCCGCCCACACGGTCAGTACGCGCAGCAGCGCCCTGCCCACCGTCCGCCACCGGCATCGCTGCACCACGGCCCGTTCCTCCCCTCCCGGCCCGCGGCTGCTCCTGCGGGGCACCGTCCCAGGGTGACACAGCGGCTGCCGGGCCCCGGCGGGCGGCGGGCCCCCGGTGCGCGGTGACGTGCAGGTCAGCGGCCGTCGTAGCCGGCGGTGGGCATGGACAGCCTGCGGTGCACGCCCGCCTTCATGCCCGCGTTGTAGGAGGGTTCGTCGAACCGGGCCGTCTCCAGCGGGACGCCCCGGCACGCGCAGGCGTCCGCGAACTCCCGCGCCGAGGTGAACGCGCGGGCGAGCACGCGCTCGTTGGGCGCGACGAACAGGTCGACGTGCCCCGCGTCGACGTCCACCCACAGCCCGGGATGGTCCGGCCGCACCCCGTACAGCAGCAGCTGCCGGGTGACGGCGAAGCCGCGTTCCGCGGCCCAGCGGGCACACATGGCGTGCTGGCTGCGCGTGTCCACGAGGAAGGGTTCGTGTTCGAGTTCAGCGAGGGGGGTCAGGCTGGCGATCGCCGCCACGCGCACACCGGCCTCTGCCATGGTCAGTCCCCCGGCTGTCCCGAAAGTCCTTTGTGCGGGCGAGACTACCGCGCCGCGGCGGGCCCCGGGGAAGTGGTGGTCGGGACGCGCGGACGTACGGGGGCGCGCGCCGGGGGCGGACTGCCGGGGCCCGGACGCCGCCGCGGCGAGTCGCCCGGCGCCGATGCCGGGCGGCTCGGGTGGGCTCGGAACGGTGTCCGGGGGCACCGTAGGGTGAGAGCCGTGTCCGGCCGGGGCCCGCGCTCCGGGGTCGAGGAAGCCGAGGTCGCCGTGGGAGCCGTCATCACCTGGTGGGGTCATGCCACCTGCACGGTCGAGGACTCGGGGGTGCGGCTTCTGACGGACCCGCTGTTCGTGCGGCGCTTCGCCCATCTGCGGCGCAGGAACGGCGCCCTGCCGACCGCGGCGGCGGCGGTGGCGGACGCCGTGCTCATCTCCCACCTGCACTCCGACCATCTGCACGTCGGTTCCCTCGCGCGGCTCGCGCCCGGCACGCTGCTGCTCGTGCCGCGCGGGGCGGCCCGCTCGGTGCCGGCGCTGCGGCGGCTCGACGCGCGGCGCAACCCGCGGGGCCTGCGCGTGCGGGAGGTGGTGCCGGGCGACGAGGTCGAGGTCGGACCGGTGCGGGTACGGGCGGTGCCCGCGCGCCACGACGGGCGGCGGCTGCCCCTGGGGCCCCGGATGTCACCGGCACTGGGATACGTCATCAGCGGCGAGTCGGTGACCTACTTCGCGGGCGACACCGGGCTGTTCGACGGCATGGCCGAGGCGGTCGGGCCGGTGGACGCGGCCCTGCTGCCGGTCGGCGGCTGGGGCCCCAACCTCGGCCCCGACCACCTGGATCCGGAGCGGGCGGCGCGGGCCGCCGCCCTGCTCGCGCCCGCCACGGCGGTGCCCGTGCACTACGGCACGTACTGGCCCATCGGTTTCGACGGGGTGCGTCCGCACGAGTTCCACACGCCCGGCACGGAGTTCGTCGCACAGGCGGGGCGGATCGCGCCGGACGTGACCGTGCGCCTGCTGCACCACGGCGAGAGCGCCAGGACCGAGGTGGCGCGGTGACGGGGGCACACGCGCTGTGGCAGGTCCTCGCGACGCCGACCCCGCGGCTCCCGGTGCAGTCGGCGCAGGCGGCCGGGTATCCGTCCGTGTTCCTGCTGGTGGTGCTGGGATCGCTGGTGCCGGTCGTCCCGACGGGCGCCGTGGTGAGTTCGGCCGCGGTGGTGGCGTTCCACCAGTCGGAACCGCTGTCGATGCTGTACACGTTCCTGGTGGCGTCGGCGGCCGCCTTCCTCGGCGACATGGCCCTGTACTGGCTCGGCCGCCGCGGCGTCGGCTCGAAGAACGGTTCGCGCTGGCTGGAGAAGCTGCGCGAGCACGCGCCGCCCGAACGGCTCGCGCAGGCGCAGGAGAAGCTCGCCGACCACGGCGTCGCGGTCCTCGTCCTGTCCCGCCTGGTGCCGGCGGGGCGCGTCCCGGTGATGCTCGCGTGCCTCCTGGCGAAATGGCCCATGCGGTCGTTCGCCCGCGGCGACGTCTGGGCGTGCCTGGCCTGGGCCGCCACCTACCAGCTGATCGGCATACTCGGCGGTTCGCTGTTCCCGCGGCCCTGGCAGGGCGTCGCGACGGCGGTCGGCCTGACGGTGCTCGTCGCGGCGGTCCCCGCCGCGTGGCGCAGGCTGCGCCCCGCCCCGGGCGCGGACGACGGGGGCGGCGCGGAGGGACGGGAGGAGGGCCAGGGCCAGCACACCTGACGCGCCCCGGCGCGGGGCG
>NZ_JAKGCV010000318.1 GCF_021556455.1 Streptomyces fuscigenes | reverse complement strand
CCGGGCCCGTGTGCCCGGCGGCGGTGGCGCGTCCCGGTACGGCGGCGGGAGCGGCGCGTCAGTACTGCGGCGGCGGGACGGCCCGGCGGCGGGGCCGGGTGACGTGGTAGCCGCCGACTCCCGCGAGCGCGGCGCCCACGGCGCCGCCCCCGGTCCACAGCCAACGGTCGGTCCACCAGCCGGACGACCAGCCGCCGTCGGGCTCGTCGTCCGCCTGGACCACGGTGGCCGCGGTAGGCGCTGACGAGGCGTCGGACCCGTCCCCGGAGCCGTCGTCGGCCGAGGCGGTGGAGTCGTCGGCCTCCGCACCGGAGCCGTCGTCGGAGGCCTTCGCTCCCGGCACCAGCGGGGCGGCCAGCTTGCCGCCCACCGCGAACGCGCCGCCCTGCGAGGGCGCGTCGACGGAGACCTTCGCCGCCATCGGCAGGCCCAGGTCGGACTGCCCGGCCCCGACCGCCGTGACGCGGATGTAGTAGTCGCCCGGCAGCGGGTCGTTCGACCACGGCTGCGCCCACGCCCGCACGGTGCGCAGCGTGCACCGCAGTTCGACGGAGTCCTGGTCGGGGGCGAGCGTCCTCGTCTGCGTGCCGTACATGCACGGCTGCCGCCGCCGCAGCCCGTCGTACACGTCGACCTGCCACGTCGTGGCCCCCCGGCGCGCCGACGAGTCGGGGAAGGACACCTCGGCCGTGACGGCCGGCCGCTGTCCCGCGTCGACCGGGACGCGCCAGTATAGGTAGTCGCCCGACGACGCGTCGGCCGTGGCCTCCTGGCCCGCCTGGAACAGCTGCGCCGTCCGGAAGGACGTGCCGGCCTCGGTGGGGCCCGCGCCGTCGCCGTCCGAAGCGCTCGGCGACGGCGACGCGTCGGCCGACGCCGTCCCCGCGGCTCCCAGCAGTGCCGCCGATGCCGCGAGGAGCAGCCCCGCGCCGATCCGTACCGCCCGCATCAGTTCGACCTCCAGATCGCCAGCCGCCACCGCGACAGCCAGCCCCACACGACACCGGCCAGGAAGCCGATGACGATCAGCGCGCCGATGAGCCACCAGCCGCGCCCGAGCCCGAACGACGCGGCGTCCGAGGCGTCGTGGGGCGCGTCGACCAGGTTGACCGCCAGTTCGACGGGCAGGCCGGGCGACTTCTTGACCGAGGCGGGGGCCGAGTAGGAGGTGCTGACCTCCAGGCAGACGGTCTCCGCGGGCGCGGGGGCGTCGTCCGAGGACGAGTCCGCCTCGGGCTTCGGGTAGCGAAGCCCCGTCGAGATGACGTCGGTGCGGCCGCTGCCGGCCTCCTGGCCGCGTACGATCTCCCGGCCGTGCGTGGTGACCGCGCGCAGCAGCACCCCGTAGTCCGGGTCGACGGGCCGGTCGTCGGAGACGCTCACGGAGGCGCGCAGCTCCTGGCCCGGCGCCACGGCGACCCGGTACCAGCGGTGCTGCGCGAACTCCTCGCGGTCGCTGTAGAGGCCGGGCTTCAGCTCCGGCGCGGCCGAGCAGTCGCCCGCGCCGCTCGTGGCCACGGGGGTGGCGACCGGGTCGGCGGCCCGGTGGACCAGCTGGCCGACGCGGCCGGACAGTTCGGCCCGGTGCTTGACGGCGGTGTACGTGCCGCCCGTCGCCTCCGCGATGCAGGACAGCTGCGCCTGCGTCTTGGCGTCCGGCACCAGGCCCAGGGTGTCGATGGTCAGGTGGATGCCCTTGGCGGCGATCTCCCGGGCCACGTCGCACGGGTCGGCCGCGCAGGTGTCCTCGCCGTCGCTGATGAGGACGATGCGCCGGCTGCCCGCGCCGCCGGAGACGTCGTCCGCGGCGGCCAGCAGCGCGGGTCCGATGGGGGTCCAGCCGGTGGGCTCCAGCGTGCCGACGGCGGTCTTGGCCTCGTCGCGGTCGAGCGGGCCGACGGGGTACAACTGCTTGGTGTCCTTGCAGCCGAGCTTGAGGCTCTTGCCGGGGTAGGTGGCACCGAGGGTGCGGATGCCGAGGTCGACCCCCTGCGGGACGCCGTCGAGCACCTGGTCGAACGCCTGCTTCGCGGCCGTCATCCGGGTCTGCCCGTCGATGTCGCGGGTGCTCATCGAACCGCTGACGTCGAGGACGAGGTCGACCTTCGCGGTGGGCGTGTCCGCCGCCGTGGCGCTGGACCCGTCGTCGGCGAGGGCGGTCGTGGGGGTGAGGAGCCCGAGGGTCACGGCGGCCAGCAGCGCGCACGCGGCGACCGCCGGCCGTTTACTTATGATCATCGCCGGATGATAGTGAAATCGGGCACCGGGGCCAAACGGAAGTTGACGGGCCGTCAGGAACCGGAGGCGGCGGGCTGCGCCGCCGTGGCGGACCGCGCCCCGGCCGCCGCGGGCCCCGACTCCGCGCCTGTGGATCGCGCGCGGCCCCTTGCCCTCGGCGAACGCGCGCGGGACACTCCCCGGGAGCGCTCCCACGACGGGGTGCCGTCTCCGTTCCGCGCCGTGCCCGTGGGGGGTCACGGCGCGGAACGGCCTCCCCGGCCGCGAGCGCCCCACGGCCTCGCCGCCCGCGCCCGCAGCCGGTTCCCGGCTCCGCCTCCGCGCCCCCGCACGCGGAATCCCCGTACTCCGCGCCCGCGCCCCGCGCCCCGCACACACCCCGCACGGCACAGCACTGCGCGCCGCCGTCCGGGGAGGGACGACGGCGCGCAGGGAGAGCACTCAGCCCCGGTGACGCCGTGTCGGGCAAGGTGACCGGACGTCGGCCGGTGCGGCGGGCCCTGCGGCCGGCCGGGCCGCGGGCCGCCCGGTCTCAGCGCTCGCGCTTGCCGGACCAGTGCTTGGCGTCGACCAGGCGCCGGTGGTCGTCGCGCAGGGTCGCGGTGTCCTTGTTGTCCCAGATGTAGTGGCGGCTGTCCTGGTAGACGTCGCGGCGGGTGTCGCGGCCGACGCCGGTGTGCACGCGCACCGACGAGTGGCCCGCGAGCAGCAGGTTCCTGAACCGGTACACGTTCCTGCTGTCCTTGGCGAGCGTCCAGTTCTTGAGGTTGACCGCCTTGCGGCCGGTGTTGGTGACGGTGACCCACTCTCCGTTGAGGCTCCTGTTGGAGCGGTCGTCGCGTCCGGGGCTGTCGTACTGGACGGCCCCCACGACCACGGACGAGTGCGGCGCGCGGTGGGCGGGCGCGTGCCCGGCGGCGGCCGCCGGGAGGACGGCCGACGCCGTGACGACGGCGGCGCCGAGAAGGACCGCGGCGGAGCGAGGAGCGGAACGGAACATGAAAACCTCCTGCATACGGCACCCCCCACGGGTGCCGACAGTGCCTGTGCCCGGCCGACGCCGGGCGCGGTCACACTGTGCGCGACCGGGCACCGCGGTGGGGAAAAGTCCCGGAACGGGTTACGGAATCCAGACATTTGCGCAACAGTCGCAATCCCGGCGCACACGCCCCCGCGCACGGCACCTCGTACGCAACACCCCTTGCACGCATCCAGACGCCCCAAGGGATCCGGTACGCCCGGCCGTTCGGAACGACCGCCGCTCCGGTCGGATCATCGGGCCGCCGCCTTCGCCGGAAGGGGCCCGGGCAGGTCGCGGTGGATCGGCACGGCCGCGCCCGCGAGCGGCCTGCCGGTGCCGCCGTGGCGTACGGCGACGATCTCGGCCGCGATCGACAGGGCGGTCTCCTCCGGCGTGCGTGCTCCGAGGTCCAGGCCGATCGGCGAGCGCAGCGCCGCGATCTCCGCTTCGCCGAGCCCGGCCTCGCGCAGCCGCCCTGCGCGGTCCTCGTGGGTGCGCCGCGACCCCATCGCCCCGACGTACGCGACGGGCAGCCGCAGGGCGACCTCCAGCAGCGGCACGTCGAACTTGGCGTCGTGCGTGAGCACGCACAGGATGCTCCGGTGGTCGGTGCGGGTGGCCCGGAGGTAGCGGTGCGGCCAGTCGACGACGACCTCGTCGGCCTCCGGGAAGCGCGCGCGGGTCGCGAAGACGGGACGCGCGTCGCAGACGGTGACGTGGTGGCCCAGGAACTTGCCCGCGCGCACCAGCGCCGCCGCGAAGTCGATGGCCCCGAAGACGATCATCCGCGGCGGCGGCACGCTCGACTCGACGAACAGCGTCACCGGACGTCCGCAGCGCGAGCCGTCGGCGCCGATCCCGACGGTGCCGGTCCGGCCGGCGCCGAGCAGCGCGAGCGCCTCCCCGCGGGCCGTGCGGTCCAGTTCAGGGTGGCCGCCCAACGTGCCCCGGCACGTGCCGTCGGGGCGTACGAACAGGGCGCCGCCGAGCAGTTCGGCCGGGCCGTCGGCGACGCGGACCACCGCCGCCGCCTCCCCCGCCGCGGCGGCGGCGAGAGCGGCGGCGAGGGCGGCCCGCGCCGGCGCGTCCGAGCGGACCGGAGTGACCAGGACGTCGATGACGCCGCCGCAGGTCAGTCCGGCCGCGAAGGCGTCGTCGTCGCTGAAGCCGAACTGCCGCAGGACGGGGGTGCCGGTCGTGAGCGACTCGGCGGCGAGCTCGTAGACGGCCCCTTCGACGCAGCCGCCCGACACGGACCCGAGGGCCGTCCCGTCCCGGTCGACGGCGAGCGCCGCGCCCGGCAGGCGGGGCGCGCTGCCGCCGACCGCCACGACCGTGGCGACGGCGAACTCGCGCCCCTGCCGGGCCCACCGGTGCAGTTGCTCGGCGATGTCCAGCATGGTGCTTCTCCTTCGGCTGTGCGGAAGTCGCGGGCGCGCGTCAGGACACGCCGAGCCACGACTCGAGGGGATGGAGCGCGTAGAAGACGACGAAGATCACGGTCAGTCCCCACATGAAGGGCCCGATCTCCCTGGCCTTCGACTGGGCGACCCGGATGGCGACGTACGAGACGGTGCCCGCGGCCACCCCGGCGGTGATGGAGTACGTGAAGGGCATCAGCACCACGGTCAGGAAGGTGGGCAGCGCGACGGCGCGGTCGCTCCAGTCGACGAAGCGCGCGTTCTGCATCATCATCGCGCCGATGACGACGAGCGCCGCGGCGGCCACCTCCCCGGGCACGATGCGCGTGAGCGGGGTGAAGAACAGGCAGGCGGCGAAGAGGAGTCCGGTGACGACCGAGGCGAGTCCGGTCCTCGCGCCCTCGCCGACGCCGGTCGCCGATTCGACGAAGACCGTCTGGCCCGAGCCGCCGACCACTCCGCCGACGACACCGCCGGTGCCGTCGATGAACAGGGCCTTGGACAGGCCCGGCATCCGGCCCTCGGAGTCCACGAGCCGGGCCTCGTTGCCGACGCCGATGATGGTGGCGATGGCGTCGAAGAACCCGGCGAGCACCAGCGTGAAGACGATCATGCCGACGCTCAGTGCGCCGACCTGTCCCCAGCCGCCGAAGCGCAGGTCGCCGAAGAGGGAGAAGTCCGGCATGGACACCGCGCTGCCGTGCAGGGCGGGCGCACCGCTGCCCCACTGCTTCGGGTCCACCACGCCGGTCGCGTTCAGCACGACGGCGACGACGGTGCCCGCGACGATGCCTATGAGGATGGCTCCGGGGACCCGGCGGGCCTGCAGCATGAAGATCGCCAGCAGGGTGACGCAGAAGATCAGCACGGGCCAGCCGGCGAGCTGGCCGGCCGGGCCGAGCGACAGCGGGTTGCCGCCGTGGGCGGGATGCACGAAGCCGGCCTTGACCAGCCCGATGAGGGCGATGAACATCCCGATGCCCATCGTGATCGCGTGCTTGAGCGGCAGCGGGATGGCGTTCATGACGCGCTCCCGCAGGCCCGTGACGACGAGCAGGATGATCACGAGGCCGTACATGACGCACATGCCGAACGCCTGCGGCCACGTCATCACCGGTACGACCTGGGTCGAGACGACGCTGGAGACGGAGAGCCCGGCGGCGAGCGCGAGCGGCGCCCTGCCGACGAGGCCCATCAGCAGCGTGGTGAAGGCCGCGCCGGTGGCCGTGGCCGTGATCAGCGCCTTCTGGCCGAGCGTGTCGCCCGCGACGTCCCGCCCGGACAGGATCAGCGGGTTGAGCAGCAGGATGTACGCCATGGCCATGAACGTGGTCATGCCGCCGCGCACTTCACGGGCGAGCGTGGAGTGGCGGGCCGAGATGTCGAAGTAGCGGTCGAGCCGGGACGGGCGGGCCGGGGGGCGCGAGCCCTCGCCCGCTTCCTCGGCCGGGGTTGTGGCGAGTGATGAGGGGGTCATGATGCCTGCTCCCAAGGTTCAAAGGGGCACCCTCGCCGGCCGTGGCGCTCACCGGCGGCGGGGATTTGGGATGGGTGTGGGCTGCACGACCCGGGGGACGGCCCGAGACGAACGGGACTGCTGCGCTGTCCGGCGCTCCGGCCGGGACGCGGCGTGGCGCGCGCGGCCCGGTGCGGTGCCGTGGGGCGCCGCACGGTGGGGGCGCCCCGTCGCGCGGCGCCGCCGGA
>NZ_JAKGCV010000317.1 GCF_021556455.1 Streptomyces fuscigenes | reverse complement strand
TCTCCTTGTCCAGCTCGACCAGGACGCCGACCTGCGGCGGGAGGTCGGGCATGGTGCGGTGCATGTACGCGGCCACGAAGCCGCCGTCCGCGGGGAACTGGGCGAAGCGGTCGAGGACGATCTTCTCAGCGCAACCGGGACCGCTACGCGCAGCGGCCCGAGGTCAAGACGCCGAAGACGTTCCCCGGCGCCGAGCAGGAGGGCGAGCGGCTGCAGAAGGTCCTCGCCCGCGCCGGCATGGGCTCGCGGCGGGCCTGCGAGGAGCTGATCGAGCAGGCGCGCGTCGAGGTCAACGGCGAGATCGTGCTGGAGCAGGGCATGCGCGTGGACCCCGACCACGACGAGATCAAGGTCGACGGGCTGACGGTGGCGACCCAGTCGTACCTGTTCTTCGCGCTGAACAAGCCGGCCGGGGTGGTCTCCACCATGGAGGACCCCGACGGCCGCCAGTGCCTCGGCGACTACGTCACGAACCGTGAGACGCGCCTCTTCCACGTCGGCAGGCTCGACACGGAGACCGAGGGCATCATCCTGCTCACCAACCACGGTGAGCTCGCCCACCGCCTCACCCACCCCCGCTACGGCGTGAAGAAGACCTACCTGGCCGCCATCCAGGGCCCGCTGCCCCGCGAGCTCGGCAAGCGGCTCAAGGACGGCATCCAGCTGGAGGACGGGTACGCGCGCGCGGACCACTTCCGGGTCGTCGAGAACACGGGCAAGAACTACCTCGTCGAGGTGACCCTGCACGAGGGCCGCAAGCACATCGTGCGCCGCATGCTCGCGGAGGCGGGGTTCCCCGTCGACCGCCTGGTGCGCACGTCCTTCGGGCCGATCCCGCTCGGCGACCAGAAGTCCGGATGGCTGCGCCGCCTGACCAACACCGAGGTCGGCATGCTGATGCAGGAGGTCGACCTGTAGCCGACCCCCCCCGCCCCTCCGGCGGGGAGCAGCAGTGCCGAGGACCCGTGGCCGCATGGCGGCCGCGGGTCCTCGCGTCTGTCCCGGGCCGCCCCGCGACACGTCCGGTCTCCGGTGAAAAGCCTCTTGTCCTCCAGGCGTCCGGGTCTTTATAGTCAGGATGACTATTAAGGAGGCCGGCGGCCATGACACTCGGCGATGTGCTCGCCCCGCTGCAGGAACCCCTGGTGACCGTGCTCGGCACCCCCGTCGGTTGGACGGAGGTGCTGGGCTTCGGCAGCGGCGCGCTGTGCGTCTGGCTCGTCGCGCGCCAGCACCTCGCCAACTGGCCCGTCGGCATCGCGAACAACCTCTTCTACCTGCTGCTCTTCGCCCAGACCGGCCTGTACGCCGACGCCGGTCTCCAGATCGTCTTCATCGTCCTCGCCGCGTACGGCTGGTGGGTCTGGACCCACGGGGGTGGCCCGGAATCCGCCGATGCCCTGCCGGTGCGCCGCAGCACGCGCGCCGAGTGGGCCCTGCTGGCCGCGGCGGGGACGATGGGGACAGCCGCCCTCGCGGTCCTCCTGGACCGCTTCACCGATTCCGCGGTCCCGTTCTGGGACGCGCTGACCACGGCGCTCTCGCTGGCGGCCACCTACGGGCAGTGCCGCAAGCTCGTCGAGTCCTGGTGGCTGTGGATCGCCGCGGACCTCGTCTACATACCGCTCTACGCGTACAAGGGCCTCTTCCTGACCTCGCTGCTGTACGCCGGCTTCGTCGCCCTGTGCGTCGGCGGGTTGCGCGGGTGGCGCCGCGACCTCGGCGCCACCGCCGCCCCGGCCGCGGGGGCCGCCGCGTGAGCGCCCCGGTGCCCGCGCCCTACCGGCACGGACTGGTCCTCGGGAAGTTCTACCCGCCGCACGCCGGACACCACCACCTCGTGCGCACCGCGCGCGCCCGCTGCGAGCGGCTGACGGTGCTGGTGTGCGCCGCGTCCGTCGAGTCGGTGCCGCTCGCCGACCGGGTCGCCTGGATGCGGGAGGTGCACCCCGACGTGGACGTCGTCGGCGCCGTGGACGACGTGCCGATGGACCTCGGCGACCCGGACATCTGGGACGCGCACGTCGGGATCTTCCGCGCCGCGGTGCCCCGGCGGGTGGACGCGGTGTTCTCCTCCGAGGCCTACGGCGCCGAACTGGCCCGCCGCTTCGGCGCGGCGAACGAACTCGTGGATCCCGAGCGCCGCGCCTTCCCCGTCTCCGGCACCGCGGTGCGGGCGGACCCGGTCGCCCGCTGGGACCACCTCGCCCCGCCCGTCCGGGCGGCGCTCGCCCGCCGCGTGGTGGTGCTGGGCGCCGAGTCCACCGGGACCACCACCCTCGCCGAGGACCTCGCCGCGCACTACCGGCGGCGCGGCGGAGTGTGGGCCGGCACACGCTGCGTACCCGAGTACGGACGGGAGTTCAGCGAGGCCAAACTCGCCGCCCTGCGCGCCGTGCGGCCCGGTGCGCACTGGAGCGAGGTCGCCTTCACCGGCGACGAGTTCCCGCTGATCGCGCACCGGCAGAACGAGGCCGAGGAGGCCGCGGCCCGCACCGGCTCGCCGCTCCTCGTCTGCGACACCGACTCGTTCGCCACCACCGTGTGGCACGAGCGCTACCTCGGCGGCCGCAACCCCGCCGTGGAGGAGGTCGCCGACCGCGTGCGGCACCACCTGTGGCTGCTCACCGACCACCGCGACGTGCCTTTCGAGGACGACGGGCTGCGCGACGGCGAACACCTCAGACCCTGGATGACCGACCGCTTCCGCGCCGAACTCGCCCGCACGGGACGTACGTTCGTGCTCCTGCGCGGATCGCGCCGGGCGCGGCTGGCGGCCGCCACCGCCGCCGTCGACGAACTCCTCGCGCGGGGCTGGGACTTCGCGCCGCCCCTGCCGGAGAGGACGGCGGCCCGGTGAGCGCGGCGCGCCCCGCCGGGACCCCGGACCCCGGCCGGGCGGCGCCGGACACCGGCGCTCCCGGCGGCGCGAGGCCCGGCCCGGCCGGCCACACCCGGCCCGCGGGCTACGACCCGTCCGCCTTCGAGCCGTTCGCCGTCACCGTCGACCTCGCGGTCTTCACCGTCCGGGAGGAGCGCCTGCACGTGCTGCTCGTACGGCGCGGCGAGGACCCCTACCGCGGGCGCTGGGCGCTGCCCGGCGGGTTCCTCCACCCGCGCGAGTCGGCGGAGCAGGCCGCCCGGCGCGAACTCGCCGAGGAGACCGGTATGGAGCCGGACAGCACGACGGCGCCCCTGCACCTCGAGCAGCTGCGCACCTACAGCGACCCCGGCCGCGACCCCCGGATGCGGGTCGTGTCCGTCGCCTACGCGGCCCTGGTGCCCGGCCTGCCGGAACCGCGCGGCGGCGGCGACGCCGAGCACGCCGGCTGGGTCGCGCTCGCCGAGGCCGGGGGCCTCGCCTTCGACCACGACCGCATCCTCGCCGACGCGCACGAGCGCATCGGCGCCAAGCTCGAGTACACCGGCCTCGCCACCGCCTTCTGCCCGCCCGAGTTCACCCTCGGGGAACTCCAGCAGGTCTACGAGACGGTCTGGGGCGTCACCCTCGACCGGCCCAACTTCCGCCGCAAGGTCCTCGCCACACCCGGCTTCGTCGCACCGGCGAAGGACGGCACGCGCAGGACCGGCGGCCGGGGCAAGCCGGCCGCCCTCTACCGCGCCGGCGCCGCCGCCGCGCTCCACCCGCCCCTGCTGCGACCGGACCCACCCCAGCCACCGGAAGGACGGACCCCGTGACACCGACAGGAACCCGTACCCGGCGGGCCGCCACCGGCGCCCTGACCGGCCTCGCCCTCGGCGACGCACTGGGCTTCCCCACCGAGTTCGCCACCGTGCCGGCGATCCTCGCCAAGTGCGGGCCCTGGCGGGAGATGCCGCTGCCCACCCCCGCGTACGTCACCGACGACACCCAGATGACGCTCGCGCTCGGGGCCGCGCTGCGCGCGTGCACGGCGGACGGGCCGCTCGACCCGGACCGGTTCGCCCGCGAGGCCGGCGACGCCTTCGTGCGCTGGTACCGCGACCCGGAGAACAACCGGGCCCCCGGCAGCACCTGCCTGAGTGCCTGCGCGGCACTGGAACGGCTCGACCGGCCCACCGAGCCCTGGCAGCGGGCGAGCCGCACCGGGTCCAAGGGCTGCGGCGCGAACATGCGCGTCGTGCCGGTCGCCCTCGTGCCCGGCCTGAGCGCGGGGCAGCGCGCGGGCGCGGCCCAGGCGCAGGCCGCCCTCACCCACGGGCATCCGACCGCGCTCGCGGCCTCCGACCTGACCGCCCACGCCGTGCACCTGCTGGCGGCGGGCGCCGACCCGGCGGGGCTCGTCGGCCGACTGCGCTCGTACGCCGTCGAGCACCGCACCCGCTACCCCGCGGCCTGGCTCGGCGACCTCTGGTCGTACGCGGGGGACCCCTCGCCCGAGGCCTACACCGCACGCGGCTTCGACGAGTGCCTCACCGCGCTGGACCGGGTCAGAGCGGCACTCGCCGCCCCGTCGCCGGAGACCGACCCGTGCCTGACCACCGGCGACGGATGGGTCGCCGAGGAGGCCCTGGCCACCGCGCTGCACTGCTTCCTGCTCTTTCCCGACGAGCCCCTGACGGCGCTGCGCAGGGCGGCCTGCACCGCGGGCGACTCCGACTCGATCGCCTGCCTGACGGGCGCCCTCGCCGGCGCCCACCTCGGCCCCGGCGCCTGGCCCGACGACTGGTCGCGGCGCATCGAGTACCGCGCCGACCTCGCCGCGCTCGGCACCCTCTGGGACGCGTGAGCCGCCCGGCGCGGAGCGCGTGAGCGGCCCCCGCGGGCCCGCTCCCGGCCCGGGGCGCGGGCCCGGCGGCGTCTCGCTGAACGAGAGCCCCCGCCCCCCGCCGGGCGGCGGACACTACGCTGGTGCGAGGAGACGATCACTGAGGAGCACGTTGTGGCGGTACGAGCGGTGCGTGGAGCGGTCCAGCTGGAGCGGGACGAAGCGGGACACATGGGCGATCAGGTGAAGCAGCTGCTCAACGCGATCCTGGAGCGCAACGCGCTGACCGCCGACGAGCTCATCAGCATCTGGTTCACGGCCACACCCGACCTGCACAGCGACTTCCCCGCCGCCGCGGCCCGCGAGCTGGGCATCGTCGACGTGCCCCTCATCTGCGCGCAGGAACTCGACATCGCGGGCGCCATGCCCCGCGTCGTGCGCATCCTCGCGCACGTCGAGTCGGACCGCGCGAAGGCCGACATCGCCCACGTCTACCTCGGTGCCGCAGCGACCCTGCGCAAGGACATCGCGCAGTGAGAACCGCCCTCGTCATCGGCACCGGGCTGATCGGGACGTCGATCGGCCTGGCGCTGCGGGCCCGCGGCGTGACCGTGCACCTCTGCGACCACGACCCCGGCACCGCCCGCACCGCCGCCGCGCTCGGCGCCGGCACCGAGGACCCGCCGGAGGGCCCCGTCGACCTCGCGGTCGTCGCCGTACCGCCCGCGCACGTCGCCGCCACGGTGGCCCGCACCCTGCGCTCCGGCGCCGCCCGCGGCTGCATCGACGTCGCCAGCGTCAAGAGCGGGCCCCGGCGGGAACTCGAGTCCCTCGGCGTCGACCTGCGCACCTACCTCGGCACCCACCCCATGTCCGGCAAGGAGCGGTCGGGGCCGCTGGCCGCGACCGCCGACCTCTTCGAGGGGCGCCCCTGGGTGCTCACCCAGGCCACGGGGACCGACACCGAGGTGCTGAACCTCGCGCTGGAACTCGTCTCGCTGTGCCGGGCCGTCCCCGTGGTCATGGACGCGGCGGCGCACGACCGCGCGGTCGCCCTCGTCTCGCACACCCCCCAGCTCATGTCCTCGATGGTCGCCGCGCGGCTGCGGGACGCCGAGGAGTCCGCCGTGCGCCTGTGCGGGCAGGGCATCCGCGACGTCACCAGGATCGCCGCCTCCGACCCCGGCATGTGGATCGACATCCTCAGCGCCAACCCCGGGCCCGTCGCCGACGTGCTCGCCGGCATCGCGACCGACCTCGGCGAGACCGTCCGGGCGCTGCGGGCCCTGGAGTCCTCCGACGACTCCAAGCGCGCGACGGGCACGGCGGCCGTCGAGGACCTGCTGCGCCGGGGCAACGCCGGGCGCAGCCGGGTGCCGGGCAAGCACGGCGCCGCCCCGCTGGCCTACGAGGTCGTCGCGGTGCTCGTCAGCGACCGCCCCGGCGAGCTCGCGCGGATCTTCGCCGACGCCGGGCAGGCGGGCGTGAACGTCGAGGACGTCCGCATCGAGCACGCCACCGGCCAGCAGGCCGGCCTCGTCGAGCTGATGGTGGAGCCCTCGGCGGCCCCGGTGCTCAGCGCCGCGCTGCGGGAGCGGGGCTGGTCGATCCGGCAGTGACCGGCGCCTCCGCCGGAAGCCGGCCGGCTGCCCGCCCGGGGTGCCCGCCCGCGCCCGTGCAGGAGGCGGCCGACCCCCGCGGTGC
>NZ_JAKGCV010000316.1 GCF_021556455.1 Streptomyces fuscigenes | reverse complement strand
CCTCGCGCCGGGTGTCGGCGTCGGGGGCGGACGTCTGCGCCTCGGCCTGCTGCTCGCCCTTGGCCTCGGCACCCTGCTCGGGGGCGCCGGCGGGGGCGGTGGCGCGGCGCCTGCGGCGCTCGCCCGCTGCGGGCTCGTCGTTCGCGGGCTGGCCGGGGATGTCGATCTGCTGCTGGGTCGCGTCGGCGGAGGTCTCGCCCTCGCTGCCGCCCTTCGGCTCACCCGTGCGCGTGCGGGACGTGGCGCGGCGCTTGGGCTTGGCCTCCGCGGCCTCGTCGGCCCTGGCCGCCGGCGCACCGCCGCCGGCCTGCGCCTCCTTGATGACCTCGATCAGCTGGCTCTTGCGCATGCGCGCGGTGCCCCTGATGCCGAGGCCGGACGCGACCTGCTGCAGCTCGGCCAGGACCATGCCGTCGAGGCCGGTGCCGGAGCGGCGGCGCCGTGAGGTGGTGCCGGAGGCAGCACCTGCGGCGGGCGCGGACGTGTCGACGCTTTCGTCGGCAGTCACGCCCATCAGATCGGTGGTGTCGCTCACGAAGGGTCCTTCCCTGGAGCGGACGTCGGCCATCTGGCTCGGCGACCGGTTGTGCTGTCCGGCTGCGGCCCTTGCTTGTGGACCGTGCCGGGGCGGTGGTCCCGCCGGATACGGCGGAGAAACATGCATAACGTGCAATGGGTCCCGGCCCGATACCCCCTGCCCGACCCGCTACGGGGAGGGGCGGCGGAGGCCGTGCCGGTTCCGGTGCGTGCTCAAAACTGCTCAGGCAGGCTGCTCAGGCAGTTGAGGAGGCTCCCGGAAGAAGGGTGGTCCCGAAGGGGGACGCGAAGCACCGAGCCACAAAGACTCCGGATGCAGTCTTGAGGTTAACACTACCGGCTCCAACAAACATTCCCCCTGTCGCTCACCGGCAATCGCGATGTCGCACTTCTGCGATTGCGCAGTACCCCTCATGAACCGAGCGGAAGCACGCTCGCACCCGCGGCGTCGAGGGTCAGCCGGTTCGCGGCCCATCCCTCGCCCGCCAGCCGTGCGACCTTGTCGGCCGCACCGTCCTCGACCAGCGCCAGGACCGTGGGTCCCGCGCCGGAGATCATCGCAGGCACGCCGTCCTCGCGCAGCCGGGCCACGAGCGCGAGACTCTGCGGCATCGCGGGCTGCCGGTATTCCTGGTGGATGCGGTCCTCGGTGGCCGGCAGCAGCAGTTCGGGGCGCCGGGTCAACGCCTCGACCAGCAGCGCCGCGCGGCCCGCGTTGGCGGCGGCGTCGACGTGCGGAACCGTGCGGGGCAGCAGCCCTCGCGCGGTCTCCGTCAGCACCGCCGCGCCGGGCACGAAGACCACCGGGACCACGGAGGCGGCGGGGTCCATGCGGATGGCGCGCGCGGCGCCGTTCTCCGTCCACGCCAGGGTGAAACCGCCGAGCAGGCAGGCCGCGACGTTGTCGGGGTGGCCCTCGATCTCGGTGGCGAGTTCGAGCAGGGCCGCGTCGTCGAGCCGGGTGTCGCCGCCTATGGTCACCGCGCGGGCCGCGACGATGCCCGCGCAGATGGCGGCGGACGACGAGCCGAGGCCGCGGCCGTGCGGGATGCGGTTGGCGCACACGACCTCAAGTCCCCTGGGCTGGCCGCCCAGCAGGTCGAACGCGGTGCGCAGGGCCCGTACCAGCAGGTGGTTCTCGTCGCGGGGCAGCGACTGCGCGCCCTCGCCCGCGATGTCGATGTGCAGTCCCGCGTCGGCGACGCGGACGACGACGTCGTCGTAGAGCCCCAGCGAGAGGCCGAGGGCGTCGAAGCCCGGACCGAGGTTGGCGCTGGTGGCGGGGGTGCGCACCCGTACGGCGGCGGCGCGGAAGGCGGGACCGGCCATCGCTCTGACGACTCTCCTTGTGCCTGCGAGGGGATCGGCTTGGTGCTCTCGTGTGTCTGCACGGAAGGCTGCCCACACGGGACGGTCGCCGCGGCACGCGGCAACACCGCGGCAGGTGCGGCGGGGTGGGTTCCTACACCCTATCGAAGGAAGGATGCACCGCGACATAGGGCGCACGGGAGGCGCACGATGCGTGTCGCGCGAAGGGCCGTGCGCCCGAGGCCCGTCGCCGGGGCGGGAGCGCGGGGCCCTCGGCCGTACGGGCGGCTCAGGTGGCCGCCGCCCGTACGGGGCCCGCCGTCAGGCCAGGCCGAGTTGGTCGGCGGCCGCGGCGGCGTCGACGGGGACGGTGACGGGCTGCGGGGCGCCCTGGACGGCCCAGTCGGGGTCCTTGAGGCCGTTGCCGGTGACCGTGCAGACGATCCGCTGGCCCGGGTCGACGCGGCCCTCCTCGGCGGCCTTGAGCAGCCCGGCGACGGAGGCGGCCGAGGCGGGCTCGACGAAGACGCCCTCCTGCGCCGCCAGCAGCCGGTAGGCGCGCAGGATCTGGCGGTCGGTCACCTCGTCGATGGCGCCGCCGGACTCGTCGCGCGCGTTCAGCGCGAACTGCCAGGAGGCCGGGTTGCCGATGCGGATCGCGGTGGCGACCGTGTGCGGCTCGCGGACGATCTCGCCGCGCACGATGGGCGCCGAGCCGGAGGCCTGGAAGCCCCACATGCGGGGGGTGCGGGCGGCCGGGCCGTCGGCGGCGTACTCGGTGTACCCCTTCCAGTACGCGGTGATGTTGCCGGCGTTCCCGACGGGCAGGACATGGATGTCGGGCGCGTCGCCGAGCGCGTCCACGATCTCGAAGGCCGCGGTCTTCTGACCCTCGATCCTGACCGGATTGACCGAATTGACCAGCGACACGGGGTAGTTGTCCGCGAGCGAGCGGGCCAGCGTGAGGCAGTCGTCGAAGTTGCCGTCGACCTGGAGGATGCGCGCGCCGTGCACGAGGGCCTGGCCCATCTTGCCGAGCGCGATCTTGCCCTGCGGCACGAGGACGGCGCAGACCATTCCGGCCCGTACGGCGTAGGCGGCGGCCGAGGCGGACGTGTTCCCGGTGGAGGCGCAGATGACGGCCTGGGCGCCCTCGGCCTTCGCGCGGGTGATCGCCATGGTCATGCCGCGGTCCTTGAAGGACCCGGTGGGGTTCGCGCCCTCGACCTTGAGGTGCACCTCGCAGCCGGTGCGCTCGGAGAGCACCTGGGCCGGGACGAGGGGCGTGCCGCCCTCCCGGAGCGTGACGACCTCCGTCGTGGGCTCGACCGGGAGCCGGTCGCGGTACTCCTCGATGATGCCGCGCCACTGGTGGGTGCCCTGTACGGGGCCGCGGTCGACTGCGATGGTCATGGGTCCCTACTCCCCTTCAACACGCATGATGCTGGCGACACCGCGCACGGTGTCGAGTCCGCGCAGTGCCTCGACCGTGCCCGTCAGGGCGGCGTCGGAGGCGCGGTGCGTGACCACGACGAGCGATGCCTCGCCGTCCTTGCCCTTCTGCCGGACGGTGTCGATGGAGACACCGTGCTCGGCGAAGACCGTCGCCACCTGGGCGAGCACACCGGGTTTGTCGGCGACGTCGAGGTTGATGTGATAGCGCGTCACGACGTCGCCCATCGGGCTGACGGGCAGCCGCGTGTAGGCGGACTCCCCCGGGCCGCGCGCGCCGGCGAGCCGGTTGCGGCACACGGCGACGAGGTCGCCGAGGACGGCGGACGCGGTGGGTGCGCCGCCGGCGCCGGGCCCGTAGAACATCAGCCGGCCGGCTGCCTCCGACTCGACGAAGACCGCGTTGTACGCCTCGCGCACGGAGGCGAGGGGGTGGCTGAGCGGGATCATCGCCGGGTGGACGCGCGCGGTGACGGACCTGCCGTCGGCGGCGCGCTCGCAGATGGCGAGGAGTTTGACGGTGCAGCCCATGCGTTTCGCGGATGCCAGGTCCGCCGAGGTGACCTCGGTGATGCCCTCGCGGTGCACGGCGTCGAGGCGCACCCGGGTGTGGAAGGCGATGCCCGCCAGGATGGACGCCTTGGCCGCCGCGTCGAAGCCCTCGACGTCGGCGGTCGGGTCGGCCTCCGCGTAGCCGAGCGCGGTCGCCTCGTCGAGCGCCTCGGAGTAGCCGGCGCCCGCGATGTCCATCCGGTCGAGGATGAAGTTCGTGGTGCCGTTGACGATGCCGAGGACCCGGTTGACGTGGTCGCCCGCGAGGGACTCGCGCAGGGGCCGGATCAGGGGGATCGCGCCGGCGACGGCCGCCTCGAAGTAGAGGTCGCGCCCGTGCCGCTCGGCGGCCTCGTACAGCGTGGGGCCGTCCTCGGCGAGCAGCGCCTTGTTGGCGGAGACGACGGACGCGCCGTGCTCGAAGGCGGTGGTGATGAGCGTCCTGGCGGGCTCGATGCCGCCGATGACCTCGACGACCACGTCGATGTCGCCGCGCTTGACCAGCGCGGTCGCGTCGGTGGTGACGAGCGCGGGGTCGATGCCCTCGCGGACCTTGCCCGGCCGCCGGACGGCGACGCCGGCGAGCTCCAGCGGCGCGCCGATCCGGGCGGCGAGGTCGTCCGCGTGCGTCGTCATGATGCGGGCCACCTCTGTGCCGACCACGCCACAGCCCAGCAGCGCCACCTTCAGCGGACGCGTACGCATCATCCGACCTACGCCTTTCGTCGAGCCCCGCGAACCTGAGCGGGGATGTCCACCAGTCTCACGCACTGGACGGAAGTTTCCGGCCGCCGTCCAGGATCCGAGATGTTTGTCTCGTCAACCCACGTCCAGACGAAGAAGATCTTCTTCCGTCTCCCGCCGGACGATCACGCGGGCCGCTCCCTCGCGCACGGCGACGACGGGCGGCTTCAGCGCGTGGTTGTAGTTGCTGGCCAGCGAGCGGCAGTACGCGCCGGTCGCCGGGATCGCGACGAGGTCGCCCGGCGCGAGGTCGGCGGGCAGGTACGCGTCGCGCACGAGGATGTCGCCGCTCTCGCAGTGCTTGCCGACGACGCGGACGAGCATCGGCTCAGCGGCGGAGCGCCGGGAGACGAGCGCGACGCTGTACTCGGCGTCGTAGAGCGCCGTACGGATGTTGTCCGACATGCCGCCGTCGACACTGACGTAGGTCCGCAGCCCTTCGAGCGGCTTGACGGTGCCCACCTCGTAGAGCGTGAACGCGGTCGGGCCGACGATGGCGCGGCCGGGCTCGACGGAGATGCGGGGCGTGGCGAGGCCGGCGGACTCGCACTCGTGGCCCACGATCTCGTTCAGCCGCTTGGCGACCTCGTGCGGCTCGCGCGGGTCGTCGTCCGAGGTGTACGCGATGCCGAGGCCCCCGCCGAGGTCGATCTCGGGCAGCTCGACGCCGTGCTCGTCGCGGATGCGGCCGAGCAGTTCGACGACGCGCCGGGCCGAGACCTCGAAGCCCGCCATGTCGAAGATCTGCGAGCCGATGTGCGAGTGCAGGCCGGTCAGCTCCAGGCTGTCGTGCCCGAGGATGCGGCGGACGGCCTCCTCGGCCTGCCCGCCGGCGAGCGCGAGCCCGAACTTCTGGTCCTCGTGGGCGGTGGCGATGAACTCGTGCGTGTGCGCTTCCACGCCGACGGTGATGCGGATCTGCACCTTCTGCCGCACACCGAGGCGGCGGGCGATGTGCGCGACGCGGGCGATCTCCTGGAAGGAGTCCACGACGATCCGGCCGATGCCGGCCCCGACGGCACGCTCGATCTCGTCGGGCGTCTTGTTGTTGCCGTGATAGCCGATGCGCTCGGCGGGCATGCCCGCGCTCAGCGCGGTCGTCAGCTCCCCGTTCGAGCACACGTCGAGGTGCAGCCCCTCCTCTGCGAGCCAGCGCACGATGGCCCGCGAGAGGAACGCCTTGCCCGCGTAGTAGACGTCGGCGCCCGGCCCGAACGCGTCCTTCCAGGCGCGGCAGCGGGCCCGGAAGTCGCCCTCGTCCATGATGTAGGCGGGGGTGCCGAACTCCTCGGCGAGGCGCGTGACGGCCAGGTCCTGCACGGTCACGACGCCGTCGGCGCCGCGGCGGACGCCCCGCGCCCACACCTTGTCGTCGAGTACGTCGAGGTCGGAGGCGGCGGGGTCCTGCTGCGCGGGGGCGGGCGACTGGGCGGATGCGGTCATTGCGGTGCTCTTTCAGAGGTGTGCGGGTGCGTCGATGCCGAGCAGGGAGAGGCCGCCTGCCAGCACCGTCCCGGCGGCTTCGGCGAGCGCGAGCCGGGTGCGGTGGGCGGCCGAGGGTTTCTCGTCACCGACGGGCAGCGGCGGGCACTGCGTGAGGAAGCGCAGCGTGTGGTCACCGGCGGCTTCGAGGTGGCGCGCGAGCCGGTCGGGCGCGCGGTGGTGGCCGGAGGCCGCGAGCACGCGGGGGTGGTCCGCGAGAACGTCCAGCAGCGTACGGGCCGCTTCGCCGGCGAGACCGTCCGGGGTGCCGGAGGCGTGCTCGCCGCCCGGGCCTGCGGGAGCGCGGTGGGGCGCCCGGGTACGGAGGGCGCCGCCGGCCGGCGTGCCCGGGACGGCGGGTG
>NZ_JAKGCV010000315.1 GCF_021556455.1 Streptomyces fuscigenes | reverse complement strand
GGGGCCGCGCCGCCGCCCGGCCCCCCGTACGCCCCCGTGGACGGCCCCGGGTACGGCGCCGGGACTTGGAGCCCGGGCGCCCCGGGGCCCGCGTACGGCCACGGGCCGCCCGGCCCGGGCGCCTCGGGCCCGGGCCCCGTTCCGGTCGTCGCCATCGTCTTAGCGTGCGGGCCCGGTCAGCGGCCGCGCAGCGAGCGGTACAGGGCGACGAGCCCGGTCGTCGAGGAGTCGAGCCCCTCGGCGGACTTCTCGCCGGTCAGCACGGGCTCGATGTTCTTGGCGAGCACCTTGCCGAGCTCCACGCCCCACTGGTCGAAGGAGTCGATGTTCCAGACGGCCCCCTGCACGAACACCTTGTGCTCGTACAGCGCGATGAGCTGCCCCAGCACCGACGGGGTCAGGTCGGGCGCGACGATCGTCGTCGTCGGGTGGTTGCCGCGGAACGTCTTGTGCGGCACGAGGGCCTCCGCGACGCCCTCGGCACGGACCTCGTCGGGCGTCTTGCCGAAGGCCAGGGCCTGCGTCTGCGCGAAGAAGTTGGCCATCAGCAGGTCGTGCTGGGCGACCAGGTCGCCCGGCAGCTCGGCGGAGGGGCGGGCGAAGCCGATGAAGTCCGCCGGGATCACCTTCGTGCCCTGGTGGATCAGCTGGTAGTAGGCGTGCTGGCCGTTGGTGCCGGGGGTGCCCCACACGACCGGGCCCGTCTGCCACTCGACGGGCTTGCCGTCGCGGTCCACGGACTTGCCGTTGGACTCCATCTCCAGCTGCTGGAGGTAGGCGGTGAACTTCGACAGGTAGTGGCTGTACGGGAGGACGGCGTGGGACTGCGCGTCGAAGAACGAGCCGTACCAGACGCCGAGGAGGCCGAGCAGCAGCGGCACGTTGGAGGCGGGCGGCGCGGTGCGGAAGTGCTCGTCGACGAGGTGGAAGCCGTCGAGCATCTCGCGGAAGCGGTCCGGGCCGATCGCGATCATCAGCGAGAGGCCGATGGCCGAGTCGTACGAGTAGCGGCCGCCGACCCAGTCCCAGAACTCGAACATGTTGGCGGTGTCGATGCCGAAGTCGGAGACCTTCTCGGCATTGGTGGACAGCGCGACGAAGTGCTTGGCCACCGCGTCCTGCCCGGCGCCCAGCTCGTCGAGGAGCCACTTCCTCGCGGAGGTCGCGTTGGTGATCGTCTCGATCGTGGTGAAGGTCTTCGACGCGATGATGAACAGCGTCTCGGCGGCGTCGAGGTCGCGCACCGCCTCGTGCAGGTCGGCGGGGTCGACGTTGGAGACGAAGCGGACGGTCAGGTCGCGGCGCGTGAACGTCTTGAGGACCTCGTAGGCCATCGCCGGGCCGAGGTCGGAGCCGCCGATGCCGATGTTGACGACGTTCTTGATGGGACGGCCGGTGTGGCCGGTCCAGGCGCCGGAGCGCACCCGCTCGGAGAAGTCCGCCATCTTGTCGAGGACGGCGTGCACGGCGGGCACGACGTTCTCGCCGTCGACCTCGATGACCGCGTCGCGCGGGGCCCGCAGCGCGACGTGCAGGACGGCGCGGTCCTCGGTGGTGTTGATCTTCTCGCCGCGGAACATGGCGTCCCGCAGCTCGGCGACGCCGGTGGCCTTGGCCAGGTCGCGCAGCAGCGCCAGTGTCTCGTCCGTCACCAGGTGCTTGGAGTAGTCCAGCCGCAGATCGCCGACCTGCGTCGTGTACTCCGTGCCGCGCGCCGGGCGCGACGCGAACAGATCCCGCAGATGCGTGTCGCCCAGCTGTTCGCGGTGCTTGCCCAGCGCGGCCCACTCGGGCAGCTGGTTGAGCCTCGTACGCGCCCCGGTTGCGTTCATGTCGGACATCAGCCCACTTCTTCTCGTGCTCGATGCGTGCCCCTGTTCGGACCCCAACCTAATTGATCAGGCCGGCGGCCGAGGGACCGGCGGGCACGAACGCGTCCGGCCGGTCGCCCGAGGGCGGCCGGCCGGTACCGTCACGTCAGATCTCGCCGCGGAGCTTCGCGAGTGCCTCGGCGAGGATCGCCTCGCCGTCCGCGTCGCTGCGCCGCTCGCGCACGTACGCCAGGTGCGTCTTGTAGGGCTCGGTGCGCGGCGGGTCCGGCGGGTTGTCCTGGTCCTGCCCGGCCGGGAACCCGCAGCGCGGGCAGTCCCACGTCTCGGGGACCTGAGCGTCGCTGGCGAAGCTCGGCTGGGTCTCGTGCCCGTTGGAGCACCAGAAGGAGATGCGCAGGCGGGGCGCGGACTCGCCGCGCTCGGCCTCGCCCATCGGCCCCGCTCCGACCCGGCTCCCCCGGATCGCGTTGCCACTTGCCACGGTCGTAACTCCCTGCGTGATGGTGCCGCAAAGCATCGAACGGCAGCTCCGCTGCCGGGCGCCCCGATGGCCGGGCGCCCCAGTGTACGTAAGGCCCAACGCGCGTCCAGTTACGGGAGTTACCCCCTGCGCCGGGCGCGGAACCTCATGATAGGCCGCGTCCGGCAGGGCGGAACCCGCCCGCGCTCAGCCCTTGAGCTTGATGATCAGGCCCAGGGCGACGATGCACGCCACCCACATGATGGCCACGAACACCGTGATGCGGTCGAGGTTGCGCTCCGCGACCGACGAGCCGCCCACGGACGACTGCATGCCGCCACCGAACATGTCGGAGAGGCCGCCGCCCTTGCCCTTGTGCATCAGCACCAGCAGCATCAGCAGCAGGCTGAAGACGATGAGGGCGATCGAGAACCCCAGAACCACGGCTGAACCAACTTCCTCGGACGGGTGGAATATGAAAGGGAGAACGAACCGAAAGTAACGGAAACGAACGGTACGGCTGACCGACGACTGACACCAGACCGGCAGCCGGACCGCGTGCGCCGCACGTCATCGGTGACGCGCGGCGCCCGCAACGCACTGCGGGGGCCCGCCGCCGGACGTCTCCGCCCGTGGCCGGCCCCCGCAAGGGTACGACGGATCGGTGCTACCGCACACTCACCGTTCGTCGATGCACTCGATCACTGGTCGCGGAAGCGCACGATCTTGACGTACTCGTCCGTGTCCAGCGACGCGCCGCCCACGAGGGCGCCGTCGATGTCGGGCTGCGCCATGATCCCGGCGACGTTGCCCGACTTCACGGAGCCGCCGTACTGGATGCGGACCTTGTCCGCGACGTCCTGCGCGTACAGCTCGGCGATCTTGGCGCGGATCGCGGCGCACACCTCCTGGGCGTCGTCGGCGCCGCAGGTCTTCCCGGTGCCGATGGCCCACACCGGCTCGTACGCGACGACGAGCGTCTCGGCCTGCTCGGCCGTGACGTCCTTCAGGCCGCCCTCGACCTGCGCGAGCGTGTGCTCGACGTGGCGGCCCTCCTCGCGGACGGCCTCCGGTTCGCCGACGCACAGGATGGGGGTCAGGCCGTGCCGGTAGGCCGCCTTGACCTTCGCGTTGCACTGCTCGTCGGTCTCGCCGTGGTACTGGCGGCGCTCGGAGTGGCCGACGACCACGTACGAGCACTTCAGCTTGGCGAGCATCGGGCCGGAGATCTCCCCGGTGAACGCCCCGGAGTCGTGCGCGGAGATGTCCTGGGCACCGTACTTGATCTTGAGCTTGTCGCCGTCGATCAGCGTCTGCACGGACCTCAGGTCGGTGAACGGCGGCAGGACGGCGACCTCGACGGCCGCGAAGTCCTTGTCGTTCAGCCCGAAGGCGAGCTTCTGCACCTGGGCGATGGCCTCGAGGTGGTTGAGGTTCATCTTCCAGTTGCCCGCCATGAGGGGCGTGCGGCCGGTGTTCTCGGGTGTTGCGGTCATGGGAAGGTCAGTCCTCCAGTGCGGCGAGGCCGGGCAGCGCCTTGCCCTCGAGGTATTCGAGGCTGGCGCCGCCGCCGGTCGAGATGTGGCCGAAAGCCGACTCGTCGAAGCCCAGCGTCCGCACGGCGGCCGCGGAGTCGCCACCGCCGACGACGGTGAAGGCGGACGAGTCGAGCAGCCCCTGGGCCACGGCCCTGGTGCCCTCGGCGTAGTCGGGGTGCTCGAAGACGCCCATCGGGCCGTTCCAGAAAACGGTGGCCGCGTCGGCGAGCTTCGAGGCGTACAGGGCGCAGGTCTCCGGGCCGTTGTCGAGGCCCATCTTCCCGGCGGGCATGGCGTCCGCGCGGACGGTCTCCGGGTGCGTCGGCACCTTGGCCTTGAGGTCCGGGAACTCGGCGGCGACCAGGAGGTCGACGGGGAGGACGAACTCCACGCCGCGCGCCTCGGCCCGCTTCAGGTACTCCTGCACCGCGGGGATCTGGTCCTCCTGCAGCAGCGAGGAACCGACCTCGTGGCCCTGCGCCTTGAGGAAGGTGAAGGCCATGCCGCCGCCGATGAGGATGCGGTCGGCCTTCTCCAGGAGGTGGTCGATGACGCCGAGCTTGTCGGAGACCTTCGCACCGCCGAGCACCACCACGTAGGGGCGCTTGACGTCCTCGGTGAGCTTCTTGAGGACGCCGACCTCGGTGGCGATGAGGAGGCCGGCCGCGTGCGGGAGGCGCGCGGGCAGGTCGTAGACGGAGGCCTGCTTGCGGTGCACCGCGCCGAAGCCGTCGCCGACGTAGACGTCCGCGAGTTCGGCGAGCCGGTCGGCGAACGCGCCGCGCTCGGCGTCGTCCTTGGCGGTCTCGCCGGGGTTGAAGCGCAGGTTCTCCAGGACGGCTACCTGGCCGTCCTGGAGGCCGCCGACGACGCCGCGGGCCGAGTCGCCGACGGTGTCCGTCGCGAACGCCACGTCCTGGCCAAGGAGTTCGCCGAGGCGGGCGGCGGCGGGCGCCAGGGAGAAGGCGGGGTCCGGTGCGCCCTTGGGGCGGCCCAGGTGCGAGGCGACGATCACGCGCGCGCCGGCCTCGGCGAGGCGGGCGACCGTCGGCTGGACGGCCCTGATGCGGCCGTCGTCGGTGATGGTGGTGCCGGACAGGGGCACGTTCAGGTCGGCGCGGACGAACACGCGCTTGCCGCGCACGCCGTCGCCGTTGGCAAGAAGGTCCTCGAGCGTCTTCATCGTCTTCGTCGTCCTCGTCGTCTGCGTCGTCTGCGTCTGCGTCGTCCGCGTCGTCACGTCATCGGGACGGCCGTCGGGCTGCGGGCCCCTCAGGGCCGCCGACAGGCCGCAGGGCCCGTACGCCGCGCCACTGCGCGGGCCGGGCCCTGGGCTCGTTCCGTACGGATCAGAGCTGGTTGCCGACGAAGACCGTGAGGTCGACGAGGCGGTTGGAGTAACCCCACTCGTTGTCGTACCAACCGATGATCTTGACGCTCTTGCCCTGGACCATGGTCAGGGAGGAGTCGAAGGTGCAGGACGCCGGCCAGTTGACGATGTCCGAGGAGACGATCGGGTCCTCGGTGTACGAGAGCAGGCCCTTGAGCTGGCCCTCGGCCGCCTTCTGGAACGCGGCGTTGACCTCGTCCTTGGTGACCTCGCGCTCGACCTCGACGACGAGGTCGGTGACGGAGCCCGTGGGCACCGGCACGCGCATCGCGAGACCGTCGAGCTTGCCGGCGAGCTCGGGGATGACCAGCGCGGTGGCCTTCGCGGCGCCCGTGGTGGTCGGGATGATGTTCTCGGCCGCGGCGCGGGCGCGACGCAGGTCCTTGTGCGGGAAGTCCAGGATGCGCTGGTCGTTCGTGTAGGCGTGGACCGTCGTCATCAGGCCCTTGACGATGCCGAAGTTCTCCAGGAGGACCTTGGCCATCGGCGCCACGCAGTTGGTGGTGCAGGACGCGTTGGAGATGACGTGGTGCTGGGCCGCGTCGTACTTCTCGTGGTTGACGCCCATCACGATCGTGATGTCCTCGTCCTTGGCCGGAGCCGAGATGAGGACCTTCTTGGCGCCGCCCGCGATGTGCTTCTCGGCGTCGGCCTTCTTCGTGAAGATGCCCGTCGACTCGATGACGATGTCGACACCGAGCTCGCCCCACGGGATGTCCGCCGGGTTGCGCTCGGACAGGACCTTGATCGTGTGGCCGTCCACCGTGATGGTGTCGGCGGTGTTGCTGACCTCGGCCTTGAGACGGCCCAGGATGGTGTCGTACTTCAGCAGGTGGGCCGTGGTCGCGGTGTCACCCAGGTCGTTGACAGCCACGATCTCGATGTCCGCACCCTGCTCCAGCAACGCGCGGAAGTAGTTACGCCCGATGCGGCCGAAGCCGTTGATGCCTACGCGGATCGTCACGAACCGATCTCCTCGTTGGTACGCCGCGCGCCCAGGCGCCCGGCGAGCTGTATGGGATGTCCCCGACCGTCTACGACCCTACCGCCCCCTGCCTCGCGCCGTGACATCAGAGGGGCCCCGGACCCCGGGTAACAGGGCCGCGCTCACCTGGGCGCGCGCCCCGCCGAATGTGCCGGACTCGCCCCGGCCTGTCCGCGGGTGGCGCGGGTCCCGGCTCCGGCCCCTGAGGCCGGGGCGCGGGCGGGGTCCGCTCCGGGTGCCACCGGCCGTTCGGGGCACGGCGGCCCGGAGCC
>NZ_JAKGCV010000314.1 GCF_021556455.1 Streptomyces fuscigenes | reverse complement strand
CGGCCGGCTCGCGCCTGCCGGACCGCCCCGGGGCGGTGGGCGGACGGGCGGGCGCCTCGGCCCGCGGTCCCCCGTGGAAACGCGGGACTCCCGGGACCCGGAGGCCCCGGGAGTCCCGGAGTCGGTACGGCACCTCGGTCGGTGCCGGGCGGGGCGTCCCCCTGGGGCGCGTCAGCCCTTCTCGGCCGTCTCGGCCTTCTCCGCCTTCGCGCCGGCCGCCGTCGCGCCCGGGGCGCCGTCGCCGGCCGGCCCGTCCCCCGTGGCGGCCGCGGCCCGCGCGGCCTTCTTCGCACCGCCCGCGCCGGGATCGTCCGCGTCGCCCGAGGAGGAACCGGAGCCCGCGGGCTCCGCCTCGCCGCTCCGGGCGCCGGCGGCCGCCGAGCCGCCGTCCGCGATTGCCTCGCCGGTCTCGGCGGAGGGCTCCACGACGCTCTCCCGGCCCGGGCGCAGCCGCGCCGACAGGACGATGTAGACCACGGCGAGCACGAACATGATCATGACGGTCCACAGGTTCAGCCGCAGCCCGAGGATGTGGTTCGCGTCGTCGACCCGGAGGTACTCCGTGCCGCCGCGACCCACGCAGTACAGCGCCACGTACAGGGCGAACGCCCGGCCGTGGCCCAGCGTCCACCTGCGGTCCGCCCAGACCACCAGGGCAGCGACGATCAGGCACCAGATCGACTCGTACAGGAACGTCGGATGGTAGTAGCCCGGCGTGCCGTCGCCCGAGGGGTTCGTGATGTGCAGGGCCCACGGGAGATGCGTGGGCTTGCCGTAGAGCTCCTGGTTGAACCAGTTGCCCCAACGCCCGATGGCCTGCGCGATCGCAACGGCGGGAGCCAGCGCGTCGGCCCAGGCCGCGAGCGGGATGCCGCGGCGCCGGCAGCCGATCCAGGCGCCGACCGCGCCGAGCGCGACGGCGCCCCAGATGCCGAGGCCGCCCTCCCAGATCTTGAAGGCATTGACCCAGTCCTCGCCCTTTTCGAAGTAGAGCTCGGGGTCCGTCACCACGTGGTAGAGCCGGCCGCCCACCAGGCCGAAGGGCACCGCCCACACCGCGATGTCCGCTACGGTGCCGGCCTTGCCGCCGCGGGCGACCCAGCGCTTGTTGCCGTACCAGACGGCCACGAAGACACCGATGATGATGCAGAGGGCGTAGCCGCGCAGTGGAAGGGGGCCGAGATGGACCACTCCGACCGACGGACTGGGAATGAAGGCAGATTCCATGGCAGGACCGACGCTACCTTGCCCGGCCGTGCGGACGGCCCGCCGTCCGGCAACGTCTGAGTAACGAGCGGCCATTTTTCCGGCCATGCGGGCCGCTCAGGGGCTTGGTCCGCGGGGCGTGGGTGCCCGCGTGGGCGCGGGTGCGGCGCCGTGGCGGACCTGCGGGATCGGCGGGCCTGCGGGGGACGGGAGCCCCGGGCGCCGGAGCCGGGGCCGGCATCCGCGCGGGCGGTGCCGGACGGCGGCCCGGGCCCGGCGCCCCACGTGGGCGGCGCTCCGCCCGGGGCGCCCCGCCCGGGTCAGGCCCCGGACGGCCTGGCCGTGCCGGGCCGCTTGCCCTTGTTGGCCTCGGCCACCCACTTCTTCAGGTTCGCCGGGCTGATGTTCTCGTCGCCCTTCTTCGGGAAGACGGGCTTGCCGTTGAGCAGGACGGTGGGGGTGCCGGCGTAGCCGCTGGTGCGGAAGGCGTCCGCGGACTTCTTCACCCAGGCGTCGTGGGAGCCGTTCTCGACGCAGCTCTTGAACGCCGGTGTGGACAGCCCCGGGACCTTCGCGGCGATCTCGAGCAGCCTGCTGTTCTTGCCGAAGGCGTCGGACGTCTCCTCCGGCTGGTTCTCGTACAGCGCGTCGTGGTACTGCGGGAACCTGCCCGCGTCCTGCGCGCACGCGGCGGCGTTCGCGGCGCGCACCGAGCCGGTGCCGCCCATGTTGCCGTCGATGATCGTCGCGAGGTGGTACTCGATCTTCAGCTGGCCGCTCTTCTCCAGCTGGTGGAACGTGCCGCGGAAGACGTTCTCGAACTGGCCGCAGATCGGGCAGCGGAAGTCCTCCCACACGGTGAGCGTGGACGGCGCGTCGGCGGCGCCGACGCTGATCGCGAGGCCGTCCTTGCCGCCCGCGCCGGTGGGCGTGCTGACGGGTCCGGCCGCGCCGTCGGCGGTCTTGTCCTTGCCCGCGTTCGCCGCGAGCACGCCGATGCCGCCCGCGAAGGCGAGCACGGCGAGGGCGACTCCCCCGACGACGAAGCCGCGCCTGCGCTTCTCGCGCGCCTTCTCCGCCGCGCGTTCCTGCTGGATGCGCTCTCGGGCGCTCGTTGCTCCACGTGTCTTCTGACTCACACGTGGGCAACGAACCGGGGAGGCGGTGACGCACCTCCCCGGCCCCAGGTGCACCCGCACGGATGAGGCGGCGATCCGGAGGTGACGCGTGCGCGTTCGAGCGCGCACGCGTCACCCGGGCCGTCCCGACGCCGGAGGGCCGGCGGGTCGCGGCCGTACGCCCGGCGGGTGGGTGCGTCAGCGCGCGGCGGCCCGTACGCCCCGCGCGAGGTCCCCGGCCAGCTCCCGCACGCCGGCGAGCGCGGCCTCGTGGTCCGGCGCGTCGAGGACGCGCTTGACGAAGGCGCTGCCGACGATGACGCCGTCCGCGAAGGCGGCGACCTCGGTGGCCTGGGCCGCGTTGGACACGCCGAGCCCGACGCAGACGGGGAGGTCGCCGGCGGCCCGGGTGCGGGTCACGACGTCCTTCGCCTGCTCGCCGACGGATTCGCGGGTGCCGGTGACCCCCATGAGCGACGCGGCGTAGACGAAGCCGCTGCCCGCCGCGGTGATCTCGGCGAGGCGCGCGTCCTTGCTGCTGGGCGCGACGACGAAGACCGTGGCCAGGTCGTGCTTCGCCGCGTGCTGCCGCCACAGGCCGGACTCCTGCACGGGCAGGTCGGGCAGGATGCACCCGGCGCCGCCCGCGTCGGCGAGCTCGGCGGTGAAGCGCTCCACGCCGTAGCGGTCGATCGGGTTCCAGTACGTCATGACGAGGACGGGCCTGCCGCTCGCCTCGTGGGCCTCCCGGACCGTGCGCAGCACGTCCGCGATGCGCACGCCGCCGCGCAGCGCGATGTCGTCGGCGGTCTGGATGACGGGCCCGTCGAGCACCGGGTCGCTGTAGGGCAGCCCGACCTCCACGATGTCGGCGCCGCCGTCGAAGACGGCCTTGACGGCGTCGATGCCGCCGTCGACCGTCGGGAACCCCGCGGGGTAGTAGGCGATGAGCGCGGCCCGGTCCTCGGCGCGTGCCGCGGCGAGCGTGTCGGTCAGCAGCTGGATGTTCCCGCTCACTTCGCGGCCCCCTCGTCCGTCGCCGTGCCGGCGCCGTTGCGGTCGTCCTCGATCAGTGCCTGCGACGCCGCCTCGGCCTCGACGGCCGCGTCCGCGTCGTACAGCCCGAAGTAGCGGGCGGCGGTGTCCATGTCCTTGTCGCCGCGGCCGGAGAGGTTGACGACGATCAGGCCGTCCTCGCCGAGTTCGCGGCCGACCGTGAGGGCCCCGGCGAGGGCGTGGGCGCTCTCGATGGCGGGGATGACGCCCTCGGTGCGCGACAGCAGCCGCAGGGCCTGCATGGCCTCGTCGTCGGTGACGGCGAGGTACTCGGCGCGCCCGCTGTCCTTGAGGTACGCGTGCTCGGGGCCGATGCCCGGGTAGTCGAGCCCGGCGGAGATCGAGTACGGCTCGGTGATCTGGCCCTCGTCGTCCTGGAGGACGTAGCTGCGGGAGCCGTGCAGGATGCCCGGTTCGCCGACGGTGAGGGTGGCCGCGTGCTCGCCGGTGGCGACGCCGTGGCCGGCGGCCTCGCAGCCGACGAGCCGGACGCCCGCGTCGGGGATGAACGGGTGGAACAGGCCGATGGCGTTGGAGCCGCCGCCGACGCAGGCGATCGCCGCGTCGGGCAGCCGGCCTGCCCGCTCCAGGATCTGCCGGCGGGTCTCGACGCCGATCACGCGGTGGAAGTCGCGGACCATCGCGGGGAAGGGGTGCGGTCCCGCGACGGTGCCGAACAGGTAGTGCGTGGTGTCGACGCTGGCGACCCAGTCGCGGAACGCCTCGTTGATGGCGTCCTTGAGGGTGCGGCTGCCGGACTTGACCGCGACGACCTCGGCTCCGAGGATGCGCATCCGGGCGACGTTGAGCGCCTGGCGCTCGGTGTCGATCTCGCCCATGTAGATGACGCATTCGAGGCCGAACAGGGCGCAGGCGGTGGCGGTGGCCACGCCGTGCTGGCCGGCGCCGGTCTCGGCGACGATGCGGGTCTTGCCCATGCGCTTGGTGAGCAGCGCCTGGCCCAGCACGTTGTTGATCTTGTGGGAGCCGGTGTGGTTGAGGTCCTCGCGCTTGAGGAAGACGCGTGCGCCGCCCGCGTGGGCGGCGAAGCGGGGCACCTCGGTCAGCGGGCTCGGGCGGCCCGTGTACTCGACCATGAGGCGGTCGAGTTCGGCGGCGAAGGCGGGATCGGACTTCGCCTTGTCGTACTCGACGGCGACCTCGTCCACCGCGGCGACGAGCGCCTCGGGGATGAAGGTCCCGCCGAACGCGCCGAAGTAGCCTTCGGCGCTGGGGATCCGGCCCTCGGGGTCGGGAATGAAGAACGCAGAGGGATCTGCGGACGGTTGCGTGGACAACGGAGGAACTCCTCGTAGCTCTACGGACGTTCGGCACCGTATGCGCGTGCGGCACGCTCGTGCCCCGCGCGCGGCCGCGTCCGCCATCGCATCCCGTTGACCTGGCCCGGCTCGTCCCCGATGACGTACCGCACCCGCCGCCCGTGCACCCGGCGCGCGGGCGCGCGGCAGCCCCGCGGACGGCAGCCGCGCGCGAGGGGCGCGTGCTGCGTGGAGGGGCTCTCGGCCGCGGCTCGTGCCGGGCGGGTGGCCGGTGCGGCCGGGCGGGTGGCGGGCATGGGGACGGGTCAGTCCCTGCCGTGGCGCAGTGCGGGGTGCGCGCCGGCGGCGACGAGGTCGGCGACGGCCGCCTTCGGGTCGCGGCCGGTCACGAGGGACTCGCCGACGAGGACGGCGTCGGCGCCCGCGTTGGCGTAGGCGATCAGGTCGTGCGGGCCGCGCACGCCGGACTCCGCGACCTTGACGATGCCCGCGGGGATCTCCGGGGCGACCCGCTCGAAGGTGGAGCGGTCGACCTTGAGGGTCTTCAGGTTGCGCGCGTTGACGCCGATGACACGGGCGCCCGCGTCGACGGCGCGCTCGGCCTCGTCCTCGTCGTGGACCTCCACGAGCGGGGTCAGGCCGATCGACTCGGCGCGCTCGATGAGCGACACGAGGGCGGGCTGCTCCAGCGCGGCGACGATCAGCAGGACGACGTCAGCGCCGTAGGCGCGTGCCTCCCACAGCTGGTAGGAGGTCACCACGAAGTCCTTGCGCAGGACGGGGATGTCCACCTTGGCCCGTACGGCCTCGAGGTCGGCGAGGGACCCGCCGAAGCGGCGCTGCTCCGTCAGCACGGAGATGACGGCGGCGCCGCCCGCCTCGTACTCGGCCGCGAGGCCCGCGGGGTCGGCGATCGCGGCGAGCGCGCCCTTGGAGGGGCTGGAGCGCTTCACCTCGCAGATGACCCGGACGCCCTCGCCGCTGAGCGCGGCGACGCCGTCCTTGGCCTCGGGGGCGCGTGCGGCGCGCTGCTTGAGCTCGTCGAGGCCGACGCGCGCCTGGCGTTCCGCGAGGTCGGCGCGTACGCCATCGATGATCTCGTCGAGCACACTCACGCGAGCGGCCCCCTTTCCGGGAGGTGGGTCATGCGGTCAAGGATCGGGCGACTTCGATGCTAGCCGCTGGAGGACAAAGGCCCGCATCACGGGGGGTGCGCGGGTCGGGGCGCGCCGCGGCGGGCGGGCCTCGGGCGGGCCGCCCGTCCGGGCGCCGCGCGGCGGGCGGGCCTCAGGGGGCGAGCGCGGCCCCGAAGGGCAGGTTCCGGGCCACGGTGAACGCGACGACCAGCGCGCCGAGGACCCAGCCCCAGGAGCCCTGGACCCGCAGGGCCGGCGCGGGGCGGCCGGCGCGGGCCCGCCACACCCAGCGCACCCACAGCACGGCGCAGAGGGCGAACGCGACGACGGCGAGCGCGTTGTCCTGGAGTGCGGTGCCGAGGTGCCCGGTGGCGACGGCGTGCGCGCACCGCAGGCCGCCGCAGCCGGGGCAGTACACGCCGGTGAGCGCGTAGAGCGGGCAGACGGGGTAGTGCCCGGGGTGGTTGGGGTCGACCAGTCCGACGTACGCGAAGGAGGCCACCGCCCCCGCCAGGAGGCCGAGCGGCGCGGCCAGGCGTCTCGCCGGCCCCGCCGCGGGCCGCGTCACAGGTGCCACCATCGGTCCCACCCCGTCCGCTCGTCGCGTCACTGCGTGCGGCCGTCGGACGACGGCCGGGCCCCTGCCGCGGCCCGCTCACGGGCGGGTCGCCGGCGCCGCGCGGCACCCCGCCGGGGGC
>NZ_JAKGCV010000313.1 GCF_021556455.1 Streptomyces fuscigenes | reverse complement strand
CCAACGGCTGCGGCCGGGCGGCGGTGCGGCCCCTCCCGCGCACCGGGGCGGGACGCCGGTAGGGGGGCGCACCGGATCCTTCCGGCGGCGCGAGCGCCCCGCGCCCCGCGTGCGTCCCGCCCGGTCACCGGCCGTCGTGTCCGAATCCCGCGCGCCCCGCCCCCCGGACGGGTACACACTGGACGGCATGACGCACGCGGCGATGGACGAGGACACCCGGTACGAGGCGGTCGCGGGGCGGGACGCCCGCTTCGACGGGGTGTTCTTCTTCGCCGTGCAGACGACGGGCATCTACTGCCGCCCGAGCTGCCCGGCCGTGACGCCCAAGCGCAGGAACGTGCGGTTCTTCCCCACCGCCGCGGCGGCCCAGGGCAACGGCTTCCGCGCCTGCCGCCGGTGCCGGCCGGACGCCGTGCCCGGCTCCGCCGAGTGGAACGTCCGGGCCGACGTCGTCGGCCGTGCCATGCGCATGATCGGCGACGGGGTCGTGGACCGCGAAGGTGTGCCCGGCCTCGCGGAGCGCCTCGGCTACAGCACGCGCCAGGTGCAGCGCCAGCTCACCGCCGAGCTGGGCGCGGGACCGATCGCCCTGGCCCGAGCCCAGCGCGGCCACACCGCGCGGGTCCTGCTCCAGACCACCGGACTGCCCGTCACCGAGATCGCGTTCGCGTCCGGGTTCGCGAGCGTGCGGCAGTTCAACGACACGATGCGGCAGATCTACGCCAGGACCCCGAGCGAGCTGCGCGCGGAGTCCGGCACCGGGACCGTACGGGCCCCGGCCGGAGCCGGCATCCCGCTGCGACTCGCCCACCGGGGGCCCTACGCGGCGCGCGAGGTCTTCGACCTGCTGGCCCGGGAGGCCCTGCCGGGCGTGGAGGAGGTCACGGGCCCGGCCGGACGCCGCACGTACCGGCGTACCCTGCGGCTGCCGCACGGTCCCGCCACGGCGGCCGTGGAGGAGCGGCGCCACCCCCAGCGACCGGGCCCCGTGCCCCGCACGGGCTGGCTGGAGGCCCGTCTGCACCTGGCGGATCTGCGGGACCTCACCACCGCCGTCCAGCGGCTGCGGCGCCTGTTCGACCTGGACGCGGACCCTTACGCGGTGGACGACCGGCTCGGCGGGGACCGGAAGCTGGCGCCGCTGGTCGCGGCCCGGCCCGGCCTTCGCTCCCCGGGCACGGCCGACCCCGAGGAGTACGCGCTGCGCGCCGTGCTCGGGCCGGAGGCGGCGCTGGCCGCGGTCGCCGCGCTCGGCGAGGAACTGCCCGCCCCGGGGGCGGGCCCGGGGCGCCTGTTCCCCCGCGCGGACGCGCTGCGCGGTCACCCGGTCGCCGGCCCCCTGGCCACGGCGCTCGCCGACGGCGCGGTACGCCTCGATCCGGGAACCGACCGCGACGAGACGGAACGCGCGCTGCGGGCCGTACCGGGCGTCCACCCGGGCATCGCCGCCCTCATCCGGATGCGGGCGCTCGGCGACCCCGACGTGTGGCCCGCCGACCCCGAGACGGAGAACGCCCGGGAGGCGTGGCGTCCCTGGCGCTCCTACGCGGCCCGCCACGTGCGCATGGTGTGAGGCGCCGGGGCAGGCGGAAGGCAGGCCGCGGCCTCCTGCCCCCACCCCACCCCTACCCCTGGCTCCGGCCCTCCGGACCGTCCGGGCCCGGCTCCGGCTCGTCCAGCCCCCAGCTGTGGATCTTCCGCGGGTGGATGCGGATCAACTCGTCGCTCAGGTGCGCCCCGAGCCCGTGCGGACCGGTCAACAGCTCGGCCTCGCCCCGGATCTCCACACCGCGCACCCGCCAGGGACGGATGCTCGCGATGTCGTCGACGACCAGTGCGACGCGCGGATTCACCCGCAGATTGCGCCATTTCTTCGTCGTGCCGAGCGCGTAGCCGCCGATCAGCACGGTCCCGTCGTCCTGGGTGTGGAAGCCGACCGGGTTGGCCTGCGGCTGGCCGTGCCGGTCCACGGTCGCGAGGCGGCCGAGCCGCTGGGACATGAGGTAGGCGCGCTCGGCGCCGCTGAACTCTGCCATGGCCCCACCCTCACACGTCCGTCCGGACACCGGGGAACGCACCGGCCGGACGCGTCCGGTGGGCCGCTCCGCGGGCCGGGCCCCCCGGGCGCCCGCAGCCACCGCGGTTCGCGCCGCCCACTCGGAGGGGCGGCCCCGCGGCCCGGTCCTGGCCCCGGGCGGGCCCGGCGGCTCAGGCCGCCACCTGCGCGCGGTGGCTGAAGACCTGGCGTCCCGCGAACCAGGTCTGCAGGACCCGCGTGGCGTGGATCTCCTCCACCGGGATGTCGTGCAACTGCCGGTCCAGGATGATGAAGTCCGCCGACATGCCCGGCCGCAGCCGGCCCGTCTCCTGCGAGAGCCCCGCGGCCCGGGCCGCGTTGACGGTGTGCGCCCGGATCGCCGTCGCGAGGTCCACCGCCTGGCCGGGCGCCAGGTCGCCGGGGAAGGTCGGGTCCGGGTTGCGGCGCGTCACCATGGTCTCGATGCTGAGCCACGGATTGGGCAGCCCCGTCGCCACCGGCCAGTCCGAGCCCGCCGCGATGAGCGCGCCGGCCTCGTGCAGCTCGCGCAGCGGCCAGATCCGCTGCATGTAGTGCTCCTGCACCTGCTGCGCGATGATGCCGTTCATCGGGTTGGGGAACCACAGGACGGGCGACGCGTCGGCCACGACACCGAGGTCCCGGAAGCGTGGCACGTCGTCCGGATGCACGAACTCGGGGTGCGCGAGGTGGAACACCGGTCCGCCGCCGTGGCGTTCGCGCAGCCGCTGGACCGCGTCCAGGACCTGGCGCACCGCACCGTCGGCCGTCGCGTGCAGCTTCGCGTGCAGGCCGCGGGCGACGGCCTCCTCCAGCAGCAGCACCAACTCGGCGTCGGTGAAGAGGCTTTCGCCCGTGGGCTCGCCGCCCGCCACCGCCGCCGCGCCCTCCACGCCCCGGTAGGGCTCCAGGAACTTCGACGTCCGCGTCGCCGGCACGCCGTCGAGGACCGCCTTCACGAAGTCCGGGCGCACGTGCGGGGAGCGCCGCTCCGGGGCGGTGTCGAACAGTTCGGGGCCGACCGGCCCCGGCTCGATGAACTCCCGTGCCGGCAGGGAGCCGACGACCCACGCGTCCAGCTCGCCGTCGCGGTCCAGCCCGGTGAACACGTCGAGCCAGGAGCCCATCGTCGCGGCGTCCTGCACCGCCGTCACACCGACGGAGTTGAGCACCGACACCGCGGTGCGCGCCGAGTGCGCGTCCCGCTCGCGCGGATCCGCCACGGCGCGCCGCGCCGCCGCCTCCGCGTCCGCGGCGGGAGCGCCGAGGAGCAGACCCACCGCTCGCCCCGCGGCGTCGCGTACGTAGCGGCCCCCCGGCGGATCCGCGGTGCCGTCCCCGACCCCGAGGATCTCCAGCGCCCGCGAGTTGACCCACCTGTTGTGCAGCGACTCGTCCCGGAGCATCACCGGACGGCCCTCGCTCACCTCGTCGAGCGCCGCCAGCATCGCCGTGTTGCCCACCGCCTGGAACACCGGGCCCACGAGCACCCCGCCGACCACCCAGTCGTCCGGGCCCAGGGCCCGGGCCCGGTCCCGCACGGAGCCGAGGATCTCCGTCACACCCGACATGGGCGGAAGCGTCAGCTCCCACGCCGCGGCCTGCCCGCCGAAGCCGAGATGCGCGTGCACGTCCACCAGCCCCGGCATGACCATCCGGCCGCCCGCGTCGACCACGCGGGTGTTCGGGCCCACCAGGCTCTCGATGTCCCAGTCCGTGCCGAGCGCCGCCACCCGCCCGTCCCGTACGGCCAGGGCCGACGCCCGGGGCCGGTCGGGATCCAGGGTGTGGACGTCGGCGCCCCGCACCACCAGGTCGATCCGGTGGCTTCCGACGTGGGCCGCGGTGGTGTGCGCTTCGGGCATGGCGATCCCTCGGTTCTGCGCGAAGGCGGCACGGGATGGTGCTCGGGTGCCGGTTGCCGGGTGGTGTGTCCGGTGCGGTGTGCCTCAAGGGTGCGGGGCGGTGCCTGCGGGCCGCGCACCGTGTGCGCCGTGCGGCGGCCTCCACCGGCCGGCGCCGACGCTGCGCGCCCCCTTCTTAGGAGGGTATGGCAGGGTCCGCCCGGGCGCGTGTTGTGCGGCCGGGCTGCCGTACGCCAACCCCCGCGCCGCACTCCCGGCCCCTCACTTCCAGGCGAGTGCCGTGATCCACGCGGCCACGGCGAACAGGCAGGCGTACAGCTCGACGAGCAGCGGTGTGCCCGCTCCCCTCATCAGGGTGCGGGTGGAGGCCCAGCCGTCCCGGTGGCTGCCGAGCCGGTGGCGCTCGGCGCCGTACACGCCGCCCACGAAGCCGACGTACCCCCCGACCAGCGGCAGCACGAAGAAGCCCACGATCGCGAAGACACCGCCCAGGGCCAGCGTCCGGCGCGGGGCGCCCGTCCGCCGCGTGCGGCGCGAGGGCAGGAGCGGTCTGAGCACCTGGCTGACCAGCAGCACCGCCGTGGCCACCATCAGCACCACCCAGGCGGTGCCCGACGTGTCCGACAGGGCCCACCACAGCACCGCCGCCCAGACGATCGCCTGGCCCGGCACGCCGGGAACGAGGACGCCCAGAAGACCGAGCAGCATCACCAGGCCGACCAGCACCAGCTGCCACACGTCCATGGACCAAGCCTGCCGGATGCCCATCGTTCCCGCAGATCAGTGGGCGGCCGGCCCGCGGCCGGCCGGACGGCGGCCCGTGCCGCGGCGTCGGGCGGGGCGGTGCCGGGCCCGGTGGCGGGCCGCTCCGGCGGTCCGGCCGCTCAGGGCCGGCGGGCGCCCCGGGCCACCCAGCCGCGCTCGTACGCGTGCCAGCCCAGCTGCAGCCGGGTGCTGACACCGCTCATCTCCATCAGGCCCTTCACACGCCGCTGCACGGTCCGCAGGCCGAGATCCAGCTGCTTGGCCACACTCGCGTCCGTCAGCCCCGCCAGCAGGAGCGACAGGATGCGCAGGTCCGTCACGTCCGGCTCGGGGGGACCACCGGCCCGCACGGTCCCGCCCGCGTCCAGCGCCAGGGGCATCGACTCCCGCCACACGGCCTCGAACAGCCCGTGCAGCGAGTCCAGCAGTCCGCTCGCGTGCACGACCAGCGCGGCCGGCTCGGCGCCCGGCCCGGTCAGCGGGACCATCGCCAGCGCGCGGTCCGCGATCACCAGCTTCGCCGGAACGGCGCCCGTGACGCGCACCTGTTCGCGGCGCCCGAGCGCGGTGCTCAGCTCCGCCAGCGCGCCCGGCCCCGCGAGCACCTCCTGCTCGATGACGACGCGGTAGCTCACCCCGCGCGTCGACGCGGTCTCCTCGGCCTCGTTCTCCGCCCCCGTCACCGCGACCGGCGTGCCGGTGACCAGCGCGCACACCTCCTGCGCCGCGCCGAGCTGGAGCTGCCGGAAACGGTGTGCGACGGCGCTCGCGCCGGTGACGACCTCCAGCAGGTCGTGGACGGCGGCCTCGCTGCTCTCGGCGCGGTACTCCTCGGCGAGGAGGACGGCCGCCAGCTCCGCCTGCTCCAGCTCGTGGCGGTGCTGCGTCAGCAGCGCCCCGAGGGCCAGCGCCGGGGGAGCCGCGACCCAGCGCCCGGCCCGGCCCGGCGACTGCGCCGCGAGACCGTGGCGCTCCAGGCGCCGCAGCGCACCCTCGATGTCGTGGTCCGGCAGCGCGAGCCGGTGGGCGAGCTCGGCGACGTCCGCCGCACCGATCGCCACCAGTGCGCGGTACGCGGACTCCTGTCTTTCGTCGAGCCCTATGGCACCCAGCACCCGGTTCCCCTCCCCATGTCCTGCCCTCGCCCGTGTGCGCCGTTTCACGCCCCTTGCCCGTGGCGGAAAACGGCCACGGCGTAAAACCGCCGCACACATCGTGTCTGTACTCCCGGTAATTCTGCCAAGGTGGGCGAGTCGGAGCAGCAACAGGCCACGGTCATATGCCTCTCCGAGGTCGTCTGCCGCGCGTCCTTCCCGTGGGGGGTGGGGGTGCGACGGCGGACTTCGACCGGCCGGCCGCTGGAGGGCGCCGGGCTTGGCGACGGCCCTCGCCATTCCCACGTGCGCGCCCCCGCGTCCCGGCCGGTCCTCATCTCTCCCCCGCTCCTCATTTTCCCTCCGCCCGTTTTCGCGCCGCCCCCGCGGTCGAGGATTAGGGGCATGAGCAAGCACGGGGAGCCGTCCGCTCCCGCCGACGACGACTGGTGGGGCCGCCTCTACGACGAGACGTCGCCGGACACCGGTGCGGGCGCCCCGGCCGGGGACGACACGCTGGACGAGCGGTTCGCGTCGGCGACGGACGCGGTGGACGCGGGGGACCGGTCCGCCGGCGAAGCCGCCGGTCGCGCGGACGGCGGGGACACCGGCCGGGAGGATGCCCCTGGCCGGCGATCCGGTGACCCGGGCGGTGGGAGGCCCGACGCCGTTCCGGCCGCCGGGGCCGCTGCAGCCGCTGCCGCCGAAGGCGCCGGTCCCG
>NZ_JAKGCV010000312.1 GCF_021556455.1 Streptomyces fuscigenes | reverse complement strand
TTCGGATTCCCTTCCGGGTTTCCTCCGGGCGTTCCCTTCGGTATTTCTTTGTCCTGCTGGTCTTTCGTGTCCTGCTGTCTTGCGTCTCCGACTCTATCAGACTCTTTCGTGTCCGATTCCCCGTCGGTCGGGGTCCTGCTTTTGTCTTTCCGGCCCTTTCGCTCGGCCGTTCCGACGTTCCAAACTCTAGCCGATTTCCCGGGGGACTCCTAATCGAGCCCATTCGAGCTTGTTTTCGGCACGCCGAAAACATTCCCGCTCGGGAGGTCGTGCTGGTGTTGGTTTGCCGCTTCCACTCGAGCGGCGGGAGGGTCGCCGGGAACCGACCGGCTCCGTGGCAACTCGAAGAACCTTACGGACGGGTCGGGGCTCTGTCAAGCACGAACTGCCCGCCCCTCGCGGGCATCCCGCCCGCCGGCCCGCCGGCCGTCCTCCTCCGGGCCCGGGCGGGTTCAGTCCTCGTCCGGATCGAGGTCCTTCAGCCGCCCGCCGGCGTCGGGCTGCGCGTCCTCGACCCGGCGCAGCAGCCGGATGAGGACGTCGCCGAGGACGCCGCGCTCGTCACTGGAGAGGTCCTGGAGCAGGTCCTCCTCGAAGGCGGAGGCCATGCGCATCGCCTCGAGCCACTTGGCGCGGCCCTCGTCGGTGAGCTCGACGATCACGCGGACCCGGTTGTTCTCGTCCCGGTCCCGGGTCACGAGTCCCTCGCTCGCCATCCGGTCGATCCGGTGGGTCATGGCCGCGGGCGTGAGGCCCAGGCGCTTGGCGAGCTCGCCCGGGCCCAGGCGGTACGGGGCACCCGCGAGCACGAGGGTCTTGAGGACCTCCCACTCGGTGTTGCTGATGCCGAGCTCCGAGACCTGCCGGCCATAGGCGACGTTCATACGGCGGTTCAGCCTGCCGAGCGCCGAGACCACCTTCTCGACCTGCGGGTCGAGGTCCTGGAACTCGCGCTGGTAGGCCGCGATCTGCTCGTCGAGGCTCGGTTCCCCGGGCGGCGGCAGAGCCCCGGCTCCGTCGGGTGTGTCGGACATCGCCCGAGTATCCCACGGTCGCGCTTGGCGTTTAAGTACTTCTGGTTGTACTGTTGAACTTCTAACTTTAGCTTTGAAGTCTTCACCTCTGAGGACTTCTCCTCTCAGTACTACGTCATTCAACCTCTTCGTCCGCCAGCGCATGCCTGCCAGTGCATGCCTGTCAGGGGAAGAGGCGGTGACCTTCGACCACAGGGCGGCCCCGCCGCCCTCGACCCGGGGCGGTGAGTTGTGACCGAGGCGATGAGCACGGCGATGCGCAGGATCCAGACGGGGAACGTGCTGAGCGCGTTCGGCCTGGGCTTCACCGTCCCCTACCTCTACGTGTACGTGGCGCAGGTCCGCGACCTCGGCTCCGGCACCGCGGGCGTCGTGCTGGCGGTGTTCGCGACGGCCGCGCTCGCACTGCTGCCCTTCACCGGCCGCGCCATGGACCGGCGGGGCCCCGTGCCCGTCCTGATCGCCGCCGCCGTGTTCGCCGCGGCCGGCGCCATGTCGATGGGCCTCGCGTCGAGCGTGCCCGCCGCCCTCGCGTCCGCGGCCCTCCTCGGCGCGGCGACCGCCGTCATCCAGCCGGCGCTGTCCACGCTGATCGTGTGGTGCTCCACGCCGTCCACCCGGACGCGGGCGTACGCCATGCAGTTCTTCCTGCAGAACCTGGGCCTCGGCATCGGCGGGCTCGTCGGCGGGCAGATCGTGGACCAGGGCAGCCCCGGCACCTTCACGCTGCTGTTCGGCATCGAAGCGGCGATGTTCCTCGTCCTGGCGGGCATCGCCGCGACCGCGCGGCTGTCCCGTCCCGCGCCGTCCGGCGCCGAGCCCGCGGCGTACCGGAGGTGGTGGGAGGGGCTGGCACCGGAGCTGAGGGACGCCTACATGGCCGACTGCCCGGAGCTCATCGGCAACCTGGACGGGATCCCGGCGGCCGTACGGGACCGGGCCAACCGCGCACGCCTCGGGGACCTCATCGCCGAACTGGGGCGGCGCGACGACGAGGACGCCCGCACGCGCCTCGCGGGTCTGCGCGGCATCGAGGCCCAGCTGGAGTCCGGCGGCCATCCGCCGCTGTTCCTCCTGGGCATCGGGAACGAGGGCAACGGCCGCGCGATCGTGTCGTTCGGCAATCCCGACACCGCGCGGAACGTCTCCGCGTACGTACCGGGGCTGGGCACCTCGCTGGACGAGGACTTCGCACACGGGGACCTGAAGCGGGCGCGGGACGTGGCGCTGGGCGCGGCCAGGCTTACGGGACGCCCGGTCGCCTCAATCGCGTGGCTCGGTTACGACGCCCCGCAGGGTGTGGGAGTGATGGGTACAGGCGCTGCTGAATCCGGAGGCGTCGCCTACAACCGCTTCATGAGCGGCCTCGTCGCCACGAACCAGTACGAAAACCCGCATCTCACGGCGATCGGCCATTCGTACGGTTCCCGCACGGTCGGCGCGGCCGCGCGGCACCCCGGGGGAATCCCTGGTGCGGACGACATCGTGCTGGTCGGCAGCCCGGGTGTGGGGGTCGACCGCGCGGAGGATCTGGGGGTGGGGAAGGGGCACGTCTTCGTGGGAGCCGCGGAGAACGACCTGGTGACCAAGCTGCCCTCGCCCCGGGAGGTGGAGGCCGGGACCGCCGGCTACCTGATCGCCGGCCCGGTGGGGGCCAGGGCCGCGGGCCACCTGGCGGACCGGGACGACGACGACCTGTGGTTCGGGCGGGACCCGGCGAGCAAGGCGTTCGGCGCTCGTAGATTCGCTGTGCCTGATGGGCCACCAGTTCTCTCCGACGGTCTGGTCCCGGCGCATTCGGAGTACTTCGAGCGTGGCAACGGCATCTCGTCGGGCGATGCTGTGGCGCTGATCGTGGCTGGTAAATCCGACGAGCTGAAGATGGCGGCGCCACGATGAGGGGACTGCGGCGGTTTGCTCCCGGCTTGGCTGTGATCGCGACGGTGCTGAGCGGATGTGGTGGAGGCGGACGGGGTGTGCCGATGGATGACGGAAAGATGAACATGCAAGAAGCGGCGGAGCGAGCCGATTTCCTGTTGGACGGGACCCTGCAAGCCGTCAAACCGGGCGTTGCCTGGTCTCACGGCGTGACGACGACCGGGAATTGCGAGGTAACGAGGCGTCGTGTCGTGATGACGCAAATCTCCGAGCAACGCCGTGGCTCCTTCCTGGGACTGGTCGACCGATATTGGCGATCGACCGGATACGAGATCACCGCTGTCAATAGAAGTGAAGCGAACCCCGCGATCTACGCAAACTCCGCGGACGGCTTTGAACTGGGACTCACATTCGGGTACAAGGGCCAGGCCTTCCTGGAAGCTGCCACCCCTTGTGTCCGGAAATCCGAAGTCGCCGAACCGGCCACACCTGCCAACGCGCCTCGGCCCGAGTGGCCGATCCCGAGGCCTGACACGCACGACGACTTCTGGTCATCCACCGACGCTCTTCCGTCGTCCTCGCGCTCCGCCCTCTGAGTGCCGCCCGCCCCGCCTACACTGGCTCCGGGCCGCTGGAGAGGGGTGTCTGACGGTGCGTAAGGCGTGGCTGGTCGGCGGCGCGGTGGGCGGGTGCGGGGCCGGCTTCGTGGGGTTGCTCCTGGTCGGCACCTATGTGGCCGCCTCCGGGATCGCGGGCGGTGCCGGAGCCGCGGTCGGGCTCGCGACGGGTGCGGTGCCGGCGGCGTACAAGCCGCTCGTGCAGCGCTTCGGCAATACGTGTTCCGCGATCAGCGAGCCTCTTCTCGCGGCGCAGCTGTACCAGGAGAGTGGCTGGAATCCGACGGCCAAGAGCCCCGCGAACGCTTTCGGCATGGCGCAATTCCTGCCCTCGACGTGGGCCACGCACGCGGTCGACGGCGACGGGGACGGCGACCGGGACATCTTCGATCCGGCGGACGCCATCGCGTCGGCCGCCGCCTACGACTGCGAATTGGCGAAGAACGTCCGCCGTGTGCCCGGCGACGTGACCGCGAACATGCTGGCGGCGTACAACGCCGGGACGTACGCGGTCATCAAGAACAACGGCGTGCCGCCGTACAAAGAGACGCAGGACTACGTCAAGCGCATCACCACGCTGGCCAAGAGTTTCGCGAAGCCGGTCGGGCGGGTGCCGCCGACCGCGCAGGCGGCGGGGGCGATCAACTTCGCGCAGGGCAAGCTGGGGCTGCCGTACCTGTGGGGCGGCAGCGGCACGGCCGCGCAGGGCGGCCGCTTCGACTGCTCCGGCCTGACGCAGGCCGCGTACCACAGCGTCGGCGTCGAGCTGCCGCGCGTAGCGAACGACCAGTACAACGCGGGGCCGCACCCCTCGCGCGACGAGTTGCTCCCCGGGGACCTGGTGTTCTTCTCCACCGATCTGACCAACTCGCGGGCCATTCACCACGTGGGCATCTACGTCGGCGGCGGGTACATGATCGACGCGCCGCACACGGGCGCGAAGATCCGGTTCGACAAAATCGACTCGCCCGACTACTTCGGGGCGACCCGGGTAACCGAAGCCGGAGCCGCGTCGCTGCCGAAGGACCTCCCCACGTCCGTGTGAACCGGACACCCCTCAGGACCTCACTCTGCGTCAAGTCGTGGCCCTGAGCTGGGGTGATGGGTCACTCTTCGATAACGTCATGGTGATCGTTCGGTGGATTGCGGAACGTACGCTCGGTGCAGGCCGTTCCCTGGACTGACTGCCCGTTGTCGCTGCGCACATGTCATGTGGTCCATGTCACGTGCCGGGCGGCGGGACGCACGGACGAACGGCCGACAGGCAAGGGCGAGGCAAGAGGCAAGGGGCCGAGGCAGATGGCTGTACTCGCACTCGACGGTTCGAACCCCGACATCAGCCTGCTCTACGACATCAACGGGCTGGCGAAGGGCGCTCCGTCCTGGTTCGACCGCGCCGTGGCGTTCTTCGGCGACTACGGCATCCTCCTGGCGCTGGTCGTCGTCGTGCTCGCCTGCTGGCTCGCGGTGCGCCGGCGCGGCTCGGTCCGCGACTCCGTCAGCGCCGTCGCGGGGCTGCTCTGGGCGCCGCTCGCGGCGGGGGCCGCGCTGCTGCTGAACGTGCCCGTGCGCGGATTCGTCGGCCGGCCGCGGCCGTTCGTGGACCACAAGGGCGTCGACGTCCTGCTCTCCGGCCAGCACGGCTTCTCGTTCGTCAGCGGCCAGGCGACGCTCGCCATGGCGGTGGGGGTCGGGCTGTTCGTCGTGCACCGCAAGTACGGCCTCGTCGCGATCGGCCTCGCCGTGCTGGAGGGGTTCACCCGCGTCTACCTCGGTGTCCACTACCCCACGGACGTGATCGGCGGCTTCGCCCTGGGCACGGCGGTCGCGCTGCTCCTGACCCCGGTGGCCATGGCGGTGCTGACGCCGCTGGCGTCGGCGGTCGCCGCCTCGGGGCGGTTCGGACGGCTGGTGCGCTCGCGTCGCGCGGGCGCCGGCGGGGACGCGACGGAGTCCGAGGCCGGGAGCGACGAGGACGGCGGCCCGACACCGTATCCGGCCGACACCCGCGGACTGGGCCTCAGCGACACGCGGCCCGACGACACCAACCTCGCCGCCTGAGCGGCGCCTCCACCCGCTTCCGCCTCGACTCGCCCCCCGAGCCGCCCCGGCCCGCCCCCGAGCCGCTCGCAACTGGCGCCGCCCGGCTCCGCCCGGGGCCGTTGGCCGGGCCCGCAGCGTGCCGGTGCCCGGGCCCTCAACGTGCCGCCGGGCCGCCCTCCTCCCGCGCGCTCACCACCACGTTGGCGTCCCAGTGGCCGTCCGGTGCGATCACGCCGCCGCAGGTGATCAGCCGCAGCTCGGGGTCGGGCGTCGGCCCGTACACCCGTGACGTGGGGAAGTGGCGCGTCGCGTACGTGTCGACGCGTGTCACCCGGAAGACGATGCGGGTCCCGTCTCCGCGCTCCACCTCGACGCGGTCGCCGGGCCCGAGCCGGCCGATCCTGGCGAACGCGCCGTCGACGAGCCGCGTCGCGCCCACCCGCCTGCCGGCCACGTACGTGTTGTCCGGGGCGTCCCGGTGCCCCACGAACACCGCGGGGCCCGGCTGCCCCGGCCGGGGCCCCAGCGCGTACCAGCCCGCCTCCGCCGCGTCCGCGAAGCCGGGCACCTCCAGCGCGCCGGTCGCGTCCAGGCCCAGGGGGATCACGCGGGCGGTCAGGCCGAGCGCGGGGACGCGCAGGCGTACGGGCGCGCTGTGCGTGTCGGTCACCCGCATCGGGCGCGGGGCCGCGGTCGACTGGACGGGCGGCCGGGAGGAGTGGGCCGGCCCGCCCGTCAGCGCGGGGAAGAGGCGGAACGCGACCGCGGCCGCCAGACCCGCCGCTGCGAGCGCCAGGAGCGCCTTCGGCGTCCTGCCCCGCGGAAACCCGCGACCTCCGCGACGCCCGGGACCTCCGCGACATCTGCGACGCCCGCGACGCCCGTGATCCCGGTGGCCCCCGGGACCCCCGCCGTCCCCGGCCCGTCGCGTCACGTCCCCGGCCCGTCGCCTCCCGCCGCCGTGGCCGCGCGCCGCACCCTGCCCGGAC
>NZ_JAKGCV010000311.1 GCF_021556455.1 Streptomyces fuscigenes | reverse complement strand
GCCAGGGGCGCCGCCGGTGCGCCCGGGAGCGCCGGGGAGCCCGGGGTGCTCGGCCTCGTCGGCGACCGCGCCGGACGGCCCGTGCCGGGCGCCTCGGTCACCATGATCGACGCGGCGGGGCGGCAGATCGCCCGCACGGTGGCGGACGAGCAGGGCCGCTACGCCCTGCCGCGGCCGGAAGGGGACCCGGGCAGTTACGTCGTCATCGGATCCGCCCCCGGCCTGCGCCCCCACGCGGCGACGGTCACCACCGGCGCGAGCGCCGTGACCGCGGACCTCCTGCTGACCCGCTCCGGCGGGCTGGGCGGCACGGTCCGTTCCGCGGCGGGTCCCCTCGCGGGCGCGCTCGTGGTGGCGGCGGACGCCCACGGGGACGTCGTCGGCACGGCCAACTCGACGGACTCCGGCGCGTACGAGCTGCCCGATCTGCCCGCGGGCCTCTACACGCTGGCGGTCACCGCCGAGGGGCACCTGCCCGGCGCGCTGGCGGTCGAGCCGGCCGGGGGCGAGCCTGCGGTGTACGACGTCGAGCTGGAGCCCGCCGCGGCGGCGGCCCTGCGCGGCACCGTGCGCACCGCGGGCGGCACCCCGCTGCCGGACACCGTGGTCACGCTCATGGACCCGGCGGGCAACGTGCTGACGCGGCTGCTGACGGGCGCCGACGGGCGCTACGCGTTCACCGGCCTGGCGAGCGGCGACTACACCGTCGTGGCCAACAGCTATCCGCCCCGGGCGGTGCCGTTCTCGCTCGCGGGGAGCGACCGCGCCCAGGTCGACATCGACCTCGGCCACGAGGGTCCGGCCCCCGTCCCGGCGGACGGCGCGGCCCCGTCCGGCGACGGCCCTGAGGCGGCCGGCGAAGGCGGCGGGCCGGAGCGCCTGGGCTGATCCGGCCGGCGAACGCCGAAGGGGGCGGCACCACGTGTGTGGTGCCGCCCCCTTCGTGTCCGCCTCCCCCACCGCCGTCCGAGGACGGCGGTGGGGGAGGCCAACGGGCCTCAGACCAGGTCGAAGCGGTCCAGGTCCATCACCTTGGTCCACGCCGCGACGAAGTCCTTCACGAACTTCTCCTTGGCGTCGTCGCTCGCGTAGACCTCGGCGAGGGCGCGCAGCTCCGAGTTCGACCCGAAGACCAGGTCGGCCCGGCTGCCCGTCCACTTGACGTCGCCGCTCGCCGCGTCGCGCGCCTCGAAGGTGTGCGCCTCCTCGGACGTCGCCTTCCACTCCGTGCCCAGGTCGAGCAGGTTGACGAAGAAGTCGTTCGTCAGGGAGCCGGGGGCCGAGGTCAGGACGCCCGTCGAGGACTGGCCGTGGTTGGCGCCCAGCACGCGCAGACCGCCGACGAGGACCGTCATCTCCGGGGCGCTCAGGGTGAGCAGGTTGGCGCGGTCGATCAGCAGGTACTCCGCCGGGAGGCGGCTGCCCTTGCCGGCGTAGTTGCGGAACCCGTCGGCGGCCGGCTCCAGCGCGGCGAACGACTCGACGTCCGTCTGCTCCTGCGAGGCGTCGGCGCGGCCCGGCGTGAACGGCACCTCGACGTCGAAGCCGGCCGTCTTCGCGGCCTGCTCGACGGCGGCGGAGCCCGCGAGGACGATCAGGTCGGCGAGCGAGATCCGCTTGCCGCCGGTCTGCGCGGAGTTGAACTGCTCCTGGATCTCCTCCAGCCCGCGCAGCACGGTACGCAGCTGCTCGGGCTCGTTCGACTCCCAGGAGGCCTGCGGCTCCAGGCGGATGCGGGCGCCGTTGGCGCCGCCGCGCTTGTCGCTGCCGCGGAACGAGGCGGCCGACGACCAGGCGGTCGAGACGAGCTGCCCCACCGACAGGCCGGACGCGAGGACGGCGCTCTTGAGGGAGGCGACGTCCGCGGCGTCCACGAGCGCGTGGTCGACCTCGGGGACCGGGTCCTGCCACACCAGGGTCTCGCTCGGGACCTCGGAGCCCAGGTAGCGCACGACAGGGCCCATGTCGCGGTGCGTCAGCTTGAACCAGGCGCGGGCGAACGCGTCGGCGAACTCGGCCGGGTTCTCGTGGAAGCGGCGCGAGATCTGCTCGTACGCCGGGTCGACGCGCAGCGCCAGGTCGGTCGTCAGCATCGAGGGGGCGATCTTCTTCGAGGCGTCGTGGGCGTGCGGGACCGTGCCCTCGCCCGCGCCGTCCTTCGGCTTCCACTGGTGGGCGCCCGCCGGGCTCTTGGTGAGCTCCCACTCGTGGCCGAAGAGGTTGTCGAAGAAGCCGTTGCCCCACTGGGTCGGCGTGCTGGTCCAGGTCACCTCGAGGCCCGAGGTGATCGCGTCGGCGCCCTTGCCGGTGCCGTAGGTGTTGCGCCAGCCGAGGCCCTGCTCCTCGATCCCGGCGGCCTCGGGGTCGGGGCCGACGGCGTCCGCCGGGCCGGCTCCGTGCGTCTTGCCGAAGGTGTGGCCGCCCGCGATCAGCGCGACGGTCTCCTCGTCGTTCATCGCCATCCGGCGGAAGGTCTCGCGGATGTCGCGGGCCGAGGCCAGCGGGTCGGGGTTGCCGTTGGGGCCCTCGGGGTTGACGTAGATGAGGCCCATCTGCACGGCGCCGAGCGGGTTCTCCAACTCGCGGTCGCCCGTGTAGCGCTCGTCGCCGAGCCAGGTCTTCTCGGGACCCCAGTAGACGTCCTCCTCGGGCTCCCACACGTCCTCGCGGCCGCCGGCGTAGCCGAACGTCTCGAAGCCCATGGTCTCCAGGGCCACGTTGCCGGCGAGGATGAGCAGGTCGGCCCAGGACAGGCTCTGGCCGTACTTCTTCTTCACCGGCCACAGCAGGCGGCGCGCCTTGTCCAGGTTCGCGTTGTCCGGCCAGCTGTTGAGGGGGGCGAAGCGCTGCTGGCCCGCGCCGGCGCCGCCGCGGCCGTCGCTGATGCGGTAGGTGCCCGCGCTGTGCCAGGCCATGCGGATGATGAAGGGGCCGTAGTGCCCGAAGTCGGCCGGCCACCAGTCCTGCGAGGTCGTCAGGGCCTCGGCGATGTCCTGCTTCACGGCCGGCAGGTCGAGGGTCTTGAACGCGGCGGCGTAGTCGAAGTCCTCGCCGAGCGGGTTCGCCACGGCCGGGTTCTTCGCGAGGATCTTCAGGTTGAGGCGCTGCGGCCACCACTCGCGGTTCCCGCCGCCCTGCGTCGGGTGCGGGGCGCGCGTGTGCGCGACCGGGCAGCCGCCCTCGCCGTCCGTCTTCGCGTCGACGACTATCGCCTCGTGGTTCGCGGCGTTCTCAGGATTCTCGGACATGCGTTTCCTTCCGGACCGGGCAGACCAGGGTGGTCGGGGGTTGCGGGTACTGGGGCGGCGGACGGCGGTGGCGCGGCCGGGACGCGCGCCCGGAGGCACCCGGCCGCGGCCGTTCGGTGCGGGCAGGGCAGGGCTCCGTGGCCGCGGCGCGCGGTCGGGCAGGGCGACCGGTGCGCCGTGCGCCCGACACCGTACCGGAGCCGCGGGGGGTACCCGCCCGTGCGTCGCCCGTGGTGGGGAGGGGTGCCGGACGGCGGGCCGCGCCCCGTCGGGGTGCCGGTTCCGGTGCCCGCCGGGCGGGCGTCCGGGAGGACGGGGGGCGGCGCGAGGCGCGGTCGGTGGTCATCCGGTGACCAGCACCGCGCGATTGCTCGGCGGTGTTCCCCTCACGGCGCTCTCTCCTGACCTGCCGGGCCCCTGCTGTCCCTGACTGCCCCTTGGCTGTTGCCGGAGCCGATCCTACGATGGACGCTGTCCAAGTCAATAAGCGCACCAAATGCTCGTCCGATCCGAATGCCTGTCCGATCGGAATGTGGACACCCACTGGTAAACTGCCGATGCCCAACGAGCCTGGAACAGGTGAACCGAGATGAGTGACCTGCTGGAACGACTGCGAGGACGCGGTTGGCGTCTGACGTCGCAGCGGCGCGTGGTCGCCCAGGTCCTCGACGGCGACCACGTGCACCTGACGGCGGACGAGATACACGCGCGCGCGGCGGAGCGGCTGCCCGAGATCTCCCGGGCCACGGTCTACAACACCCTCGGCGAGATGGTGTCCCTGGGTGAGGTCATGGAGGTCTCGACCGACGGGCGCGCGAAGCGCTACGACCCGAACGCCCACCGCCCGCACCAGCACCTGGTCTGCTCGAAGTGCGGCACGGTGCGCGACGTCCACCCGACGGGCGACCTGCTGGCCGAGCTGCCGGCGGCCGAGCGGTTCGGCTTCACGGTCTCCGCGGCCGAGGTCACCTACCGGGGCCTCTGCCCTTCCTGCGGCTGACCGACGGGGGCCCGCGGCGCCGAGCCTCCCGCGGCACGCCCTGCCGCCCTCACCCGTTCCGGGACGAAGCGCCCGGGCCCGACGGCCCATTCGCGCGGGGCGGCGAGGCCGCGTGGACGCACCGGGACCTCAGCCGCACCGCGGCCTTCACGCCGGGGGGCGGGCCCACCGGAGCCGTGCCGCGTCCAGACCGGCGAGGGCGGCGTCCACGGCGGGGGTCAGACGGAGCGGGTCCGGGTCGAGCTTGACCAGGACCTGGAGTCCCTGGAGCAGCATGGTGAGCATCGCCGCGTTGCCGGCGACGTCGATACCCTCGGGCAGTTCGCCCTGCTGCACCGCGTGTTCGAGGCCCTGGAGAAAGCCGTCCTCGACGACCGACATGACCTCCGCGAGGCAGTCGGCCACGGCGGGGTCGCCGGGCAGCGCCTCGCCCGCGGTGTTGGCTATCAGGCAGCCCCGCGGTTCGGCCTCTTCGGCGGCGAGCTGGAGGTAGCCCAGCATGATCGCCCGGATGCGCGGCAGCACCAGCCCCTCGGCCAGCAGCGCGGGCGCGAGCGAGCGCGCCTGCGAGTCCCGGTAGCGTTCGAGGGCGCGCAGGAAGAGGCCGTGCTTGTCGCCGAACGCCAGGTTGAGCCTCCCGGGCGCGAGTCCGAGATCCCGGGCAAGGTCGGCGAGGGAGGTCCCGTCGTACCCCTTGGTCCAGAAGATCTCCATCGCGTGATCGACGGCTCTGGCCTCGTCGAGCGTCTGAAGTCGAGACATGGCGGCATCGTAGCGTCGGCGCGGCGCCGCCCGATGCGGCCGCACCGGCGTGGTGGGCCCGGGCGGGCGGGCGCCCCGCCCGCCTCCCCCGGCACGTCCGCGCCGGCCACACCGGGCCGGGCCGGGTCCGCCGATCACCGCCCGCACGGCGGGACTTGGGCTCTCCGCACCGCAGGGCACCGTCTCCGCCCGCGCCTTCACCCGCGCCGCCCTCCTGATCGGCGGTGACGGCGCCCGCCGGACGAACCGGTCGCGGCCCTCGGGTACCATGGCGCCGCGGAAGGGGCATTTACCGCTTCAGGCTCCATACCGTGCTTACGGTGGCCCCATGGCCGCTGAACACGACGACGAGGCCCCGCGCCGCACCGGAGGCTCACACCGTGCCGGCTCCGGGGGCGCGGACGGTCGGCCGCGGCCTCGGGAGGGCGACGGGCGACAGCCGGGACAGGGAGGGCGCGGCGGGCGCGGCGGCGGCCGGCGCCGGAGGATCGCCGGTGCCTGGCGGCAGTTCGCCGCCTCGCCGTTCCTGCCCGCCGTGGTGATCGTGCTCGTCGCGTCGGCCGGTGCGGGCCTCTTCGCCGGTTCGTACACGTACAACATGGCCGATCCGACGCCCCGCAGGATCCCCACGGCGGTCGTGGGCGACGCCTCGGCCCCCGGGGCCAGGGCCTTCACCGCGGGACTGGAGAAGGCACTCGACGCCTCGCTCGTCCTGCATCCTTACGCGGACCGTGCGGCCGCCGTCCGCGGGGTGGAGAGCCAGCGGGTGTTCGCCGTCGTCACCTTCCGCTCCACGGGCGGCCGCACGGCGGCGCGGATGGACGTGGCGAGCGCGGCCGGCCAGTCGGTGGCCCAGGTGCTCGCGACCGCCGCGCCCAAGGCGGCCCGGGCCGCGAAGGTGCCGCTCGCGCTGGGCGATCTCAAGCCGCTGCAGAAGGGCGACCCGCGGGGGCTGGCGATCTTCTACATCACCCTGTCCGCCGTCATCCTCGGTTTCGTCGCCGCGATCCAGCTGAGCGTGAACGCGCGCCGGCTGCTGCCGTTCGAGCGGGTGCTCGCGATCGCCGCGAACTCCCTGCTGGGCGCTTTCACCATCGCCGCCGTCGTGGACTGGTGGCTGGGCGCGCTGCGGCTGCCGTTCGTGGAGTCCTGGCTGATCCTCGCGTTCACGATGTTCACCTCCGGGATGGTCTTCACCGCGTTCAACACGCTGTTCGGCCGGTGGGCCCTGCTGCCGACCTGGGGGCTCATGGTGCTGCTGGGCAACCCGTCGTCGGGAGGCGCGGTGTCGTGGCCGCTGCTGCCGTCCGTGCTCGGCCGCATCGGCCAGTGGCTGCCGCCGGGCGCGTCCGTCAACGCCCAGCACACGGCGGTCTACTTCGGCGACGAGCAGCATGTCTTCCCGTACCTGGTGCTGCTGCTGTGGGCGGCACCCGCGACGGCGGTCTTCTGGGTGTGGCGCCACCGCCATCCGGGCGGACGCGACCCCTCGCCCGGCGGCGCTCCGGCGCACGCGGCGGACGCGACGGCCGGCTGAGGGGCGGCGGATGGCGGGCCGGGTGCCGGTGGAGCCTCCCGCCGGGCGGG
>NZ_JAKGCV010000310.1 GCF_021556455.1 Streptomyces fuscigenes | reverse complement strand
GGGCCGAGCGGGTCCGCTCGTCGGGGACGGCGCCCCGCGCGCTCCCGTCCGCGCCCGCCGCCACGCCGCCGAGCGCGGCCAGCACCTCCGAGCCCACGACGCCCGTCGCGCCCGTGACGAGGATCCGCACGCCGCCTCACCCGTTCCCCGTGCCGCGGGCGCCGGGGCCCGGCACCAGCACCACGCACGCGTTCTGCCCGCCGAACCCGAACGAGTTCGACAGCACCGGCCGCCCGGACTCGATCGCCCGGGACCGCCCGATCACCACGTCCACCAGGTCCGCCTCCGGCGATCCGAGGGTGTTGGCCACCGCGGGCACCACCCCGCGCCCCGCGCACAGCAGGGCGAGCGCCGCCTCCAGCGCGCCGGAGCCGCCGATGAGATGGCCGGTGACGCCCTTGAACGCCGTCAGCGGCGGCGCGGCCCCCGCGAAGACGCGCTCCACGGCCCGCGCCTCGGCACGGTCGTTGAGCAGCGTGGACGTGCCGTGCGCGTTGATGTGCCCGACGTCGGACGGGGCGAGCCCCGCGTCCCCGATCGCGCCGCGCATGCACTCCGCCGCCAGGGCGCCGTCCTCGTGCGGCGCCACGATGTGGGCGCCGTCGCAGTTCGTCGCGTACCCGGCCACCTCGCCGTAGATCCGCGCGCCGCGCGCCAGGGCGAGGTCGCGCCGCTCCAGGACGAGCACGGCCGCGCCCTCCCCCATCACGAAGCCGTCCCGGTCGGTGTCGAAGGGCCGGCTCGCCCGGTCGGGCTCGTCGTTGCGGGCCGAGAGGGCACGCATCTTCGCGAAGGCGGCCATCACGATCGTGGTCACGGGCGTGTCGACGCCGCCCGCGACCGCCGCGTCGAGCTCCCCGTACCGGATGCGGCGGGCTGCCTCGCCGACGGCGGTCGTGCCGCTCGCGCAGGCCGTCGCGTACGTGGTGCAGGCGCCCCGCAGGCCGAAGCGCAGGGCCACCCGGGAGGCGGGCGAGTTCGCCATGGTGCGGGGCACGGTGTGCACGGGCATCGCCATCGGGTCCGCGCCGTGGTCGAAGGTGTTGCCCTCCATCGCGGCGAGCCCGCCGAGCCCCGTGCCGATCTGGACGCCCACCCGCTCGGGCGGCAGCGCGGCGAGCGCCGGGGCGCCCGCGTCCGCGACGGCGTCGGACGCCGCGCACAGCAGCAGCTCCGCGGCGCGGTCGATCTGCCGCCGCTCGCGCCGCGAGACGTACGGCTCGACGTCGAACTCCGGCACCAGGCAGGCGATCGTGACGCGCAGCTCCGCCTCGGCGAGGTGCTTGACGGCGGACGCGGTGGAGCGCGCCGCGAGGAGCGCGCCGTACGCGTCCTCCACGCCGTTGCCCGCCGGGCACTTGATCCCGAGGCCGGTCACGGCGACCCGCTCCCGGTCGGGCCGGGTCCGCGCGTCCGTGCTCATGAGCGCGCCGCCAGGCGCTCGGCGAGCAGGTCGATGGCGTGGCCCACGCTGTGCGCCGAGGTGAGGTCCGACACCGGGATCTTCATGGCGAGCGCCTTCTCCAGGCGGGCGCCGACCTCCATGAGCTCCAGGCTGTCGATGCCGTAGTCGTCGTGCAGGTCGGTCGCGTCGTCGACCTCCTCGGGTTCGATGCCGAGGACGCCGGAGACCGCCGTGCGCACGACATGCGCCAGCTCGTCGCGGCCGCGGAGGTGAGCGGTGGTCATGTGTCGTCTCCCAACGTGCGGTGCGGATGAGGTGCGGACGCGGACCCGGGGGCCCGCGGTGGTGGTGGGGCGGGCGCGGCGGCTGCGGGGACGGCGCCGGAGCGCGACGCGACGGTGACGGCCGCGTCGAGGATCTCCGCCGCCTCCGCGATCTCCCGCTCACTGCACACCAGCGGGGGCAGCAGCCGTACGGTCGTGGGCCGGCCCAGGCACGGCGACACCAGCAGCCCGGCGCCCGCCAGTTCCACCACCACCGCCCCCGCGGCGCGCGCGCTCGTGAAGTCGATGCCGCGCAGCAGCCCGGCACCGGTCACCGCGCCCACCACGCCGGGGTGCGCGGCCGCGAGAGCGGCCAGCGCCCCGTCGAGCGCGTCCGCCAGCACACCGCCCCGGCCGGCGAGCTCCTCGATCGCCGTCAGGGCGGGGTCCAGTGCCGCGCAGCTCAACGGGTGGCCGCCGAAGGTCGCCGAGTGCAGGAACGGGTCGGCCGCGAGCGGCGCGTACATCTCCTCGCTGCACACCACGGCGGACAGCGGCACGACCCCGCCGCCCAGCGGCTTGCCCACGAGTACGGCGTCCACGGGCAGCCCCGCCGCCAGCGCCACCGACGGCTCCCCGCACCGGCGCAGCCCGCACTGGATCTCGTCGGCGATCGCGAACGCCCCGTGCGCGTGCGCGTCCGCGCACCAGCGGCGCAGCACCTCGACCGGCAGGACGGCGGCGCCGTTCTCGCCCTGCACCGGCTCGAAGACGACCGCCGCCACGCCCGGGCCGCGCGCGGCCTCCCGCCGTACGGCGCCGGCGTCGTCCGCCGCGACGTGCACGACGTCCGTGCGCGTGCCGAGGAGGCCGGTCCGGAACAGCGCGCTGTGCGTGAGGCCCAGCGCGCCCAGCGACTTGCCGTGGAAGCCGCCGCGCACCGCGAGGACCCGGCCGCGGCCGGTCGCGAGGCGCGCCAGCTTCACCGCGACCTCGACCGCGTCGGCGCCGTTGAGCCCGAAGTACACCTTCGGCAGGAGGCGTCCGCCCGGCGCGCGGCCACCGAAGTACGCGGCGAGCCGGGCCGCGGCGCGGGCCGCGACCGGGTTCGCGAGGCTGCGTGTCGAGGTCGGCATCGTGTCGAGCTGGGCGCGCACCGCGGCGACGACGGCCGGGTGGCGGTGGCCCAGCAGCGTCACCGCGTACGAGCCGAAGTCCAGGGCGCTGCGCCCGTCCGACAGCCGCACCCGGCAGCCCCGGGCGCCGTGTTCTGCGCGGCGCCCGGCGTCCCGGCGGCCCGGCTCGACGCGGCCGACGGGAAGATCGCCTGGTCGCTGCCCGGCCGCGGATCGTCCGACACGGTCTCCGGTGACGCCGGACCGGTCCTCTCCGGCGGCCTGCTGTACGTCACGGGCACGGGCGGGCAGCGGTTGCAGGCACTCGATCCGGCGACCGGACGGCAGCGCTGGAGCGCGTCGCTCGAAGGCTTCCCGACCGTGCGGCACGCCGCGGGCACCGCCGTCCTCGTGTCCGCGGACGGCCGCACCGTGCGCGCCCTGGACGGACGGACCGGCGCGCCGCGCTGGACCCGTCGGCTCGACGCGCGCAGCACCGTGTGGACGGACCCGTCCGGCACGGGGCAGGCGCTGTACGCGGTCGCGCCCACGCAGGACGGCACGGGATCGACGGTGAGCGCGCTCGACCCCGCCACCGGCCGGGCGCGCTGGTCGACGACGGTGGCGGGAACGCTCAGCCCGGTGCACGAGAGCGGTCCGACGCTGTGGGCGCTGTCCCAGCGGCCGGACGGCCTCACGGACTCGGTGGTACGCATCGGCGGCGCGGCCGGCGCCTCGACGCGGCGCGTGCCGCTGCCGAACCCGGTCGACCAGGCGCAGGCCACGGTGAGCGGCGGGATCGCCTACGTCATGTCGTACGCGGGAGCGCTCAGCGCCCTCGACACCCGCGAGGGGGCGGCACGTCCCGTGCTGTGGACGCTGGAGACGGCGGTGACCCGGGCGTCGCGCCCCACGGCGGACGGCGCCGGGCACGTGTTCGTGACGGCGGGCGACGGACGGCTCCTCGCCGTCGACGCGGCGCGCGGAACGCTGCTCGCGCAGACGGCTCCGCGGCTCGGCGCGCAGCGCTCCACGGTCGCGGCATCCCTGCCTGCGCCGGTGCTCACGGCCGGCGGCCGCGAGGTGGTCGCCGCGGGTCCCGACGGCTCGGTCCTGGCCGGTGACGCACGGCACCCCTCGGACTGGTAGCGGTCCGAGGGGCGCACAGGGCACGTGGGCGGGGGCGCGGCCGGGCCGCGCGCCCGCCGCCGGTCAGCCGAGGCGGGTCACGTCGCGCACCGCGCCGCGGTCCGCGCTCGTGGCCATGGCCGCGTAGGCGCGCAGGGCCACCGACACCTTGCGCTCGCGGGCCTTCGGCGCGTACACGCCGTTCAGCGCCTCGCGGCGGGCCGCCAGTTCCTCGTCGTCCACGAGCAGTTCGATCGAGCGCGACGGGATGTCGATGCGGATCCGGTCGCCGTCGTGCACCAGGGCGATCGTGCCGCCCGACGCCGCCTCAGGCGAGACGTGACCGATCGACAGGCCCGACGTGCCGCCCGAGAAGCGGCCGTCGGTGACGAGCGCGCAGCTCTTGCCGAGGCCCCGGCCCTTCAGGTACGAGGTCGGGTAGAGCATCTCCTGCATGCCGGGGCCGCCCTTGGGGCCCTCGTAGCGGATGACGACGACGTCGCCCTCGGTGATCTCCTTGCGGAGGATCTTCTCGACGGCCTCCTCCTGCGACTCGCAGACGACCGCGGGACCCTCGAAGGTCCAGATCGACTCGTCGACGCCGGCGGTCTTCACGACGCAGCCGTCCACGGCGATGTTGCCGCGCAGCACCCCGAGACCGCCGTCCTTGCTGTAGGCGTGGGCGACGTCGCGGATGCAGCCGCCGGCCGCGTCGGTGTCCAGCGTCTCCCACCGCTCCGACTGCGAGAACGCCTCGGCGGAGCGGACGCAGCCGGGCGCCGCGTGCCACAGGTCGACGGCCTCGTCCGACGGGGAGCCGCCGCGCACGTCCCACGTCTCCAGCCACGCCTTGATGCTCGGCGCGTGCACGGTGTGGACGTCCTCGTTCAGCAGGCCGCCCCGGTACAGCTCGCCCAGGATCGCGGGGATGCCGCCGGCGCGGTGCACGTCCTCCATGTAGTACGTGCCGCCGGGCGCGACGTTCGGCGCGACCTTCGCGAGGCAGGGCACGCGGCGCGACACCGCGTCGATGTCGTCCAGGCCGTAGTCGACGCCCGCCTCCTGGGCGGCCGCCAGCAGGTGCAGGATCGTGTTCGTGGAGCCGCCCATGGCGATGTCCAGGGCCATCGCGTTCTCGAAGGCGGCGTGCGTCACGATGTTGCGCGGCAGGACGGAGGCGTCGTCCTGCTCGTAGTAGCGCTTCGCCAGGTCGACGACGGTGGCGCCGGCCCGCTCGTACAGCGAGCGGCGCGCGGTGTGCGTGGCGAGCACCGAACCGTTGCCCGGCAGGGCCAGGCCGATGGCCTCGGTCAGGCAGTTCATCGAGTTGGCGGTGAACATGCCGGAACAGGAGCCGCAGGTCGGGCAGGCGTTCTCCTCGATGCGCAGCATGTCGGTGTCGGACACGGACTCGTCGACCGCGTCGGACATGGCGTTGATGAGGTCCAGCTTGCGCACCGTGCCGTCGACCAGGGTGGCGCGTCCGGCCTCCATCGGGCCGCCGGAGACGAAGACCGTGGGGATGTTGAGGCGCATCGCGGCCATCAGCATGCCCGGCGTGATCTTGTCGCAGTTGGAGATGCAGATCAGGGCGTCCGCGCAGTGCGCCTCGACCATGTACTCGACGGAGTCGGCGATCAGGTCGCGGGACGGCAGCGAGTAGAGCATGCCGCCGTGGCCCATCGCGATGCCGTCGTCCACGGCGATCGTGTTGAACTCGCGGGGCACGGCGCCCGCGGCCTTCACCGCGTCGGAGACGATGCGGCCGACCGGCGCGAGGTGCGTGTGGCCCGGCACGAACTCCGTGAACGAGTTGGCGACGGCGATGATCGGCTTGCCGATGTCCTCGCTCGCTACGCCCGACGCCCGCATAAGGGCGCGCGCGCCCGCCATGTTGCGGCCGTGGGTGACTGTGCGGGACCTCAGCTCGGGCATCGTCGCTCGCTCCTTCGGAAGACCTGTCGCGGATGCGTCAGCCACGAATGGCTTGGATCGAGCCTACGCGCCGCCTCCAAGATCCGGACACGCTGTCCGGAATGCGGGACGGGTGTCCGGAGGGCAGGACGCGTCCCGGGGCTGGACACGTCCGGGGACCGCGGGCCTCCGGGGGCTCAGTGTTCCGTCAGGTAGCGCTGGAGCGTCGGCGCGACCCGGCGCACCAGTTCGTCCGTGCTCGCGCTCGCCAGCGGTTCGGCGCCCAGGACGTAGCGCAGCATCGCGATGCCGACCATCTGCGACGCCGCGAGCTCCGCGCTCAGCCGCGGGTCCGGTACGTCGAGGGCGCGCGCGACCGGCTCCAGCAGCTCGCGCAGTACGAACGAGCGCAGCACGGCACCGGCCGCGTCGTTCGTCAGGGCCGAGCGCACGACGGCCAGCAGCGGCGCCCGGGTGTCCTCGTTCTCCCAGACCCCCAGGAAGTAGCGCGTCAGCCGCTCCCCGATGGCGTCGCGGTCGCCGCCCAGGATGCCCCGGACGCCGACGGCCGGCTCGAAGGACACCGCGATCGCCGCGCCGAAGACCTGCTCCTTCGTGCCGAAGTAGTGGTGCACGAGGGCCGGGTCGACGTCGGCGGCCTTGGCGATGCCCCGCACGGACGTCCGGTCGTAGCCGAGTTCGGCGAACGCGCCGCGCGCCGCTTCGAGGATGCGCTCGCGGGCGCCGGGCCCGGCCCCGGCGGCGCCCCGGGCGGGGCGTCCCCTGCCGCGCCGGCCCG
>NZ_JAKGCV010000030.1 GCF_021556455.1 Streptomyces fuscigenes | reverse complement strand
TGCGCCGACTTCGAGCTGGACGGCGCGGCGCGCGCCGCGCTCGCCGGATACGTGAAGGAACTGGAGAACTGGCTCTCCGGCATCCTCGTCTGGCACGAGGGCTGCCACCGCTACACCGAGGCCGATCCCCGCCGGGCGTCGCGGGTGGTGCCGCCCGCGCCTCCTCGGACGGGCGGCGGGGACGGGGGCGGGCGGCGGTCCGGGGCCCGTGTGAGCAGGGCGCCGGCTCTCCGCGTACGAGGTTGCGCCCGCGGTGGGTGAGACTGGCTCCGTGGCCACCACAGACGAGACCGCGCGCGACACCCCCGCGCACACCCCGCCGCCGACCACCCCGCCCCCGCCGCGCCCGGCGGAGGCGCGTGCGCGCATGCCGCGCTGGCTGCCCCGGGCCGTCGTGCTGGTGCTCGGCCTCTACGCGTGCTTCCAGCTGGGCAGCTGGGCGTTCCACCAGCTCGTGGGGCTGCTGATCAACATTCTGATCGCGTTCTTCCTGGCGCTCGCCGTGGAGCCCGCCGTGAGCAGGATGGCCGCGCGCGGTATGCGCCGGGGCGTCGCGACGCTGCTGGTGTTCCTGGGCGTCGTCGCGTTCGGCGTCGGCTTCGTGGTGATGCTCGGATCCATGCTGGCCGGCCAGATCTCGCAGATGATCGACGACTTCCCGCAGTACCTGGACTCCGTCATCAGCTGGACCAACGGACACTTCCACACCAGCCTGTCCCGGCTGCAGATCCAGGACAGCCTGCTGCACTCGGACTGGCTCCAGCGCTACGTGCAAAACAGCGCGAGCGGCGTGCTCGACGTCTCCACGACCGTGCTCGGCGGGCTGTTCCGGCTGCTCACGGTCTTCCTCTTCTCCTTCTACTTCGCCGCCGACGGACCCAGGCTGCGGCACGCCCTGTGCTCCGTGCTGCCGCCCGCCCGGCAGGCGGAGGTGCTGCGGGCGTGGGAGATCGCCGTCGACAAGACCGGCGGCTACCTGTACTCGCGCGGCCTGATGGCGCTGATCTCGGGCGTCGCGCACTACGTCCTGCTGCAGATCCTCGGCATCCCGTACGCGCCGGTCCTGGGGGTGTGGGTCGGTCTGATCTCGCAGTTCGTGCCGACCATCGGCACGTACCTGGCGGGCGCCCTGCCGATGCTGGTGGCCTTCACGGTGAACCCCTGGTACGCGCTGTGGGTGCTCGCCTTCGTGGTCGTCTACCAGCAGTTCGAGAACTACCTGCTGCAGCCCAAGCTCACCTCCAGGACCGTGGACATCCACCCGGCGGTCGCGTTCGGCTCGGTGATCGCCGGGACGGCGCTGCTGGGTGCCGTCGGCGCGCTCATCGCCATCCCGGCCGTCGCCACGCTCCAGGCGTTCCTCGGCACCTACGTCCGGCGCTACGACGTCGTCGGCGACCTCCCCGCGCCGGCCCGCGGCCGGTCCCGTACCCGGGGCGGGCCGGAGAGCGCCGGCCGGGGCCGCGGGGAGCTGCTGCGGAGGATCGCCCGCAGGGCGCAGCGAGGCCGCGGCGACGGCACGGGCGACGGGGGCGCGAGCAGGAGCGACGGACGGAGCGACTGAACGCGGCCGGCAGCGGGCCGCCGGAATCCGATCCCGCCGCCGTGGGCCGCGGTGTGATCCGGATCGCCCCCTGGGCAGGATGATGGCTGCCCACCGGTTCGTTGTACGGACCACCAGAATCAGTTGTATATAGCATCGAAATTGGCCGTACCGCCCGAAGGATGTGCAGCACCGTGACCGACCACGCCACCGAACCCGCCGACGAAACCGTGGCGAGGCTGCGCGCGACCTTCCGCACCGGCCGGACGAAGGACCGTGCCTGGCGGGTGGGGCAGCTGACCGCCCTGCGCGGGCTGCTGACGGAGCACGAGGGCGACCTGGCCGCCGCGCTCCACACGGACCTCGGCAAGAGCGAGCGGGAAGCCGTCCGCACGGAGGTCCTGTTCACCGTCAGGGAGATCGATCACACCCTCGAACACCTCGACGGCTGGCTGCGGCCCACCCCGGCCGCGGTGCCCGACCACCTTCCGGGGGCGCGGGCCTGGAGCCTGCTCGAACCGCTCGGCGTGGTGCTCGTCATAGGGCCCTGGAACTACCCGGCGCAGTTGCTCCTGGCACCCATGGTCGGGGCGCTCGCGGCGGGCAACTGCGTGGTCGTGAAGCCCAGCGAACTGGCGCCCGCGACGTCCGCGCTGCTGGCGCGGCTGCTGCCGAAGCACCTGGACTCCGACGCCGTCGCCGTGGTCGAGGGCGGCATCCCGGAGACGACGGCGCTGCTGGAGCAGCGGTTCGACCACATCTTCTACACGGGCAACGGCACCGTCGGGCGCATCGTGATGCGCGCCGCCGCCGAGCACCTGACCCCGGTCACCCTCGAACTGGGCGGCAAGTCGCCCGTCTTCGTCGACCGGGACGCGGACATCGCCGAAACGGCCGCACGCCTGGTCGGCGCCAAGTTCCTGAACGCGGGCCAGACCTGCGTCGCCCCCGACTACGTGCTGACCGACCCGGACACCGCCCAGCTCCTGGTCGCGGCGCTCGTCGAGACGATCCGTGCCGTGTACGGGGACGACCCCGCCGCCTCGCCGCGCTACGGACGCATCGTCAACGAGCGGCACTTCGACCGGCTCCACGGCCTGCTGGACTCCGGCACCGTCGCCGCGGGCGGCGGAAGCGACCGCTCGGCCCGCTACATCGCGCCGACCGTGCTGAGCGGCGTCGCCCCCGACTCGCCCGTCATGCGCGAGGAGATCTTCGGGCCCGTCCTGCCCGTCGTGGAGGTCGACGGCCTGGACGAGGCGATCGCGTTCGTGGGAGACCGCGACAAGCCGCTGGCCCTCTACGCGTTCACACGGTCGGAGACGACACGGGAGCGGCTGCTGGCGGAGACGTCCTCGGGCGCCGTCACCTTCGGCATCCCCGTCTCGCACCTGACGGTCCCGGACCTGCCGTTCGGCGGGGTCGGGGAGAGCGGCATGGGCAGCTACCACGGCCCGTACTCGATGGAGACGTTCAGCCACCGCAAGGCCGTGCTCGCGGCGGCGGACGCAGGCTGACCGGTCAGCCGGCCGACGGGCCGAGGGGACGAGGGGCCGACGGGGAGGCGACGCCGTGGGGCCGGCCCGTCGGCCCGTCGTCTCCGTTGAGCCATCGGGGTGGTGCCCGGGTCCCGCCGCCCCGGTACGCACCCGCCGCCCCACGTGGCCTGCGCCGACCGGGGAACGGCCGCCCGAGTCGTCGTGAACGCTCACCGCCCCGCGCGGCGCGCCCGCTCCAGCCTGCGCCGCACGCGCTCGGCCGCCTCCGCCGCGAGCGCCGCGCGAGACGTCACGTGCACCGGAAGCAGGCTCAGCCCCCAGCCGCCCGCCACGACCACCTTCTCCGTCACCCCCGCGTGCTCCGGCGCGCACACCACCCGGGCCGCCGCCCACCACCACGCGCCGCCCAGCGCGACCGCCGGTATCAGGGCCGATATGAGGGCTGCTGGCCTGGCCATGGCTGCCTCCTCGGGCTGGTGCCCCAGAGCCTTACGTGCTGGAAGTCTGCCCCCGGCAGGCCCGTGCCGCATCCACGAGGGCCACCGTCCCAGCCGGGGCGGTCGCGGGCGCCCGCGCTTACGCTGACTCCATGGGAACTGTCGGCAGGCTCACCGGTGAGCCTGTACGGAGCGTCCGTGCCGGGCGCGTGAGCACGGACGCGCAGCTCGACGCGTTGAGCGGCGCCGTCGAGGACCTCGCCGGGCAGTTCGCCCTCCAGCCGCTGCTCCACCGGATCCTGCGGCGGGCCGTCGCCCTGCTGGGCGCGGGCGCCGGGTCCATCAGCACCGTCGACGAGCGCGCGGGCACCTACCGCAAGGAGGCCGACCTGGGCGTCGGCTGCCAGGAGGGGCGCGTGTTCCCGCTCGCGGAGGGCGCCACGGGCGCCGTCGTCACCCGCCGGGGGCCCTGCGTCTTCGACAGCTACAGCGAGGTCCGGGGCGGCCACGTGGGACCCGGCGACCGCGAGCGGCTGCACGCGACGCTCGCCGTGCCCATCGAGTGGCGCGGGGACATCATCGGCGTGTGCGTCGTCTTCAGCACCGACCCGCTGATCCGGTTCACCGGCGAGGACGTCGAGCTGCTGGCGCTGTTCGCCCGGCACGCGGCCATCGCCATCACCAACGCCCGCCTGCACCGCGAGGCGGAGGAGCGCGCCCGGCGGCTGGCGGTCGGCGCGGAGCGTGAGCGCGTCGTACGCGACGTGCACGACACCGTCGCCCGAGCGCTCGGTTCGATCATCACCCACATGGACGCCGCGGAGGTCCAGGACGCCGGGGGCCGGTTGGACGCCGCGCGCGCGGCGGCCCGTACCGCGCTGCTGGAGACGCGGCGCACGGTCCTCGGCCTCGGCCCGACCCTGCTCGACCTGCCGTCCCTGGACGACGCCCTTGCCGTCGAACTCGAGTGGGTCCGCTCGACCGCGTCCGTCCGGACCGACCTCGTCGTCACCGGTGAGCGGCGCGCGCTCGACGCGGACCTCGGCGCCGCCGTGCTGCGCCTCGTGCAAGAGGCGCTGACGAACGTCGTCACGCACGCGGCCGCCGCCACGCTGCGGGTCGGCGTGATGTACGGCGACGACGAGCTCTCCGTCGTCGTCGAGGACGACGGGCGGGGCTTCGACACCCAGGACCCCTCCGTGCGGCGGGCCGGCCTGGGACTGACGGGCATCGTCACCCGGGCCAGGCAGCTCGGCGCGGAACTGCAGGTCGAGTCGACGCCGGGCTGGGGCACCCGCATCCGGCTGGGCGTGCCGTACGTGCGGGACGGCGGTGAGCGGGGCGCGGCAGCCGTGAGCGCGTGCCGGGTCCTGGTGGTGGACCGGCGGCCCGTCGTCAGGGCCGGCCTCGTGCGGCTGCTGGGCCGGGCGGAGCCCGGGGTGCAGGTGGTCGGGGAGGTCGCGGACGCCCGCGAGGTCGTGGACGCGGTACGGGTGCTCGAACCGGACGTGGTGCTGCTCGACCTCAGGATGCCGGGTCTCGACGGCGCACGCCTCACCTCGTACGTACGGGCCGCGAGTCCCACGGCCGCCGTGCTCGTGATGACGGACGACCTCGGCGACGAACTGCTCCAGGAGGCGGTCTTCGCGGGCGCGCGGGGCTGCGTCGGCTCCGATCTGGACGGGCCCGCCGTGGTGCGCGCCGTTCTGGCGGCCAGCCGCGGTGACGCGCTGCTCAGCGAGCGGGTGCTGCGGGGCTTCGCCGACCGCGACAGGCCCCGGCCCGAGGCCCTGACCGACCGCGAGCGCGAGGTCCGTGCGCTCGTCGAGCAGGGGCTGCCCGACAAGAAGATCGCTTCCGCGCTCGGGATCGCCGTGAAGACGGTCGAGAAGCACGTCGGTGCCGTGCTGCGCAAGACGGGCGCGCCCAACCGCACAGCTCTCGCGCACCGCGCGGCCCAGCACTGAGGCCGCCGCCGCGGTGGGCGCCGGCCCCCGCGCCCTGAAACGCGCCCCACCCCGGCCGGGACGCCCGGACGCGCGGTTCCTGGTCGTGAGCGAGCCGTCCCGCAGGGGGCCGCCTCCGTGCACGGCCCGTGCCGTCCCGGGCGGGGCCGCCTCCGCGCACGGCCCGTACCGCCCTCCGGAGGCGCGCCGCCGCGGCACGGCCCACCGGGCCGGCGGGGGCCGCGTACGGGGATTCCCTACTCGTAGATGGGGAGATTCCCGCCCGCGCCGCGCGGCCCGGGGGCCTAGCGTCGAAGGAGCAGGTGATCTCGGCGCGCCGCGGACGCGGCGCAGGAACCCTGGAGCGTGCCGTGCCCGTCGTACCGCTGACCCGGATCGTGACCGACGCCTTCGACCAGCGCTACGGCGTCCCGGCGATCAACATCGTCAACGACCTCACCCTGGAGGCCGTCCTCGGCGCCGCCGTCGAGAAACGCTCGCCTCTCATCGTGCAGACCTCCGTCAAGACCGTGAAGTCCATCGGCAGCGGCGTGCTGTACGCGATGTGGGAAGCGATGACGGCGGGCATCGAGGTGCCCGTCACCCTGCATCTCGACCACTGCCCGGAACGCGAGGTGATCTCCGAGTGCCTGCGGACAGGCTGGAACTCCGTCCTGTTCGACGCCTCGCACCTGCCCGTCGCCGAGAACATGCGGCAGACCGTCGAGGTCGTCGCCGAGGCCCGCCGCCACAACGCGGACGTCGAGGGCGAGATCGAGTCCATCACCGGGGTCGAGGACGACGTCGGCAGCGACGCGGAGGCCGCGCGGCAGGACCTCGCCGTGGCCCTGGAGTTCCTGCGCACCACCGGCGTCGACGTGTTCGCACCCGCCATCGGCAACGCCCACGGCCACTACAAGCGCGCGCCCGTACTGGACTTCGACCGCGTCTCCGACATCGTCGCCGCGCACCCGCTGCCCATCGCCCTGCACGGCGGCAGCGGCATGTCGGACGAGCAGTTCCGCGAGCTGATCTCCCGGGGATGCGCCAAGGTCAACATCTCCACCGCGCTGAAGGAGACGTACATGCAGGCGAACCTCGCCTTCCTCAAGGAGGCCGAGGCGCGCGGCAAGTGGGACCCGCCGTCGCTGTTCCGCGCCGTGCGCGCGGACGTCGTCGAACTGGCCGGTTCGCTGATGACGCTGTTCGGCAGCGAGGGGCGCGCGCCCGCCGCGGCCGGGAAGGCCGGGTGAGCGCGATGCCCGCTCTCGTCTTCGACTGCGACGGCGTCCTCGCCGACACCGAACGCCACGGCCACCTGCCCGCGTTCAACCAGACCTTCGCCGAGTTCGACCTGCCGGTGCGCTGGAGCGACGCGGAGTACGCGCAACTGGTCAAGGTCGGCGGAGGCAAGGAGCGCATGAGGACGTTGCTGACCCCCGGCTTCCTGCAGCGGACGGGGCTGCCGGACGACCCCGCCGCGCTCGACGCGGAGGTCGCCCGGTGGCACCGGCGCAAGACCGAGATCTACACGGACATCGTCGCGAGCGGCGTCCTGCCGCCCCGGCCCGGCATCCGGCGGATCGCGGAGGAGGCCGCCGACGCCGGCTGGATCCTCGCCGTCGCCTCCACTTCGGCCGAACGGTCCGTCCGCAGCGTCCTGGACCTCGCCGCGGGCAAGGAACTGGCCGCCAGGTTCGGCGTCTTCGCAGGCGACGTCGTGGAGCACAAGAAGCCGGCGCCCGACATCTACGACCTGACGGTGACGAGCCTCGGAGTCGACCCGGCCGACGCGGTGGTGGTCGAGGACAGCCGCAACGGCATGCTGGCCGCGCTCGCCGCCGGCCTCGGCTGCGCCGTCACGACCAGCGCCTACACGGGCGACGAGGACTTCACGGGCGCCTCGCTCGTGGTCTCCTCGCTCGGCGATCCGCCGCCCGACGAGACCCTCACCGAGGTGCGGGCCGATCCGCTGGGCCTGCGCCCCGAACCGTACGTGCGCCTCGGGGACCTGGCGGAACTGCTCGGGAAGGGGGCCGTACGCGGCAGGGGCTGACCCGGGGCGCACCGCGGCCGCCGCGGCACCCCGGCTCCCCGCGCAGCCATCACCCGTCCGAGACCACCGCGCGCCCCGGCCGCCTGCGATTCCGCGTTCGCGGATCCCGCAGACCGAGGATCCCGCAGACCGCGGATCCCGAACGCCGGCGGGGTCGCCGCACCCACGGGACCGGAACCGACCACAGGAGAGACGAAGCGCCATGACGCCCCAACCCAGCGATCTCGAATACGTCGTCCGGACCGTCGCCCGCACCGCCGTGGACAACGAGCGGTACTTCTGCGACCTCGACGCCGTCGTCGGCGACGGCGACCTCGGCTACTCGCTCGCCCGCGGCTTCGAGATCGTCCTCGACGACTGGGACACGCTCGACCGCACGACGCCCGCCCAGTTCCTCAAGAAGGTCGCCCTCGTCATCTCCAAGCGGGTCGGCGGCACGTCGGGCCCGCTGTGGGGCACGGCGTTCCTGCGGGGCGCGTCGGCCGTGAGCGAGCGCAGCGCGATGGACTCCCTGACCGCGCACGACGCGGTGGCGATGCTCCGCGCGGCCATCGAGGGCATCAAGGCGCGCGGCAAGTCCGACCTCGGCGACAAGACCCTGCTCGACGCGTTGATCCCAATGACCGATGCGCTGGAGAAGCAGGTGGACAGCAGCGTCACGGACTCCGCGCGCACCCCCGCCGAGCTGGCACGGGTCGCCGCCGGAGCCGCCCGTACCGCGGCGGACGCCACCTCCTCGATGCAGGCCATGCGGGGCCGCCCCAGCTACACGGGGGAGCGGAGCATCGGCTCGCCCGACGCGGGCGCCGTGGCGGTCGCCGTCATGGCGGAGCGCATCGCGGACGAGTGGCCGGGCCGCCCCTGAGCCCGGGCCGCCCCTGAGCCCGGGCGGCCCCTGAGCCCGCGGCCCCGGACCGGCGCCCCCACGGCACCCGACCAGCGGCCCCCGACCGGCGACACCTGGTCTCCGGACGGGCGCCCCCCGCGGCACCCGTACCCCGACACCCGTACCGCGACTTTCCGTACTACGCCTCCCACCTCGACGACGAGACCCAGGAGCGATGGCATGAAGAAGTTCGTCAACGACCCCAAGGACTACGTGCCCGAGATGCTGCGGGGACTGGCGCTCGCCAATCCCGACACCCTCAGGTACGTCCCCGAGTTCAACCTGATCATGAGGTCCGACGCGCCGGACATCGACAAGGTGGCCCTGGTCCAGGGCTCCGGGTCCGGCCACGAGCCCGCGCACGTGATGTCCGTCGGGAAGGGCATGCTGGACGCCGCGTGCCCCGGCGACGTGTTCTCCGCGCCGCCCACCGACTACGTGTACGAGACGGTCAAGCTGGTGGCCTCCCCCAAGGGCGTGCTGCTGCTCGTGAACAACTACACGGGCGACCGGATGTCCTTCGAGATGGCCGAGGAGCTGTCCGAGGCCGACGGCGTCTCCGTACGCACCCTGTTCATCGACGACGACGTGTCCGTGCAGGACTCGACGTACACCGTCGGCCGCCGCGGCGTCGCGGGCAACTTCTTCGTGATGAAGGCGTGCGGCGCGGCCTCGGAGCGCGGCGCGGACCTGGACGAGGTGTACCGGATCGGAGAGAAGGTCAACTCCGTCACGCGCACCATGGGCATGGCCCTGACGGCGTGCACGCCGCCGGCCAAGGGCGGGCCGCTGTTCGACCTGCCCGACAACGAGATCGAGATGGGCGTCGGCATCCACGGCGAACCGGGCCGCCGGCGGGAGGGGCTGCGTCCCGCGAAGGACATCGTCGAGGAGCTCGTGACGGCCGTCGCCGACGACCTTCCGTTCGCGTCGGGCGACCGGGTCGCGCTGATGGTCAACGGCCTCGGCGGGACCCCGATCGGCGAGTTGTACCTGGTCTACGGCCTGGCCCACCAGCAGCTCGCGGACCGCGGCATCGAGGTCGGCCGCTCGTACGTGGGCGAGTACTGCACGTCGCTCGACATGGCGGGCTGCTCGATCACGCTGGTGCGGCTGGACGACGAGATCGAGGAGCTGTTGCGGGACCCGGCGGAGACGGCGATCCGGGTGTTCTGAGGCCGTCAGGGACCGGAGCGTCCGGCGGCGGGCACCGATCGGCGGCTGCCCGCTGCCGGACGCGCCTGCCTGCCCGCCGCCGGGCACCTGTCTTGTGCCTGTCCGCCTGTCTCCCCGCCTGTCTGTCTGCCTCCCTTGTCTCCTTGTCTCCCAGGCTGGCTGTCTGTGACGTCGCCGACGCCGAGGTGCCGGATCAGGCCCGGCCCGAGAACGCCGGGTTCGGCCGCGCCGGACCACGGCGCCGCCCTCCTCGGGCGAGCGGGCGGGGCCGCCCCACGGCCCGGCAGCTGCATCGCGCCGGAGCCGATGCGGGGTACCTCGACGGCGCCGGGGTACTTCGGGGTGTGCGGGGTGTGCGGGGGGTGCCGGAACCGCCTCGGGAGCCGGAGGCGCCGGAAGTGGCTCCGAGTGCCAGGGTGCGGCCCGCGCCGCGTGGTGCGCTTGACATCAAAATCGAACATCCATTCTTATAGCAGTGCTGTGAAGCGGCGCTGTGACCACAGGCGGCGACGGTCGTCGGGACCCGTTGTCAGTGGCAGGGGATAGCGTCATCGACGTGAAGCGATCGACTCAAGCAAATCGGGTGGAACCCATGGCAGGTACGGACCGCGAGAAGGCGCTGGACGCCGCGCTCGCACAGATTGAGCGGCAGTTCGGCAAGGGCGCGGTGATGCGCCTCGGTGAGCGGCCGAACGAGCCGATCGAGGTCATCCCCACCGGATCGACCGCGCTCGACGTGGCGCTCGGCGTCGGCGGGCTCCCGCGCGGCCGGGTCGTCGAGGTGTACGGCCCCGAGTCCTCCGGCAAGACGACCCTCACGCTGCACGCCGTGGCCAACGCCCAGCGGGCGGGCGGAGCGGTGGCCTTCGTGGACGCGGAGCACGCCCTCGACCCGGAGTACGCGAAGAAGCTCGGCGTCGACATCGACAACCTGATCCTCTCGCAGCCGGACAACGGCGAGCAGGCGCTGGAGATCGTGGACATGCTGGTCCGCTCCGGCGCGCTCGACCTGATCGTCATCGACTCCGTCGCGGCCCTCGTGCCGCGCGCTGAGATCGAGGGCGAGATGGGCGACTCGCACGTCGGCCTCCAGGCCCGGCTGATGAGCCAGGCGCTGCGGAAGATCACCAGCGCGCTCAACCAGTCGAAGACGACGGCGATCTTCATCAACCAGCTCCGCGAGAAGATCGGCGTGATGTTCGGCTCGCCGGAGACCACGACGGGTGGCCGCGCGCTCAAGTTCTACGCGTCGGTGCGCCTCGACATCCGCCGCATCGAGACGCTGAAGGACGGCACGGAGGCGGTCGGCAACCGCACCCGCGTCAAGGTCGTGAAGAACAAGGTCTCGCCGCCGTTCAAGCAGGCCGAGTTCGACATCCTCTACGGGCAGGGCATCAGCCGCGAGGGCGGCCTGATCGACATGGGCGTGGAGCACGGCTTCGTGCGCAAGGCCGGCGCCTGGTACACGTACGAGGGCGACCAGCTCGGCCAGGGCAAGGAGAACGCGCGCAACTTCCTGAAGGACAACCCCGACCTGGCGAACGAGATCGAGAAGAAGATCCTCACGAAGCTCGGCGTCGGCGTCCGGCCCGAGGACTCGGAGGCGGAGACCCCGGCGGATCCGGCGGCCCCCGGTGCCGACGCGGCCAAGCCCGCGCCCGTCGTCGCGGCGTCGACCACGGCCACGGCGGCATCCGCGGGCAAGGCCAAGACGGCCAAGGCCGCGGCTGCCAAGAGCTGACCCGTCCGTGTCCGAGGAGGAGCCCTCCCGATCCGGGGCCGGACGCCGGGCCGGGAGGCGGGGACGGACGGCGCGGCAGGGCGGCAGCTCCGGCCCGTCGAGGGCCGGGCAGGAGCTGCCGCCACAGGACCCGGCCGAGCGCGCGCGGGCGATCTGCCTGCGCCAGCTCACCGGGATGCCACGCACGCGCAAGCAACTGGCGGACGCCCTGCGCAAGCGGGAGATCCCCGATGAGGTCGCGGAGGAGGTGCTCTCGCGCTTCGAGGACGTCGGCCTGATCAACGATGCCGCTTTCGCGGGCGCCTGGGTGGAGTCGCGTCACCACGGCCGGGGCCTCGCCCGCCGCGCGCTCGCCCGCGAACTGCGCACGAACGGCGTGGAGTCGACCGTCATCGACGAGGCGGTCGGACAACTCGACGCGGAGCGCGAGGAGGCCACCGCGCGCGAGCTGGTCGCCTCGAAGCTCCGCTCGACGCGCGGCCTGGAGCGGGACCGCCGTCTGCGCCGGCTGGTCGGCATGCTGGCGCGCAAGGGGTACGGGCAGGGCCTGGCGCTGCGTGTGGTGCGGCAGGCGCTGGAGGAAGAGGGGGAGGACACGGAAGGACTCGACGAGGCGTTCCCGGACTGACTGACTGACTGACTGACTGACTGACTGACTGGCCGACGGATCGACGGACCGGCTGAGCGACGGACCGGCTGACGTTCGGATCGGCTGACGTTCGGATCGGGAGGCCGCGGCAAGGCTGTCGGTGGACTGCGGGGCCGTAGGACTGCGGGGCAGAAGGGCCAGAGACTCTGAACGGCCGGGGGATCGGAGGGACTGTGGGCCGAAGAGCCGACGCCTGAGCGGCCGGCAGGGGCCTCGGCCCGAAGCGGCCCAGGCCGGAAGGGCCGGGCAGGACGCGAGGGGACGCCCCGCGTACCGTGCATGTGGTCTCAGTCCCGTCCCGGTCTCGGTCCGGGCGCGGCGGCCGGTTGGCTGCCGCGGCCCAGGGGCGCGGCAGCCGGCGCCCGGCATCACCACGTGCTGCGCCTTGCGCCCCTCGCCGGGCACCAACCGACGCGGCACGCCGCGCCCCGCCGTTCGGTTCCTCGGGCTTCTCCCGTCCCGTCGTTCCGATCCGTCGTTGCGTTCTGTCCCGTCGTTCCGATCCGTCGTCGTGTTCGTCCGTCAGTGGCTGACGGGCAGGCCGGCCTCGCGCCAGGCCTGGAAGCCGCCCTCCAGGTCCGTCGCCCGGTGCAGGCCGAGCTGCTGGAGGGAGGCGGCCGCCAGGGAGGACGCGTACCCCTCGTTGCAGAGGACCACGATCCGGCGGTCGTGGCCCGTCGCCTCGGGGATCCTGTGGCTGCCGCGCGGGTCGAGGCGCCACTCCAGTTCGTTGCGCTCGATCTGCACCGAGCCGGGGATCACCCCGTCGCGCTCCCGCTGCTTCTGGTAGCGGATGTCCACGAGCAGGGCGTCGTCCTCCAGCACCGCGCGCCGGGCCTCCTCGGGGCCGACGCGCTCCAGACCGGTCCGGGCGGTGTCGAGGACTTCCTCGACGGACGCCGGGGCGACACGGCCACCGGCGCGGCCCGGGGCGGAAGCGTTGTGGGATCCGCTCGCCCCGGGGCGGTTCCCGGGCGAGCCCGGCGCGGAGCCGTTCCCGGGCGCGTGCGCGCCGGTGGGTTCGGACTGTGCGGAGGTGCCTGCGGGATCGACTGCGCTACTCACTGCCACTCCTCGGGGCGTTCGACCTCTTCGAGCCGCAGCACGGCTCCCGACCTGCTGTAACGGCGCATCATAGGCAGCGGCGGGTAGTAGGCGTGGACGGACACGGCATGTGTCGTGCCGGATTCGTTGCGGACCTCGTGCACGTGGTGTTCGCCGAACGCGCGGGCGTCACCGCCCTCGAGCAGCCGGTTCCGGTCCACGCCCTCGGCGAGTTCCAGCGTCTTCCAGCCCTCGGTGGGCAGCCGGGCGGCGAGCGAGTCCTCCCGCAACGCGCCCGCCGCCGTGGCGAACGCCCCGTACGAGCCGCCGTGGTCGTGCCAGCCGGTGCCGGTCCCGGGCGGCCAGCCGATGAGCCACGCCTCGCTGCCCTCGGGACCGTCGAGACGGATCCACGTCCGCCCCTCCGGGTCGAGGGGCAGCGACGCGACGAGTTCGGCGTCCGCGGCCGTGGCGCGGACGAAGGACAGGAGTTCCGCCGGGGACGGCCCCGCCGAAGGCGAGGCGGATGCCGACGAAGCGGAGCCGGCCGTGAAGGATGCCGACGGCGCGGAGCCGGCGGCGGAGCCGGCCGTGGAGGAGGCCGGCAGAGCAGGGCCGGCCGTAGTGGCTGCCGACCGGGCAGGGGCAGTCGGCGAAGGCGCCGACGGGGAGGAGGCGGAGCGAGAGGCGGGGGTGGAAGCGGAAACAGACATGGCGCCGTCCTGACGGGATTCGCGGGTACGCGCGAGCCGCCGCGGCCGGGTGCCCTCGATCGGGGCAGCGGGGCGCGGCGGGGTGCGCGAGGAGAAAGGGCGAGTCAGCAGGACGGGCGACACACGCAGCCCGCATAGCGGAGCAGGTCCATATGGACCCTCCGCCACAGGCGCACACAGGTGTCGGTCACGTTCCGGAGTACACCACGGGCGTGCCCCGCGGTCAATTGATGTCCGCCGTGCGGCCCTCCGCCTTCGTGCGCGTGTCCGACGGCGCCTCGCCGGGTGCCGGATCCGTCCCGCCGCGCACGGCCTCCGCCGCGGCGCGCAACTCCTCGGGGCGCACCCCGCCGAAGGCGGCGGCCAGGTGCCCGTCGGGCCGCACCAGCAGCACGCTGTGGGCCGGGGCATCCGGATAGGCCTCGGCGACCAGCAGTTCGGCATCCGCCGGCAGGTCGCCGACGGTCGCGGCGAGCCGGGGCATCACACCGGCCGTCAGCCAGTGCCGCCGGTCCCACACCGCGGTGCCGGGCGCCACGAGCAGCACCAGCAGCCGCCCACGGCCCAACCGGTCGCGCAGCCGTCCCGCGGTCCCGTCCGGCGTCGTCACCCGCACGTCCGTGACCGGGGCCCCGACCGCGGTGCCCACCGGTGTCCAGCCCTCCGCACGCGGGGCGGCCAGCGGCGAGTTCGGGTACGAGGGCGGCGCGCCCAGCGGACCCTGCCCGAGGTGGCCGTCGGCGAGCAGCATCTCGCGCCCGGCCGCCGTCCCGGGCAGCATCGCCCGCAGCCCGCCTGCCTTGCGCAGTATGGGCAGCGACTGGTCCGCGGCGCGCAGCCGGGCCGCGACCGCGGTGCGCCGCTCCGCCTGGTAGCTGTCGAGGAGCGTTTTCGTCGCGCCGTGGTGCCAGGCCAGGGCCAGTTTCCAGGCCAGGTTGTCGGCGTCCCTGACGCCCTCGTCGAGCCCCTGGGTGCCGACGGCGCCCATGAGGTGCGCGGCCTCCCCTGCGAGGAACGCCCGGTCGACCCGCCACCGCTGCGCCAGCCGGTGGTGGAGCGTGTAGACGCCGGTGTCGAGCAGGTCGTACGGCGGGGTCTCGCCGCACCAGCCCGCCAGCGCGTCCCGTACGCGCGCCACCAGGGCGTCCGGCGTGACCAGGTCCCCGCGTGCGGGCAGCAGCCAGTCGAGCCGCCAGGTTCCTCCGGGCAGCGGGCGGGCCGAGATCTCGTCCCCGCCCGTACGCCACGGCGGCTGCCGGTGCAGCACCGCGTCGCGGGGCCAGGGCAGCTCGGCGCGCAGCGCGGCGACCGCGTACCGTTCCACGGCGGTGCGGCCGGGGAAGCGCACGGCCAGCAGCTTGCGGACGGTGGACCTCGCGCCGTCGCAGCCGACGAGGTAGCTGCCCCGCCAGTAGGAGACGCCGGGGCCGCGGGTGTGCGCCGTGACTCCTGAGGCGTCCTGCTCCAGCGAGTCGAGGCGGCTGTCCGTGACCACCTTGACCAGGGAGGTCTTCGCGATGGCCTCCCGCAGGCCCCGGGCCAGCGCGTGCTGCGCGATGTGCACGGGGGAGGGGAAGCCCTCGACTCCGAGCGGCAGCTCCCGCACCGGCTGCTTGCGCCGCATCAGGCGCCAGCCGTCCCACCGCGCCCCCTCGTCACTGAGGGTGGTGCACCCGAGGCGGGCCGTCAGTGCGGCCGTGTCGGGCCGCAGCACCACGGTCCGCGCCGGACGCGGCGCGTCCTCGCCGCCGCTCTCGTCGAGGACCACCGAGGGGACCTCCGCGGCCGCGAGAGCCAGGGCCAGCGTGAGCCCCACCGGGCCGGCGCCGACGACGATCACCGGGTCCACGAGGCCGCCCCCCGGTCCCGGACGGACGTGCGGTCAGGGGCGGCCGGCGCCCGGTGCGTGATCACAGAACGTATGCAACCGACTGGGGGTTCCCGCGTCAAGCGACCGCCTCGGCGGCGCGTACACCCTCGGCCAGACCCGAAGGTGATTGCCCGTCACTTCGGCCTCAGGCGTCCCGGAGCTCGTCCGTCGGCGCCCCGGGCGGGTTCGCCACCCCGATGTCCTCCCCCTGCTCGGTGCCGAGGACGACCCCGGCGGAACGCCGTGCCCTGCGCAGCCGCCGCTCCAGCCACCCGGCGAAGCTCGTGAGGGAGAAGTTGACGAGGATGTACAGGACCGCGATGACGGTGAACGCGGCGATGGTGTTCGCGCCGTAGTTCGCGGTGATCGTCCGGTTCTGCGCCAGCAGTTCCGGCAGGCCGAGGATCGCCCCGCCCAGCGCGGTGTCCTTGACAATCACGACGAGCTGGCTCACCAGCACCGGCAGCATCGCCGTCACCGCCTGCGGCAGCAGGACGGACAGCGTCGTCTGGCCCTTGCGCATGCCGATCGCCTTGGCCGCGTCGGTCTGCCCGCGTGGCAGCGACAGGACGCCGGCCCGCACGATCTCCGCCATCACGGAGGCGTTGTACAGCACGAGCCCGGTCACGACCGCGTACAGCGGCCTGATGTCGGACGAGAGGGAGCTGAACTCCGCGTACAGCTGCGCCGCGAAGACCATCATCAGCAGGACGGGGATCGCGCGGAACAACTCGACCACGGTCCCGACGGGCACGCGCACCCACGCGTGGTCGGACAGCCGGCCGAGGCCGAGGAGCATGCCCACCGGCAGCGCCACCACGATCGACAGTCCCGCCGCGAGCAGGGTCTCGCCGAGGCCCGGCAGCAGGTACGTCGACCAGACCGCGGGGTCGGTGACGAAGGGGCTCCACTTCGCGGCCGTCAACTGCTGCTTGTCCGCCATGGCCGCGAGCACCCACCAGGCGGCGAGCGCGAGGACCACGACGAAGAGGGCCGTGTAGAGGAGGTTGCGGCGCTTCGCGCGGGCGCCGGGGGCGTCGTAGAGGACGGATCCGCCGCTCATCGCTTCACCGCCACGCGCCGGCCCACCCAGCCGAGCAGCAGCCCGACGGGGAGTGTCAGCACCACGAAACCGAACGCGAAGACCGCGAACACGGCGAACAGCGCGTCGCTCTCGTTCTCGATCATCTCCTTCATCAGCGCCGCGGCCTCCGCCACGCTGATCGCGGCCGCCACCGTGGTGTTCTTGGTGAGCGCGATCAGCACGTTGGCGAGGGGCGCCACGACGGCGCGGAACGCCTGCGGCAGCACGATCAGCACCAGCGACTGGAAGAACCCGAGCCCGAGCGCGCGCGCCGCCTCGGCCTGCCCGAGCGGCACCGTGTTGATGCCGGAGCGCAGCGCCTCGCAGACGAACGTGCCGGTGTACGCGACCAGTCCGAGGATCGCGAGGCGGAACCCGATCTCCTTGAAGTCCTTGCCGCCCAGCGCCATCCCGAGCGTCTGGTTGAGCCCGAGCGAGCAGGCCACGATCAGCACGGTCAGCGGCGTGTTGCGCACGATGTTGACGTACGCGGTGGCGAAGCCCCGCATGAGCGGGACGGGCCCGACGCGCATGCCGGCCAGCAGCGTGCCCCAGACGAGCGAGCCGGCCGCGGAGTAGAGGGTGAGCTGCACGGTCACCCAGAAGGCGCCGAGCAGGTCGTAGTCGGAGTTGAGGAAGTCGAACACGGCGCCCCCGCGCTTTCCCGAAGGGTGGGCTGTGCGGTCGTCCGCCCCGGCCCGCCCCGCGCGCCCAGGAGGGCGGCGTGGCGCGGACCGTGCGCGGACGGTGCGTAGCAGTACGGACGATGGTGAGTGGGTGGTCGTACACGGGCCGTCGCGCGCCGGGTGCCGGCCCGGGCCGGCGGAAACCGGCTCCGGGGCGAAGCCTCGGCGCGTACCGGCAGGGGCCGGAGCCTCGGCCCCAGAGCCTGCCGGAGCCGGAGCCGGGTCTCCCTGCCGGCCGGAGCCGGAGCCCGGTCTCCCTGCCGGCCGGAGCCGGAGCCGGGGCCTCGGGCCGTGGCGGCCGGAGCGGAGCCGTGACCTCGGTCGGTGCGGCCGCAGCCGCAGCCTCAGCCTCGGCCGTAACGGCAAGCTCCGGACCGCGGGCCCGGAACCCGGCCCCGGGGTTGCGACCCGTCGCGGCGCGACCGGGTGTCAGCCCGTGACGGCCGGGGCCGGCTCGTTCTTGTAGTGCGCCGGGCCGAAGTTGGCGGTCACGGCCTTCTGCCAGGAGCCGTCGGAGACCATCTTCTTCAGCGCCGCGTTGATCTTGTTCTTGAGATCGGTGTCGCCCTTCTTGAGGCCGATGCCGTAGTTCTCGTCGCTGAGCCGCAGGCCCGCCAGGCGGAACTTGCCCTGGTGCTCCTTCTGCGCCGCGTACCCGGCGAGGATCGAGTCGTCGGTGGTGAGCGCGTCGACCGCCTTGTTCTCCAGGCCGGTCAGGCATTCCGAGTAGCCGCCGACCTCCAGGAGCTGCGCCTTCGGCGCGAGTTCCTTCTTGACGTTCTGCGCGGACGTCGAACCCGTCACGGAGCACAGCTTCTTGGAGTTGAGGTCCCCGGCCTTGGTGATCGACGTGTCGCCGGAGCGCACCAGCAGGTCCTGGTGGGCGAGCAGGTACGGGCCGGCGAAGTCGACGCGCTGCTTGCGCTCGTCGGTGATCGAGTAGCTGGCGACGACGAACGTCACGTCACCATTGGCGATCATGTTCTCCCGCTCGGCGCTCGGCGCCTGCTTCCACTCGATGTCCTTGGCGTCGTAGCCGAGTTCACCGGCGACGTACCGGGCGACGTCCACGTCGAAGCCGGCGAAGCTGCCGTCCGGCTTCTTCAGGCCGAGCCCCGGCTGGTCGTACTTGATGCCGATGGTGATCTTGCCGCCGCCGTCCGCACCCTTGTCGCCGCCTCCGCCTTTGCCGCACGCGGTCAGGGCGAGGGACAGGACCAGCGCGGCGGCCGCGGCCGTGGTCGTCTTGTGGAGTTTCATGCCTGGACTTCCCATCGGATGAGTCGGTCGGACGTCTTGCCCGTGCCGAGGGGCGCGGCGGGCGCGGCCCCCGGGACGCGGGCGCCGCCGGGCGGAGCTGAGGGACTGCGGGACGCGGTACTACGAGAGGACCGCGAGACTGCGGGACTGCTGCGCCGCGAGGGGACGTGGGGACGGGACCGAGCGGCTGCGGGGACGCCGGCCCGGGCAGGGGCCGTACCGCGAAGCCGGCGCGGCCGGTGTGCGCGGATCCGCCGTCCGCACCGGGCGCGGCCGGTGCCCGCGGATCCGCCGCGGGCCCGCGCGGCGCCCGTACGCGTGGTGCGCGAGGGCGCGGCACGTCCCGGACGGAAGGTCAGTGGTGCAGGATCTTCGACAGGAAGTCCTTGGCCCGGTCGCTGCGGGGACTGCTGAAGAAGGCGTCGGGGGCGGCCTCCTCGACGATCCGGCCTTCGGCCATGAAGACGACCCGGTTCGCCGCGGAGCGCGCGAAGCCCATCTCGTGCGTGACGACGATCATCGTCATGCCGTCACGCGCCAACTGCTGCATGACTTCGAGGACTTCGTTGATCATCTCGGGGTCGAGCGCGGAGGTCGGCTCGTCGAACAGCATGACCTTCGGGTCCATCGCCAGGGCGCGCGCGATGGCCACGCGCTGCTGCTGGCCGCCGGAGAGCTGCGCCGGGTACTTGTCCGCCTGGGAGCCGACGCCGACGCGGTCCAGCAGGACCCTGGCCTTCTCCTCGGCGGCGGACCTCGGGATCTTGCGGACCTTGATCTGCCCGAGCGTGACGTTGTCCAGCACGGTCTTGTGGGCGAAGAGGTTGAACGACTGGAAGACCATGCCGACGTCGGCGCGCAGCCTCGCGAGCTCCCTGCCCTCCTGCGGCAGCGGGCGTCCGTCGATGCTGATCGTGCCCGAGTCGATCGTCTCCAGCCGGTTGATCGTGCGGCACAGCGTGGACTTTCCGGAGCCGGAGGGCCCGATCACGACCACGACCTCCCCGCGGGCGACGGTCAGGTCCACGTCCCGCAGGACGTGCAACGGGCCGAAGTGCTTGTCGACATGGCTCAGCACGACGAGGTCGTCGGTACGGCTCACGGCGTCCTTCGACCCCTCGGCCAGTGGCACTGCGTCCATGATGACGCTCCGTCCTGGTGGGCTTGACGGGACGATAGGCAGCCGCTCCCACCAGCGTCATCACATCTGAGCGAAGCTTGAGCATCACGATCCGGCATCTCCGGCCCGTCCCGATTCGCCGCTTTCGGCGCCCGCGTTGGCGGGTGTTCCGGGTGGGTAACGAAGGGGGAGGGAACGGGCACGGCGCTTGACGCCCCGGGGCGTCGTCGGAGTGGATGCCGGGTGCCGGGACGAACGACGGGAGAGGGGGACCGGTGAGACTTCTGCTGGTGGAGGACGACGACCACGTGGCCGCCGCGCTCGCGGCGGTGCTCGCCCGGCACGGCTTCGAGCCGGTGCACGCCCGCAGCGGCGAGGAGGCGCTGCGGGCCCTGCTGCCGGGCGCGGACGGCGGCCCCGACGCGTTCGGCGTGGTGCTGCTCGATCTCGGCCTGCCCGACCAGGACGGCTTCCAGGTCTGCGACCGGATCCGCAAGGTCAGCACGACTCCCGTGATCATGGTGACGGCGCGCGCCGACGTGCGCTCGCGCATCCACGGCCTGAACCTCGGCGCCGACGACTACGTCGTCAAGCCGTACGACATCGGTGAACTGCTCGCCCGCATCCACGCCGTGAGCCGGCGGGCGCCGCGCGCGGGCGCCGGCGCGCGGGACGCGGCGGACACCTCCGGCGCACCGGAGAAGACCACCCTCGGCCGGATCACGCTGGATCCGCCCACGCGCCGCGTCACCGTCGACGGCACCCCGGTGCCCCTCACCCGCAAGGAGTTCGACCTGCTCGCGCTGCTCGCGCAGCGGCCCGGGGTCGTCTTCCGCCGCGAGCAGATCATCTCCGAGGTCTGGCTGACCAGTTGGGAGGGCACGGGCCGCACGCTCGAGGTTCACGTCGCCTCGCTGCGGCACAAGCTCGGCCTGCCCGAGCTGATCGAGACCGTACGGGGCGTCGGCTACCGGCTCGCCGTTCCCGCCGCGCCGCACGCCGCCTGACGGCGCGGGATCGGGACACGCGTGCGCTCCCGGCTGCTGCCGCTGCTGATCGTCCTGATGGCGGCCGTGCTGCTCGCCCTCGGCTTCCCCCTCGCCGTGAGCAGGGCGGCCGCGCAGCAGCAGCGGGTCGTCGTCGACCGCATCGACGACACGGCCCGGGTGTCGGCGCTCGCGCAGTTCGTCACCGACGACACCGGCTCCACCACCGGCGGGCAGGAGCGCGGCCGCACCCTCGCCACCGAACTGGCCCGCTACAACGAGGTCTACGAGATCCGGGCGGGGGTCTTCCTGCGCGACGGCACGGTCATGGCGAAGGCCCCGGCGTCGTGGGTGCTGCCCGCGGCCGGCGAGGGGCGCGACGCGTTCGGCGAGGCGCTGCTCGGCCGTCGCAGCGACGATCCCGAGCAGGTGTGGCCCTGGCAGGACCGCAGGCTGTACGTCGCCTCGCCCGTCGTGCGGGACGGCGACGTCGTCGCCGTCGTCGTCACCGACTCGCCCACAGGACAGCTGCGTTCACGCATCCTGCGCGGCTGGCTGGTGATCGCGGCGGGTGAGGCGGCCGCGATGCTCGTCGCCGTGGCGGCCGCCGCGCGGCTCGCCGGCTGGGTGCTCCTGCCCGTACGCGTCCTGGACGCGGCCGCCCACGCCATTGCCACGGGGCGCATGAAGGCGCGCGTCGCGGCGGCCGGTGGTCCGCCCGAACTGCGCCGCCTGGCACGCTCGTTCAACGAGATGGCCGACAACGTCGAACAGGTCCTGGAGCAGCAGCGCGCGTTCGTCGCGGACGCCTCGCACCAGTTGCGCAACCCGCTGTCCGCGCTGCTGCTGCGCATCGAGCTCCTCGCGCTCGAACTGCCCAGGGGAAACGCGGAGATCGCGTCCGTGCGGGCCGAGGGAAAGCGGCTCGGCACCGTGCTGGACGACCTGCTCGACCTCGCGCTCGCCGAGCACGCCCCCGCGGACGCGCGCCTCACGGACGTCGGGGCCCTCGCGGGGGAGCGCGTCGCGGCCTGGCGGGCGCTCGCCCGCGAGCGGGGCGTACGGCTGGAGTGGCGGGAGGCCGCGGTCACCGCGTGGGCGGACCCCGTCACGCTGTCCAGCGCGCTGGACGCGGTCATCGACAACGCCCTGAAATTCACTCCGGCGGGGGAATCGGTGGTGGTGACCGCCACGTCGTCGGGCGAGACGTCGGCCGTCGTGGTGCGGGACGGCGGCCCCGGCCTCACCGAGGAGGAGCTCGCGCGCGTCGGCGACCGCTTCTGGCGCAGCGGCCGCCACCAGAACGTGTCGGGCTCCGGTCTCGGCCTGTCGATCGCGCGTGCGCTGCTCGCAGCATCGGGCGGGTCACTCACCTTCGCGCCCGGGGAGCCCAAGGGCCTGGTGGCCACGTGCACGCTGCCGCGCTCGGCACCGGCCGCGCCGTGAGCGCACGCCGGGGGCCCTGGTGCGCGTCGACCGACGTCCGGTCCCATCCGCCCCACTGGTCACACCAGTCCCACCGGCCTCACTGCGCCCACCGGTCTCGCGGGTCGCCCCGGCCCCAACGGTCCCGCCGGGCCCGCCGCGCTCGGCGGGGCGGGCGCCTCACGGCTTGACGGACCGGTAGTAGCGCACCGCCCCCTCGTGCAGGGGCAGGGGATCCGTGTAGATGGCGGTCCGCAGGTCGACGACCTGGGCGGGGTGCACCACCCGGCCGATCCGGTCCCGGGTGTCGATCACCGTCCTCGTGAAGCCCTCCGCGAGGGCCGGATCGACGCGGTCCGTCGTGACGAGCAGGTTGGCCACGGCCACGGTCGCCACCTCGCCGCCGCCGGCCGCGCCGTACGTGTCCCCCGGTATGGCGGCCGAGCGGTAGTAGCCCCCGTCCGTGCCCGTGGCGGCGTGCAGCCGCTCGACCAGCTCGGGTCCGAGCGGCACCAGGCGCACCGGGAAGCGCTCCGCGAGGCGCGTCACCGCGCCGGTGGGCAGCCCGCCCGTCCAGAAGAACGCGTCGAGCCCGCCGGACTCCAGTTCCTGCGGCATCCGGTCGATCCCCTGGAGCACCTCGGTGACGTCCCGCGCGGGGTCGAGCCCGGCGGCGCGCAGCAGCCGGTCGGCCACGAGGCGCACGCCGGAGCCCCGCTGGCCCACCCCGACGCGCAGCCCCCGCAGGTCGGCGGCCGAGCGCACCGGCGAGCCGCGCGGGACGACGAGCTGCACGTAGTCGTCGTACAGGCGCGCGCATCCCCGCAGCCGCTCCCGGCCGGGGCGGTGCTCGCGCTGGTAGGCGGCGACCACGTCCGCCGTCGCGAAGGTGAACTGCGCCTCGCCGGAGGCGACCCGCTCCAGGTTCTGCCGCGACCCCTCACTGGGGATCAGCTCCACACGCACGTCCGGCATGTCCCTGCGCAGGTACCGCTCCAGCAGGTCGCCGTACTTGTGGTAGACGCCCGTGCGCACGCCGGTGCTGAAGACGGCGGTGCCGCGGGGCTCCGGCGGGGAGCCCGGAACCACCCACCACGCCAGGAGGGCCGCCACCACGGCCAGCGCGCCCGCCGCGGCCGCGGCACGCCGGCGGCGGCTCCGGCGGGACGCGAGGGAGGGCATGCGCAGATCCTGCCAGCACCCCTCCGACCCCGACCAGGCCGCGGTCCGGCTCCGCCGCCCGTGCCCGGCCCCGCCCCGGCACGCGGTCCCCGGCGAGACCCGGCACAGCCGTGCCCCGGTGCTGCCTCCCGTCCCGGCCGCCGGGGCCGGGGCAGCCACCCGCACCGGGGCCGGGGCAGCCACCCGCACCGGGGCCGGGGCAGCCACCCGCACGGCCTACCCTTGTTCGCATGAGCAGCAGTGAGCCGGGCCAGACCGTGGGCGCCAACCGAAGCTATGCGATCCGCACCTATGGGTGCCAGATGAACGTCCACGACTCCGAACGGCTCTCCGGACTGCTGGAGGACGCCGGCTACGTCCGCGCCCCCGAGGGCGAGGACGAGGCCGACGTCGTCGTCTTCAACACCTGTGCCGTGCGGGAGAACGCCGACAACAAGCTCTACGGCAACCTCGGCCGGCTGGCCCCCGCCAAGACCCGGCGGCCGGGCATGCAGATCGCCGTCGGCGGCTGCCTCGCGCAGAAGGACCGCGACACCATCGTGAAGAAGGCGCCCTGGGTGGACGTCGTCTTCGGCACCCACAACATCGGCAAGCTGCCCGTCCTGCTCGAACGCGCGCGCGTCCAGGAAGAGGCCCAGGTCGAGATCGCCGAGTCGCTGGAGGCGTTCCCCTCGACGCTGCCCACGCGCCGCGAGTCCGCCTACGCGGCCTGGGTGTCGATCTCCGTGGGCTGCAACAACACCTGCACCTTCTGCATCGTGCCCGCGCTGCGCGGCAAGGAGAAGGACCGCCGGCCGGGCGACATCCTCGCCGAGATCGAGGCGCTCGTCGGCGAGGGCGTATCCGAGATCACACTGCTCGGCCAGAACGTCAACGCCTACGGCTCCGACATCGGCGACCGGCAGGCCTTCTCCAAACTGCTGCGCGCCTGCGGGGGCATCGAGGGGCTGGAGCGCGTCCGCTTCACCTCGCCGCACCCCCGCGACTTCACCGACGACGTCATCGCGGCCATGGCCGAGACGCCGAACGTGATGCCGCAGCTGCACATGCCGCTGCAGTCCGGCTCCGACACCGTGCTGCGGGCGATGCGCCGCTCCTACCGGCAGGACCGCTACCTCGGCATCATCGAGAAGGTGCGCGCGGCCATCCCGCACGCCGCCATCTCCACCGACATCATCGTGGGCTTCCCCGGCGAGAGTGACGAGGACTTCGAGCAGACCTTGCACGTGGTGCGCGAGGCGCGCTTCGCGCAGGCGTTCACGTTCCAGTACTCCAAGCGCCCCGGCACGCCGGCCGCGGACATGGAGGGCCAGATCCCCAAGCGGACCGTGCAGGAGCGCTACGAGCGCCTCGTCGCCCTCCAGGAGGAGATCTCCTGGGAGGAGAACAAGAAGCAGGTCGGCCGCACGATCGAGGTCATGGTCGCCGAGGGCGAGGGCCGCAAGGACGACGCGACGCACCGGCTCTCCGGGCGCGCCGCCGACAACCGCCTCGTGCACTTCACCAAGCCGGAACAGGACGTGCGCCCCGGCGACACGGTCACCGTGGACATCACCTACGCCGCGCCCCACCACCTGCTCGCCGAGGGGCCGACGACCGAGGTGCGGCGCACGCGCGCCGGCGACGCCTGGCAGCGCCGCACGGCCCAGGAGACCGAGCGCAAGGGCGTCATGCTGGGCCTGCCCGGCGTCGGCGTCCCCGCGCCCCTCCCGGCGGCGCAGGGCTGCGCGGCGCTCTGAGCGTTCCGAGGCCGGCCGCCGACGCGGCGGCGGCGCGCCCCCGGTGCGTGCGGCCGGCACGGTCCGCTCGCCCAGGCCCACCGGGCCCGCGGGGCTCACTCGCGGGGCCGGTCGCGCACCCCGTGGTGCGTGCCCCGGCGACGCGTCCCGGGTGATCGTCGCGGGTTAAGGTCTGACCATGCTGGTCGCCGCCGCCGTATGCCCCTGCCCGCCCCTGCTCGTGCCCGAGGTCGCCGCCGGGGCGGCCGCCGAACTGGACGCCGCCCGCACGGCCGCCTCCGACGCGCTCTCCGTGCTGGCCGCGGCCCGGGCCGACCGGCTCGTCGTCGTCGGCCCCGCCGGGGCCTCCGCGCCCGGTTCGTACCCCGCGGGCACCCCCGGTTCGTTCCGGGGGTTCGGCGTGCCGCCCG
>NZ_JAKGCV010000309.1 GCF_021556455.1 Streptomyces fuscigenes | reverse complement strand
CGCCGCCCACGCCCGCGTGCGCACCCGGCCGGTCCGCCTCGCCGGCGCCTGGTGGCGCACCGACGTCGGCCCGCTCGTCGGCAGCCGGGCCCGCTCCGGCGCGCCCGTCGCCCTGATGTGGCGCCGCGGCCGGTACGAGGCGGTCAACCCGCTCAGCGGCTCGCGCACGCGCGTCGGCGAGGACAACGCGGACGACTTCGCGCCGAGCGCCGTCATGTTCTACCGGCCGCTGCCCGAACGGCCCCTCAACCCGCCCCGCCTGCTGCGCTTCAGCCTGCGCGGCGCCCGCGTGGACCTGCGCAACCTCGTCCTCGCGGGGCTCGTCACCGTCGCTCTCGGCGCCCTCGTGCCCATCGCCACCGGCAAGGTCCTCGGCGAGTACGTGCCGAAGGCGCAGACCAGCCTCATCGTGCAGGTCGCGATCGCGGTGATGGTGGCCGGCGCGGTCACGGCCGCCTTCGGGCTGCTGCAGAACCTCACCATGCTCCGCATCGAGGGGCGGATGGAGGCCACGCTCCAGCCCGCGGTGTGGGACCGGCTCCTGCGGCTGCCGACCGCGTTCTTCGGAGAGCGCTCCACCGGTGAACTCGCCAGTGCGGCCATGGGCGTCAGCGCCGTGCGCCGCGTGCTGTCGGGGATCGCGCCCGTCGTGCTGCAGTCCACGACCGTCGGCGCGATGAACCTCGGGCTCCTGCTGTTCTACAGCGTCCCCCTCGCGCTGGCCGCGCTCGGCATGCTCGCCGTCGTCGCCGCCGTGTTCCTCGCGATCGGGCTGTGGCAGGTGCGCTGGCAGCGGCGGCTGGTCAAGCTGGGCAACAAGCTCAACAACCAGGCCTTCCAGACGCTGCGCGGGCTGCCCAAACTGCGTGTCGCCGCGGCCGAGCCCTTCGCGTACGCGGCCTGGGCACGGGAGTTCGCCAGATCGCGGGGCATGCAGCAGCGCGCCGGGTACATCAAGAACGTCAACACGGTGGTGGACGCCGTGTACCTGCCGCTGTGCACGCTCCTGATGTTCATGCTCCTCGCGGGACCCGCGCGCGGCACCCTGTCGCCCTCGTCCTTCCTCACCTTCAACACGGCCGCCACGATGCTGCTGACCTCGGTCACCCAGCTCACCGGCGCGCTCGTCTCCGCGGTGGCCGCGCTGCCGATGTACGAGCAGGTGCGCCCCGTGCTGCACGGCGAGCCCGAGGTCCGCGGCGGCAGCGCCGCCCCGGGCGCCCTGACCGGGGCCTTCGCGGCCCGCGGGGTGTCCTTCCGCTACGGCGACGACGGGCCCCTGGTCCTCGACGGCGTGACGGTCGAGGTCGCGGAGGGCGAGTTCGTGGCCGTCGTCGGGCCGAGCGGCTGCGGCAAGTCCACGCTCCTGCGGCTGCTCATCGGCTTCGAGCGGCCGCTGTCGGGGAGCGTCCTCTACGACGGGCAGGACCTGTCCGCCCTCGACCTCAGCGCCGTGCGGCGGCAGTGCGGGGTCGTGCTGCAGAACGCCCAGCCGCTGACCGGCTCCATCCTGGACTGCATCCGGGGTGCGGAGTCCTTCACCCAGGAAGAGGTGTGGGCCGCGGCCGAACTCGCGGGCCTCGCCGAGGACATCCGCCGCATGCCCATGGGGCTGCACACCATGATCTCGGGCGGCGGCGCCGTCTCCGGCGGGCAGCGCCAGCGGCTGATGATCGCCCAGGCGCTCGTGCGGCGCCCGCGCATCCTGTTCTTCGACGAGGCGACCAGCGCCCTCGACAACGAGACGCAGCGCGTCGTCATGGAGAGCACCCGGCGGCTGCGGGCCAGCCGGCTGGTCATCGCCCACCGGCTGAGCACCGTGCTCGACGCCGACCGCGTCGTCGTGATGGACGCCGGCCGGGTGGTCGAACAGGGTCCGCCCGCAGTGCTGCTGGCGGACCCGGCGGGGCGGCTGAGCGAACTGGTGCGCCGCCAGGTGGCGTAACGCCCGCACGCCCGGGCGCCAGGTGCCGGGTGCCGGGTGACCTGTGCGGCGACCGGCGACCGGTGGCGTGTGGCCGACGGCAGGAGCGTGGGCCGGGTGGGGACCGCGGTGCGTGGCGAGCGGGACCTCGTCGCCCGCCGTCCCTTCGGGCGGGCGCCGTCTCGTCCCGCGGGCCTCCGCACCGGCCTGCCGCGCGCCGCGGTCCCGGTCGTCCGCGCCCCCGCCGGGCGCCCTCCGTACGGATCCGGTAGGGCTCGATCCGTAGGGAGGGGCCCGTCCCGGCCGGGGTACGGACGGGTGGTTCCGGGCGGCGGCGGCGCCTGGGCGCGACATGACAGGTGTCGGCGCCGCCGCCGCCCGGGTCTTCGGGGAGCGCGGGCCCGGGACGGGTCCGCGCTCAGGTGGGCCCCTGCGGGGCCGCGCCCGGGTCGGAGGGCGGAGGGGAACGTCAGACGCCGTGCCCGGAGAGCCGTTCGACCGCGCGCAGGAGGGCCGAGTGGTCGAGGCCGCCGTCGCCCTGGGCGCGCAGGGAGCCGATGAGCTGCGCGACGAGCGTCGCCGCGGGCACGGCGGCGCCGACGGCGCGCGCGGCCTCGGTGACGATGCCCATGTCCTTGTGGTGCAGGTCGATGCGGAAGCCCGGCGCGAAGTCCCGGCGCAGGAAGTTGTCCTTCTTGCGCGCCAGCACGGTCGAACCGGCCAGGCCGCCGCCCAGCACGTCGAGCGCGGCGGCCAGGTCGACGCCCGACTTCTCCAGAAACACGACGGCCTCCGCGCAGGCTTCGATGTTGACGGCGACGATCAGCTGGTTGGCCGCCTTCACGGTCTGCCCGGCACCGTGCGGGCCGCAGTGGACGACGGTGGTGCCGAGCGCGTCGAACAGGGGCCGCGCGGCCTCGAAGTCGGCCGGCTCCCCGCCCACCATGATGGACAGGGCGGCCTCCCTCGCGCCGGCCTCGCCGCCGGACACGGGGGCGTCCAGCACCCGCAGCCCCTTCTCGGCGCCGGCGCGCGCCAGATCCACCGAGGTCCCCGGGGTGATGGACGACATGTCGACGAGCAGCGTCCCCGGCCGGGCGTGCGCGAGGATCCCGTCGGGCCCGTAGGCGACCGCCTCGACCTGGGGCGACGCCGGCACCATCGTCACGATCACGTCCGCTTCGGCCACGGCCTCGGCGATCGTCGCGGCCGGCGTGCCGCCCGCGGCGGCCAGCCGGTCCAGCTTCTCCTGCTCCAGGGTGTGGCCGGTCACCGGGAAGCCGGCCTTGATCAGGTTCTCGGACATGGGCGAGCCCATGATGCCGAGGCCGATCCACGCGATCTTGGGAAGGTCGGTCATGACGGAACCTTTCGACATGCTCGGGGTGGCACGGGTGCGCACGCGGGGGCGGGGCGGGGGAGGGGACGGCGGACGGGAGAGGAAGGGAGGCGGAAGGAGGAGGCAGAGGAGACGGAGGAGGCAGGAGATATGAGAAGGGCCGGGGGGGGGGCGGGACAGCGGCAGGCCGGGGCCGGCCCCGGTCAGGTGGTGAGCCAGTCGAAGGCCTCGGCGCTCGGCCGGTCTCCGGGCTTGTACTCCAGGCCGATCCATCCGTCGTACCCCGCCTTGCGCAGTCGGCCGACGAGTTCGGGCAGCGGCAGCGAGCCCGTGCCGGGCGCGCCGCGGCCCGGGTTGTCGGCGATCTGCACGTGGCCGGTCCGGTCCGCGTACCGGTCGATCACGTCGCCCAGGTCCTCGCCGTTCATCGACAGGTGGTAGAGGTCGAGCAGGAACGCCGCGTTGCCCAGGCCGGTGGCCTCGTTGACACGGTCGACGACCTCGACGGCCGAGGCGGCGCTCACCAGCGGATAGCGCGGCGACTCCGGCTCGTTGAGGGCCTCGATCAGCAGGCTCGCGCCTACCCGGTGGGCCGCGCGGGCGGCGAGGGCCAGGTTCTCCAGGGCGAGGGCGTCCTGCGCCGCCGGCTCCACGCCGTCGACGCGGTTGCCGTACAGCGCGTTGAGCGCCGTGCAGCCGACCGCCGCGGCGAAGTCCGCGGCGACGTCGACGTTGGCGCGGAAGCGGTCGGACTCGTGGCCGGGCAGGGACAGCGCGCCGCGGTCGGGGCCGGGCAGCCGGCCCGCGTAGAAGTTCAGCCCGACCAGCCGCGTGCCGGCGTCGTCCAGCGCGCCGCGCAGGGCGTCCAGATCCTTGCGCGGGGGCGTGGCGGTGTCCGTCCACGGCCACCACAGCTCGACGGCGTCGAAGCCCGCGGCGGCCGCGGCCGCCGGCCGCTCCAGCAGCGGGAGTTCGGTGAACAGGATCGAGAGGTTGACGTCGTAGCGCTCGGTGTCGCGGGGCATGGTCTCCAGCGTCCGTCCGGTGGCGTGGGGGTGAAGCGCGCGGAACCGGGGTGCATCCCGGCCGATTCGCAACTTCCATAATGTGGAATCTGTTTTCTGCTTACTGGAAGACTGCCCGGCCGGGCCTCTCCGTGTCAAGAGACGCGCGCCGGGGGACGGGCGGGCGGTGCCACCCGCCCGACGTGCGGTGCGGGGTGCCGAAGCGGCCGTTGCGGGGGATGCCCGCGGGCGGTCCTGCGGACGCGCCCCGGCCGGAAGGCCGCCCTCCGCCGGCGCTCCCGCGGCCGGGCCGGTCAGGGCGCCGGACGGGCGTCCCAAGAGCTCGAAAAAACACCAGGCGGGACGTGGCGGCGGGCACCGCCCGGCGCCCGCCGGGCGGTGTGTCGAGAGGCGCCGTGAGCGGCGGTCGTTGCCGGAAGATAGTCCTTAAATCTGTTGTGGCTGGAACGCAGTAACCATGAATCTCCGTGCACACGAGGCCAATTGACGCTCCATCACAAGCTCGTTAGGTTCCCTGCCATCCGCCGGACAGCTCGAGTCCGGAAGGCGGCGCGACCCCGGGGGGAGGGGCGTACGGCGATGCGGGAGAGTCTGCCGGTGTGGGACCCGACGCGGGTCTTTCCGGGACCGGAATCGAAGGAAGTCGACGCGGCCCTCTCCGCGGTGCGCGAGACGTCCGCGCGGCTGGCCCGCGAGGTGCGCGGCAGCCTGGCCGGCCTCGGCACGGACGCCCTCGTCCGCGTGATCCGGCGCTACGAGGAGTGCGTCGCGGGCGTCCAGCGCGTCACCTCCTACGCCGAAGCGCTGTATGCCCTCCACGACCAGGGCCCCGCCGTGCGCGCCCTGCTGGAGCGCTGCGACACCGCCTGGGCCGGGCTCGCGGAGGAACTCGGCTTCTTCGAGGCGGAGCTGGCCGCCTGCGACGGGGCCCACGGCCCCGGGCTCGGCCCGTACGCCCACTTCGCGGCCAAGGTGCGGCGCTCCCGCGCCGGCCGGACGGCCTCCCCCGAGAGGCAGGAGGTCCTCGCGGCCCTCGCGCCCACGGGCATCGAGGGCTGGCAGCGCCTCGCCCGCGACCTCCTCGGCCGCATCACGGTGGAGATCGACGGCGAGCGGCGCGACATCGCCACCGTGCTGCCGATCCTCTACGACGCCGACGTGGCGGCGCGCACCACCGCCCACGAGGCGGTCTGCCGCGCTCTCGCCCCCGAGCTGGAACTGCGCGCCACCGCCCTGCGCATGATCGTGGCGGACGGCCGCGCCCGTGCCGGGGCCGGCGCGCCGGACTGGCTCGCGGCGCGCCGGGACATCGACCAGATCGACGAACGGGAGGCCGGCCGGGCGCTGGCGCAGGCGGCGGCCTGCGTGCCCGTCGTCCACGACTACTACGCCTTCAAGCGCGAACTGGCCCCGCAGGAGGAGTTCACCGACCGGGACCGCTACGCGCCGCTCGCGGGCACCGGGTCCGGCGGCACGTACTCCTGGCCCGAGGCCGTCGAGGTCGTGGCCGCCGCGTTCGGTGACCTGTCTCCCGTGCTCGCGGAGCGGGCCCGCCACCTGTTCGGCAGCGGCGCGGTCGACGCGCGGCCCCGGCCCGGCAAGCAGCGCCGCGCCGCCACGCACGCCCTTCCGGGCAGCGATCCCTGCGTCGCCCTGCACTTCCAGGGGCGGCTGCGTGACGTGCTCACCCTCGCCCACGAGATGGGGCACGCCGTGCACCTGTCCCTCGCGGCGCGACTGCCCCTCCTCGCGGCCGCACCGCCGCCCGTGCTCGGCGAGTGCGTGGCGCTGCTGTGCGAGGCGGTCGCCGTACGGCGGTTGATGGCGGACGGCCCCGCGGCCCGGCGGGCCGGCCTGCTCGCGCGCTGGCTGGAGGACCGGATGGTGGCCGTGGGAAGGCACGCGGCACTGCACTCCTTCGAGGCGGCCCTGCGCGCGCCCGGCATCCGGGCCGGCGAGCTGACGGCCGATCGGATCGGCGAGCTGTGGACCGCGGGCCAGCGCCGGCTGTACGGCCCGGCCGTCGAACTGACCGGCGGATACGCGATGTGGTGGAGCTATCTCGGGGACCTGTTCGCCCAGCCCGGCTCCCACCTCGCCTACGTCCACGGGCAGGTGTCGGCACTGGCCCTCCTGGAGCGGTTCGAGGCGGACCCGGCCGCCTTCGGCGAGCGCTTCGTCGACCTCCTGAGCGCCGGCGACACCGCGCCGCCCGCCGAACTCCTCGCGCGCGCCGGCGTGCACGCGGACGGCCCCGCCGGGGCGGGCGCCGCCGCCGCGGTCCTGCGCGAACGGCTCGACCTGCTGCGGAAACTGACCGCCGAGGCGGCCCCCGCGCGC
>NZ_JAKGCV010000308.1 GCF_021556455.1 Streptomyces fuscigenes | reverse complement strand
GGGGGCGGCACGGACGGGGCCGGGTGGCGGGACCCGTTCGCGGCGGCCGACGGCTGGCGGCTCGGCGGAACGCCCGCATGGGTGCCGTACCACTTCCGTGTCCCCGGCGAGGAGCCCGTGACGGTGCGGGTGCGCGGCGGCGAGGTGCGGGTCGGCGACGCGGAGGCGCCGGTGGCGGCGCGGCTCGTGGACGGCGGCGGGCCCGGGGCCGACGGGTCCCCGGCGTACACGGGGACGGAGTACGCGGGCACGGTCCACCGGTTCGCGTGCGCGAGCACCCCGGACGGGGTGTGGCTCGGCCGCGACGGCGACAGCTGGGAGCTGCGCGACCACGACCCCGTCGAGGCGGGGCGCTCGGGCGCCGCGCTCGGCCAGGGATCGCTGACGGCGCCGATGCCCGGCACGGTCACGGTCGTGAAGGTCGCGAGCGGCGACACGGTCGAGGCCGGGCAGAGCCTCCTGGTCGTGGAGGCGATGAAGATGGAGCACGTCGTCTCCGCCCCGTACGCCGGCACCGTCACCGAACTCGACGTGCGGCCGGGCTCGACGGTCGCCATGGACCAGGTGCTGGCCGTCGTCACACCCGAGGAGGAGTCATGAGCGAGGAAGCGGGATCCGGCGGGGCGACGGACGCCGGGGGCGGGGCCGCGGGCGCCGGCCGGACGGCCGGCCTGCCCATGGCGGTGGCCTCCGAGGGCCTGCCGCCGCGCGTGCGCATCCACGAAGTGGGCGCGCGCGACGGCCTGCAGAACGAGTCCGCCGTCGTACCGGTCGAGGTGAAGGCCGAGTTCATCCACCGCCTGGCGGCGGCGGGCCTCACGACGATCGAGGCGACCAGCTTCGTGCATCCGAAGTGGGTGCCTCAACTGGCCGACGCCGAGCAGCTGTTCCCGATGCTGAAGGACCTCCTGGAGGTGGCTCTGCCGGTCCTCGTGCCCAACGCGCGCGGCCTGGACCGCGCCCTGGAACTCGGCGTCCGGCGCGTCGCGGTGTTCGCGAGCGCGTCGGAGTCGTTCGCGCGGGCCAACCTCAACCGCACGGTCGACGAGTCCCTCGCGATGTTCGGGCCGGTCGTCGCGCGGGCGCGCGAGCAGGGGATGCACGTGCGCGGCTACCTGTCGATGTGCTTCGGCGACCCCTGGGAGGGGCCGGTCCCCGTCCACCAGGTGGTGCGGGTGGCGAAGGCCCTGACGGACCTCGGCTGCGAGGAGCTGTCCCTCGGCGACACCATCGGCGTCGCCACACCGGGCCATGTGCAGAACCTGCTCGCCGAACTGAACGAGGAGGGCGTGCCGACCCATGTGATCGGCGTGCACTTCCACGACACCTACGGGCAGGCCCTCGCGAACACGCTGGCGGCACTCCAGCACGGGGTCACCACCGTCGACGCGTCTGCGGGCGGCCTCGGCGGCTGCCCGTTCGCCAGGAGCGCCACCGGCAACCTCGCCACCGAGGACCTCGTCTGGATGCTGCGAGGACTCGGCATCGAGACGGGCGTCGACCTCGACGCGCTGGTCGCCACCAGCAGTTGGATGGCCGACCGGCTCGGCCGGCCCAGTCCCTCCCGTACCGTACGGGCCTTGACCCACAAGGGGTGAACGACGCGATGTCCCTGGACCACACGCTTTCCGAGGAACACGAGGAACTCCGCCGGACGGTCGAGGAGTTCGCCCACGACGTGGTCGCCCCGAAGATCGGCGGCTTCTACGAGCGGCACGAGTTCCCGTACGAGATCGTCCGCGAGATGGGCCGCATGGGCCTGTTCGGGCTGCCGTTCCCCGAGGAGTACGGGGGCATGGGCGGCGACTACCTGGCGCTGTGCGTGGCGCTGGAGGAACTGGCCCGCGTCGACTCGTCGGTGGCCATCACCCTGGAGGCGGGCATCTCGCTGGGTGCCATGCCCGTCTTCCGCTTCGGCACCGAGGAGCAGAAGCGCGAGTGGCTGCCGAGGCTGTGCGCGGGCGAGATGCTCGGCGCGTTCGGCCTCACGGAGCCGGGCGCCGGCTCGGACGCGGGCGGCACGCGCACGACCGCCGTGCGCGACGGCGACGAGTGGGTCGTCAACGGCACGAAGTGCTTCATCACCAACTCGGGCACCGACATCACCGGGCTCGTCACGGTCACGGCCGTCACCGGCCGCTCCGAGAGCGGCAAGCCCCTCATCTCGTCGATCATCGTCCCGTCGGGCACGCCCGGCTTCACGGTGGCGCCGCAGTACTCCAAGGTCGGCTGGAACGCCTCGGACACCCGGGAGCTGTCCTTCGCCGACGTGCGGGTCCCGGCGGCCAACCTGCTGGGCGAGGAGGGCCGCGGCTACGCGCAGTTCCTGCGCATCCTGGACGAGGGCCGCATCGCGATCGCGGCGCTCGCCACGGGCCTCGCGCAGGGCTGCGTCGACCAGTCCGTGGCCTACGCCCGGGAGCGCCACGCCTTCGGCCGGGCGATCGGTGAGAACCAGGCCATCCAGTTCAAGATCGCCGACATGGAGACCAGGGCGCACATGGCCCGGGTCGGCTGGCGCGACGCGGCGTCCCGCCTGGTGAAGGGCGCGCCCTTCAAGAAGGAGGCCGCGATGGCGAAGCTGTACTCGTCCACGGTCGCGGTCGACAACGCGCGCGACGCCACGCAGATCCACGGCGGCTACGGATTCATGAACGAGTTCCCCGTGGCCCGGATGTGGCGCGACTCGAAGATCCTGGAGATCGGCGAGGGCACGAGCGAGGTGCAGCGCATGCTGATCGCCCGGGAGCTGGGACTGACGGGCTGAGCGGGCCGGGTGGGGCGGCGCGCCCCTTCGCGGGGACGCCGCCCGAGCCGGACGGGCCGCGCGGGCGGATGGTCTCCACCGGGCGGCGGCGGGGCTTACGGCGGCGGGGCCCGTGGAGGCCGGGCCGATCCGGGACCGGGCAAGGCCGAAGGCCAGGGCCGGGGCCGACCGGTGTCCCCATGGTGTTGACCGCGCCGGGCGCCCGGTGCTGGAGTCGGCACGGTGGACAGCATCCCCGCCAACCGGCGGCTCTGGAACCGGATCAGCAGCGCCTACCAGCACGAGCACGACCCGCAGATCGGCGCCGCACCCCGGCTGTGGGGCATGTACTCCGTCCCGGACGCGCGTCTGAACGCCCTGGGCGACGTCACCGGTCAACGCGTCCTCGAACTCGGCTGCGGCGCCGGCCAGTGGTCCAGGGCGCTCGCCGCCGAGGGCGCCACCGTGGTGGGGCTGGACCTGTCCGAAGCCCAACTCAAGGCAGCGGCCCGCGCGATGGGGGCGGCCCGGTACGCGCTGGTGCAAGGCGCCGCCGAGCGGCTCCCGTTCGCCGACGGCAGCTTCGACCTGGTGTTCTGCGACTTCGGCGGGCTCAGCTGGGCTCCCCCGCGGCGGGCCGTCCCGCAGGCCGCCCGCGTCCTGGGCAGGGGTGGACGCCTGGTGTTCAACGTCGCCGCCCCGTGGTTCGAAGCCTGCTACGACGAGGCCGCCGGCCGCGTGACCACGACGTTGCGGCGGGACTACTTCGGGCTGGACGCCGTCGCCGAGGGCGACGGCGCGACCAGCTATCAGCTCACCTACGGCGACTGGGTCCGCGTGCTGCGCGGGGCGGGTCTCGTCATCGACGACCTCGTCGAACCGCGGCCCGACCTCGGAACATCCAACGGATACAACGAAACCGACCCGCCCGACTGGGCACACCGCTGGCCGGCGGAACTCCTCTGGGTGACCCACAAACCGTAGGTTCCGCCGCGCCGGGACACAGACGTGCTCCCTCGCCGGTGTTCCCTGGCCGCACGGGCCCGGGTCGCGTTCGACCGCGGGGCCGTGACGCGAGCGGGGGAGGCGTACCCCGCGAGCGCCGCGTCGGAGGCAGCAACACGCCCCGCCCGCGGGGAGGGTGCGGCCGGGCGCGGGCCCGGCTACCCGTCGCCCGCCGCCTCGGCCCGCTTCGCCGCGGCCGCGTCCAGGAGGGACCAGCCGTCCATCTCCGCGAAGCCGCCGCCCCCGTCCTCCCACCCGGCCTCGCGGGCCGCGTCGAGCAACGCGCGGGCGGCGCCCGGTTCGTGCAGGTTCAGGCCGGAGCCGCGGATGAAGCCCACGTCCCCGGAGCCGAGGGGCGCCCCGCCGGGGACGTACCGGTCGGGGCCCTCGGCGAAGACGATGCGCAACCGGCCGCTCCCCGCGGGCCGGGGGCTCAGCGTGAGGGTCTGGCGGCAGTCCACGGGCCGTCCGGCGGCGTCCTTGCGGTGGCTGTGCCGCACCGTCCACATGTACTCACGGCCGTCGGCCACCAGCCTGCGGGGTTTGTCGTGACGACGGGGCATCGCGCCAGGTTACGGGCAGCGGCCCGGGGCGCAGAAGGGGATCGCCGTCCCCGCGCGGGGCGTGCCGGACCTGCGGCCGATCCCCGCCCCGCCCGCGCCTGCCTGCCCGCGGCTGCCTGCCCGCGGCTCCCGCACGCGCCGGCCGCGCCGGGGCGGGGGCCGGGGGTCGATAGCCAAGGAAGGTTAGGCTAACCTGTCTGGAACGTGCTCATCAGCCGGTCCTGGCCTCGCGTGTACCCGGACCGGCGCGACGAAAGCGGGACACCGCCATGCCCGACATCCGTACCGCCTCCCCCGTGGGACGCCGCGGCCTGCTCGCCGCGGGCGGCGCCCTCGGCCTCGGCGCGGCCCTGGCCGCCTGCGGCGGCAAGAGCGGAAGCAGCGGGGACAGCGGGAAAAGCACCTCGTCGAACGGCGGCGGCACGGCGAAGAGCGGTCCCTGGTCCTTCAAGGACGACCGGGGCGTGACGGCGAAGGCCGGTTCCACGCCGAAGACGATCGTCGCGTTCATCGGGACGGCCGCGGCGCTCCACGACTACGGCATCGAGGTCAAGGGCGTCTTCGGGCCGACCAAGAAGAAGGACGGCTCGCCCGACGTGCAGGCCGGCGACCTGGACGTGAACAAGGTCACGGTCCTCGGCAACGTCTACGGCGAGTTCAACGTCGAGAAGTACGCCGCCCTCGCGCCGGACCTGCTCGTCACCGAGCAGTGGCAGAAGGGCGAGCTCTGGTACGTGCCGGACAAGTCCAAGGCGCAGATCACGAAGCTCGCCCCGGTGGTGGCCCTGGAGGCCTCGCAGACCACCGTCCCGAAGGCCATCCAGCGCCACGAGGACCTGGCCGCCTCCCTCGGCGCCGACCTGAAGGCGAAGAAGGTCACGGACGCGAAGGCCGCCTTCGAGAAGGCCGCCGCGCGCCTGCGGGCCGCCGCGAAGGCCCGTCCCGAGATCACGGTGCTGATCGGCTCCGCGAGCCAGGACCTGTTCTACGTGTCGCTCGCGAAGATGTCCGCGGACACCGCCTACTACCAGCAGCTCGGCGTGAAATTCGTGACGCCGAAGGTCGACTCGCAGGGCTACTTCGAGGACCTGAGCTGGGAGAACGTCGGCAAGTACAAGGCCGACATCATCATGATGGACAACCGCTCCTCCGCGCTCCAGCCCTCCGCGCTCTCCGGCAGGCCCACCTGGGCGCAGCTTCCCGCGGTCAAGGCGGGGCAGGTCGTCCCGCGCGTGACGGAGCCCATCTACTCGTACGCGCAGTGCGCGCCGGTCCTCGACGCGCTCGCGCAGGCCATCGAGAAGGCGAAGAAGGTGAGCTGACATGACGACGACGCTCACCGCGGCCCTCAGCCCCTATCGCTTCTTCGAGGCGACCGTCGCCCGCACCCGCCAGGTCGGGCCGTCCACGCGCCGCGTGACGTTCGTCGGCGCGGACCTGGAGCACTTCGCCTCGCTGGGCCTCGACCAGAGCCTGTCGGTGTTCCTGCCCCGGCCGGGGCAGAGCGACCCGGTGCTGCCCCGGGAGCACGGCGACGGCTGGTGGGCCGCGTTCCGGGCGATCGACGAGGACGAGCGCGCGGTGATGCGCTCGTACACGCTGCGGGAGTTCCGCCGCGCGCCCGGGCGGCCGGAGGAGATCGACATCGACTTCGTCCTGCACGGCGACCTGGGGCCCGCGTCCCGCTGGGCCGCGCAGGCAGCGCCGGGACACCGGGTCGTCGTCCTCGGCCCGCGCGTGGCCGACAACGGGGCGGTGCGCTTCCGGCTGCCCGCCCACGCCGACTCGGTCGTGATCTGGGCGGACGAGACGGCCCTGCCCGCCGCGGAGTCCGTGCTGGCCGCGCTGCCGCCGGGGATCGCGGCCGACGTGTGGATCGACGTGCCCCGCATCGGAGACCGAAGGCCGCTGTACACGGCGGCGGACGCGCGCATCGCCTGGCTGGTGGGCGAGGAGGCGCCGGAGGCCCGGCGCGGTGAGCGGGCCCTCGCGGCGCTGCGGGCAGCGCCCCGCCGCGGCACCCGGCCCTACGCGTGGCTCTCCGGCGAGTCGGGCGCGGTGACGTCACTGCGCCGGCTGCTCGTGCGGGAGCGGAACGTGCCCAAGTGCGACGTGACGTTCGTGGGTTACTGGCGGCACGGGACGACGGAGGAGGAGCTGCGCGCACGCCGCGCGGCCGAGGCGCGCACCGCCTGACGGCCGGTGCGCCCGCCGCCCGCCTCCGCCCCCGGTTCCGTCGGCCCGCGCCACCGGTCCCTGCCTCCGGGGCACTGCCTCCGCCTCCTCCTGCCCCCGCGTCCGCGCGTCTCCCCCTTCCCCCCCTTCCCCTCCTCCTTCTCCCCCGTGCGATGCCGTCCCCGCG
>NZ_JAKGCV010000307.1 GCF_021556455.1 Streptomyces fuscigenes | reverse complement strand
CGCGCCGCGCCACCCCAGCACCCCAGCCCAGCACCCCGGCACCCGGCACCCGGCACGCCCGGGCGCCCGGCCGTCCCCGTCCCGCGCGCGTCGGCGCCCCTCGCTCCCCGGCGCACGCCCCCGCCGTCCGTTCACTGCCACGCGCGCGTGCGAGAGGCCCGTACCCCCGTGGAGCGGGTACGGGCCTCTCGACTAGGATTGTCTCTGGCCGATCGCGCCGGGATCAGACGGCGAGCTTGACCATGTCCGCCTGCGGACCCTTCTGGCCCTGCGAGATCTCGAACTCCACTCGCTGACCTTCTTCAAGGGTGCGGTACCCGTCCATCTGGATGGCGCTGTAGTGGACGAAAACATCCGCACCACCGTCGACCGCGATGAAGCCGTAGCCCTTCTCCGCGTTGAACCACTTGACGGTGCCCTGAGCCATGCCTAACTCCCCTATTACTGGCCCCAACACGGGACCGCACTTCGCGCCGGAACGCGTCGACCGCGGCTGAATGTATCTGCCCAACTGCCCTCTGCAACAGGTCAATCGGACGAGAAATCTGGGCATGGCTCAGAACGCGAACCGGAAGTATGTTCGCGTTCTCGGGCAACTCGGGCCGTGCAAAGCACACTTATTGCGCAATCAGAACCAAAACTTTGACTCGATGCTGTCGCGCTGTTCGTGCTGTTCGCGCTGTTCGCGTTGCCGTGTGCGTTCGCACCGCTCGGCACGTCGCGGATGGGCGGTCCCGTGCTCGATTGAATCGTACCGCCCTCAACTACATGAGAACGCCCCCTCCGTCGATGACGGAGGGGGCGCGCCGGGCCGGCGGGAGGGCGCCGGCCTGAGTCTCAGCAGCCGCCGGCGACGGCGGGGATGATCGAGACGCCCGCGCCGTCCGGCGTGGCGGTCTCCAAGCCCTGCTCGAAACGGACGTCGTCGTCGTTCACGTACACGTTGACGAAGCGGCGGAGCTTGCCCGCGTCGTCGAGGACGCGGCCGGCGATGCCGGGGTGGTTCTTCTCCAGCGACGCGATGACCTCGGACAGGGTCGCGCCGTCGGCGGCGACCTCGGCCTGCCCGCCCGTGTAGGTGCGGAGGATGGTGGGGATGCGGACGTTGACGCTCATCGGCGGGGTGCCTGCCTCTCGGATGTGTCTGAGCTCGGTGACGGGGGCGTACGGACCGCTGATCAGCCCGCGAGGCCGGCCGCGCGGAAGGCGTCCAGGCTGGGCCTGATCGTGGCGGTCGGGCCGGTCGTCGGCGCCACCGCGTCCAGCGTCTTGAGGCCGTCGCCGGTGTTGAGGACGACGGTGGTGAGGGCCGGGTCGAGCAGGCCGGCCTCGATCAGCTTCCTCGTCACGCCGACCGTCACACCGCCCGCGGTCTCCGCGAAGATGCCCTCCGTACGCGCCAGCAGCTTGATCGCGTCCACGACCTGCTCGTCGTTCACGTCCTCGACCGCACCGCCGGTGCGCCGCGCGATGTCCAGCACGTACGGGCCGTCGGCGGGGTTGCCGATCGCCAGCGACTTGGCGATGGTGTTCGGCTTCTGCGGCCGCACGACGTCGTGGCCGGCCTTGAAGGCCGTCGAGACGGGCGAGCAGCCCTCGGCCTGGGCGCCGAAGATCTTGTACGGCTTGTCCTCGACGAGCCCGAGCCCGATCAGCTCGCGCAGCCCCTTGTCGATCTTGGTGAGCTGCGAGCCGGACGCGATCGGGATGACGATCTGGTCGGGCAGGCGCCAGCCGAGCTGCTCGCAGATCTCGTACGCGAGCGTCTTCGAGCCCTCGCCGTAGTACGGGCGGAGGTTGACGTTCACGAAGCCCCAGCCCTCGCCCAGCGGGTCGCCGATGAGCTCGGAGCAGAAACGGTTCACGTCGTCGTAGTTGCCCTCGATGCCGACGAGTTCGCCACCGTAGACCGCGGCCATGACGACCTTGCCCTGCTCCAGGTCGTGCGGGATGAACACGCACGAGCGGAAGCCGGCGCGGGCGGCCGCGGCGCCGACGGCGCCCGCGAGGTTGCCCGTGGAGGAGCAGGAGAGCGTGGTGAAGCCGAACGCGCGGGCGGCCTCGACGGCGATGGCGACGACGCGGTCCTTGAAGGAGTGCGTCGGGTTGCCGGAGTCGTCCTTGACGTGCAGTTCCCCGGTGATGCCGAGCTCGCGGGCGAGGTTGTCGGCCTTGACGAGCTTCGTGAAGCCGGGGTTGATGTTCGGGTGCGACGCCACGTCGGCGGGGACGGGCAGCAGCGGCGCGTAGCGCCAGATGTTGTTCGGGCCCTCGGCGATGCGCTTCTTCAGCGCCTCGGGGCCGTCCGCCGGGAGGTCGTACGCCACTTCGAGGGGGCCGAAACAGCTCTCGCAGGCGAAGATCGGGCCGAGCGGGAAGCGCTCGCCGCATTCGCGGCAGGAGAGCGCGGCGGCGGGTCCGAGGTCGACGGTGCCCGCGGCGGAGTCGTTGGTGGTGTGGACGGTCTGCACAGCCATGGAGGCGAGGCCCTTTCCTCATCTTCCTCGCGACGCGTCTCGCCGCAAGACGGAATTGGCACCTTCCCCACCGTGACCTCGCGGTCGGCGGGAGGGTTGCCGGGGCTTCAACGGGCCGTTCCCTCTGCCCCTCTGGATGAGCGCTATGGCGACCGGAACCAGGCTCCGGCGCGTTTGTCCCGCGGGGACCACCCGGCATGCGGGCGTCCGTCGCGTTGTTCAAGACTGTAACCGAAGGACCTGAGCGTGGAGACAGCCGTCCGTCACGCGAGATGGATCACGCAGCGGCCCAACGAGGGAGAACCGATCGTGCTGGAAGAGGTGGAACGCTGGCTGACCAGCCGTTCCTGGTCCGTCGGCGATCGTACGCTCGACCGGCTTCTGGTGGCCAAGGCCACACGGGCGACCACGGTGAGTGTGGTACTGCCCGCGCTGGACGAGCAGGAGACGGTCGGCGACATCGTGTCGGTGATCCGGCGTGAGCTGATGGAGGAAGCACCCCTCGTCGACGAACTGGTGGTGGTCGACTCCGGCTCCTCCGATCGTACGTCGGAGGTGGCGGCGGCGGCCGGTGCGCGCGTGGTGCACCGGGACGCGATCCTGCCCCGGCTGCCCGCGGTGCCCGGCAAGGGCGACGTGCTGTGGCGCTCGCTGCTGGCGACGAGCGGGGACGTGGTGTGTTTCGTGGACGCGGACCTGCGGGAGTTCTCGGCGGACTTCGTCTCCGGGATCGTGGGGCCGCTGCTGACGGATCCGGACGTGCAGTTCGTCAAGGCGATGTACGACCGTCCGCTGGGCAGCGGCGCCGCGGGCAGCGGCGAGCGGGCCGCGGCCGGCCAGGGCGGCCGGGTCACGGAACTGGTCGCCCGCCCCCTGCTGAACCTGCACTGGCCGCAGCTCGCGGGCTTCGTCCAGCCGCTGGGCGGCGAGTACGCGGTGCGCAGGTCGCTGCTGGAGCGGCTGCCGTTCCCCGTGGGGTACGGGGTGGAGCTCGGCCTGCTCGTCGACGCCCTGCGGCTCGTCGGGCTGGACGCGCTGGCGCAGGTCGACGTGGGGGTGCGGCTGCACCGGCACCAGGACGACAGCGCCCTCGGCCGGATGGCCGCCGCGATCTACCGGACGGCCCAGAACCGCCTGTCCAGGGCGCATCTCGTACGGCCCGTGCTGACGCAGTTCGAGCGGGGCGAGAAGGGCTTCGAGCCGCGGACGCACCCCGTCGACACCGAGGAGCGGCCGCCGATGCGGGAGATCGCCGAGTACGCCTCGCGCCGGGCCGCGTAGGGCCCGGCGGCCCCGGAGGCCCACCGCACGGCCGGCGCGCACGCTGCGTGAGGGCGTCGGCGCCGTCGGGTACTCCTCGCGATCTTCCAAGGGCCCGGCCGTGCGCGCGCCGTGGCCGTGCGGTCGTGCGCCGTCACGTGCGCCGCCACAGGAGCAACACCAGCCACGTCCGTACGTTTGAGCGTTTCCGTGACCGGCTAGGTTCGCGATATGGCTTCCCAGCACGACGCTCCCGACGCCGCCGGCGCCCAGGTCCTCGTGGCCTCCAACCGCGGCCCCGTTTCGTACAGCCTCGGCGACGACGGCGCGCTCTCGGCGCGGCGCGGCGGGGGCGGACTGGTGTCCGGCCTGTCGGCCATAGGGCCCGACGCGGGCGCGGTGTGGGTGTGCGCGGCCCTCGGCGACGGCGACCGCGAGGCCGTGCGGCGCACCGGCGGGCGGCTCGACACCGGCGACACGGGCGGGCAGCGCGTGCGCATGCTCGGGATCGCGCCCGAGGTCTACGCGGACGCCTACAACGGCGTGGCCAACTCCGCGCTGTGGTTCGTCCACCACATGCTGTTCCAGACCCCCGTCGAGCCGTCCTTCGGCGCCGAGTTCCGCGCGCAGTGGGCGTCGTACGAGACGTACAACCGCGCCTTCGCGGAGGCCCTGGCCGACGAGGCGGGCGAGGGGGCCGCCGTGCTGGTGCAGGACTACCACCTCGCGCTCGTGCCCGGCATGCTGCGGGCGCTGCGGCCCGACCTGCGGATCGGGCACTTCTCCCACACGCCGTGGGCGCCCGTGGACTACTTCCGGCTGCTGCCCGACGACATCGCCCGCCGGCTGCTGCGCGGCATACTCGGCGCGGACCGCGCGTGCTTCCTCACCCACCGGTGGGCGGACGCGTTCACGGCGTGCTGCGACGAACTCCTCGGCGGCACGGGCAGCACGCGCATCGGCGTGCACGGCCTCGGCGCGGACGCGGACTTCCTGCGCGAGCGCTCGCACCGCGACGACGTCGCCGACCGCACGGCCGCCCTGCGCGAGCAGATCGGCACCGACCCCTCGGGCGCGCCGCGCCGGACGATCGTGCGCGTGGACCGCACCGAACTGTCCAAGAACATCGTGCGCGGGCTGCTCGCCTACCGCGCCCTCCTCGACGAACGGCCGGAGTGGCGCGGGCGTGTCGTGCACGTGGCGTTCGCCTACCCCTCGCGCCAGGACCTCGCCGTCTACCGCGACTACACGGAACGCGTCCGGGTCCTCGCGGACGAGATCAACGCCGAGTACGGCACGGACGGCTGGACGCCGGTCGTCCTGCACGTCGAGGACGACTTCGCGCGTTCCCTGGCCGCGTACCGCCTCGCGGACGTGGCGCTCGTCAACCCGATCCGGGACGGCATGAACCTCGTCGCCAAGGAGGTCCCCGTCGTCTCCGACGAGGGCTGCGCGCTGGTCCTGTCCCGGGAGGCCGGGGCGTACGAGGAGCTCGGCGAGGACGCGCTGGCCGTCAACCCGTACGACATCACGGCGACCGCGCAGGCGCTGCACGAGGCGCTGTCCATGCCCGACGACGAACGTGCCCGGCGCACCAAGCGCCTCGCCGCCGCCGCGACCGCGCTCCCGCCCGCCCGCTGGTTCCTGGACCAGCTCACGGAGCTGCGGGCCTGACGGGAGCGGCCGGCCACGGACCGGAGGCGGCCGGGCGCGATCCGGGCGCCGCCGGCCCCTGCCCGGTCCGGGGTTGTCCGGCCCCGCGGGTCAGCCGCCGGCCAGGGTGTCCGCCAGGGCGCCGAGGAAGTCCGCGACGGCCCCGGGGCCGGCGAGGTTCAGGTCGGCCCGGGCGGTCAGTTCGGGCACCGTGGTGCCGCTGCTGACCAGCAGGCCCGCGCCGCCCGACCCGCGCAGCGAGGCAACGGCGTCGAAGGCGGAGAGGTCACCCAGGTCGTCGCCCGCGTAGACGACCGTGCGGGCCCCGGCCTCCTGGAGGTACGCGGTCAACGCGACGCCCTTGTCCATGCCCGGCGGGCGGAGTTCGAGGACCATGCGGCCCGGTTCGAGGACGAGTTCGTGCCGGGTCGCCAGATCCCGCAGGGGCGCGCGCAGCGCGGCGAAGGCGCCCTCGGGGTCACCGGCCCTGCGGGTGTGCACCGCGAACGCCTGGCCCTTGTCCTCGGTCCACACGTCCTGGTCGGGCGCGAACCGTTCGAGTACGGCGGGGAGTTCGGCGCGCGCGGCGGACACGCCCGGGTGCGGGGGCGGGGCGTGCACGGTGCCCGTCGACGCGTCCCAGCGTTCGGCGCCGTAGTGGCCGAGGACGACCAGGCGCTCCAGGCCCGCCACGCCCGCGAAGCCGCCGTACTCGACGGCGACGGCCGCGGGCCGGCCGGTGATCACGACGACGGACGCGAGGTGCGGTGCGAGCGCCACGAGCGCGGGCACGGCCGCCGGGTGCGCCCGGGCCTGCTCGGGGTCGGCCACGATGTCCGCGAGGGTGCCGTCGAAGTCGAGCGCGACGACCGCCTCGGCGGGAGTGGCCAGCACCGCTGCCAGGCCCTCCGCGCCCGCTTCGGTCTCCGGCCGCGGCAGAGGAGTCGGGTTGCTGCCCATGCCTTCGACCCTACCGGGCGGGGGCGCGGCGGCCCGTCGCGGGCGGGGCGGCAGCGCCCCCTCAGCGCGTGTCGCGGTGGGACTGGCGGACGCGGCGCAGCCGGTTGACCGTCACCGGGTCGTGGGCGGCGGCGGCCGGATCGTCGAGGAGCGCGTTCAGCAGCTGGTAGTAGCGCGTCGGCGACATGCCGAGGCGCTCGCGTATCGCGCGTTCCTTCGCGCCCGGCCCGGACCAGGGGCGCCGCTCCAGCGCGAGCACCTCGCGGTCGCGCGCGGTGAGACCGCCGGCGTCCCGTGCGGCCTCCTCGGCCGGGGCCTCGCCGTCCGGCAGCCCCG
>NZ_JAKGCV010000306.1 GCF_021556455.1 Streptomyces fuscigenes | reverse complement strand
GCCGCCGCGTCGAGTCGCCGGTGGTCCAGAAGGTGCTCGCCGTCGGCGACGGCCTCGGCGTGCGGGGCGCGCACGGCCCACGCGTGCACCGCCACCGCCAGGGCGGTGGCGTCGGGCCCGGGCGGCGGGACCCTCCCGGCCCGGGAGGCCCCCGGCTCGGTCGTGGCCGCGGGCCGGGGTGCGGGGGACCTCATCGTGCCTCCGTCGTCCGGGGGGCCGCGCCGGCCGGCGGGGCGGGCGGCGGCGTGTCCGTCCGCCGCAGTTCGTCCTCGATCAGTGCTGCCACGCGCGGTATCTCGTCGCTCTCCAGCAGGTCCCAGTGCCCGCAGGACACCGGCTCGACGAGCAGCCCGCCGCCCGCGCGCCGGCGCCAGAAGTCCCTGGCCGCACCGCCGTCGTCGGCCGTGTCGGACGCGTCCGCCGCCTGCACGAACACCAGCCGGGCGAAGGTCTCCGGCACGTCGTAGTCCCGCGCGGTCATCCGGTTGTGGTTGTAGATCCGGTGGTAGCGGTCCACCTGCTCGTCCTCGATGCCGGGATACATCCCGTTGAACCGCACCAGCTTCTCGCGGAACTCGGCCGCGTCCACCGGCTCGACCGCCGCGCGCTCGGCGGGGTCGTCCGACGCGAGGGTGTCGAGCAGGACGACGGAGAGCCGCTCGTGTCCGGCCGCGGCGAGCATACGGCCCATCTCGTGCGCGACGAGGCCGCCGTAAGAGAGGCCGCACAGCACCAGTGACTCGCCGGGTACGGGGGCGACGAGGCGAAGGTACTCCCGGGCCATGGCCTCGACGCTCGGCAGCGCCCGCTCGCCCGGTTCGATGCCGGGCGACTGGATGCCGCTGACGCCCACGGAGGCGGGCAGGGCGGCCGCGAGCGGGAGATAGCAGAAGGCCGTTCCGCCGGCGGGGTGCACGCACACCACGCGCTGCCCGCCGTCGCCCGGCCGGAACTCGACGAGACTGCCCGCGTCCGGCGCGGACGAGCCCGTGCGCAGCCGCGCGGCCAGTGCCTCGATCGTGGGGTGGCGCAGCACGTCCTGCACGGGCAGGGCCACCCCGAACTCCTCGCGCACGGCGTGGGCCACCTTGATCGCCGAGAGCGAGGTCCCGCCGACGGCGAAGAAGTCGTCGCGGACGCCGACCGAGGGATGCAGGAGCACCCGGCTCCATATCCGGTGCAGGGCCATCTCCGTGCGGTCGCGGGGGCTCGCCGTGTTGACCTGGTCGGCGGGCGCTGCCGGCATCCGCTCCAGGAGGGCCGTCCGGTCGAGTTTGCCGCTGCGGTTGACCGGCAGGCGCTCCACCTCCAGGAAGACGGACGGGATCATGTGGTCGGGCAGCAGCGGCGCGAGCGCGGCGCGCCGGCCCCCGGGCGGCGCGCCGTCCGCCGACGCGATCGCGGCGACCAGGCGCTGCTCGCCGGCGGCGTCGCGGTCGGCGAGGACCGCCGCCTCCCGTACGCCGGGCAGTCGCAGCAGGGCGGCCTCGACCTCCCCCGGCTCCACCCGGAAGCCGCGCAGCTTGACCTGGTCGTCGGCCCGGCCCGCGTACATCGCGGTGCCGTCCGGCAGCCAGCGCGCCAGGTCGCCCGTGCGGTAGACGCGTTCGCCCGGCAGGAACGGGTCGGGCAGGAAGCGCTCGGCCGTGAGGTCGTCGCGGTGCAGATAGCCCCGGGCGAGGCAGGCGCCGCCGAGGAAGACCTCGCCGACCACGCCGGCCGGGACCGGCCGCAGCCGCCCGTCCAGCAGGTACAGCCGGGTGCCGGGCAGCGGCCTGCCGATCGGGCTCGGCCGCTCCAGGGGCCGGGGGTCCGTGTACGCGGTGCTGTAGAGGGTGGCCTCGGTGGGCCCGTAGCCGTAGCAGATCCGCAGCTGCGGCAGGTGCTCCCGCAGGCGCGCGAGCGCGGCCTCGGGCAGCGACTCGACGCCCGTGAGCAGCCGCCGCAGGGACAGTCCGGCCAGGCGCTCAGCGGGTGCCTCGTCGATCCAGCGCACGTACGCGGGCGGCAGGAACGCCTGGACGACGTGGTGCTCGCGCAGCCAGCCCATCAGCTCCCGCGGGTCGCCGCGCAGCGCGTCCGGCACCAGATGCAGGACGCCTCCGGTGGTCAGCGGCAGGACGATCTCGTGCACGGAGGCGTCGAAGCCGGTGCTCGACCAGGCGGACGCGGCCTCCCCGGGGAACGTGCCGAACCGCTCGCACCACCCGAGCATCAGGTTCATGACACTCCCGTGGGTGACGGCCACGCCCTTGGGCCGGCCCGTCGACCCGGAGGTGCAGATCACGTACGCCAGGTCGCCGGCGCCCACCCCGACCCCGGGGCCGCGCTCCGCATCGCCACCGCTTGGCCCCTCGGCCTCCAGCGCGGCGAGGGAGGCCCAGCCGCCGGGCGTCCGCGGGGCGTCGCTGAGCACGATCGCCGGGACGGCGTCCGCGGCCATCGACCGCAGCCTGTCGAGCGGTTGGGCCGGATCGAGCGGGAGGTAGGCGGCACCGGCCTTCCACACCGCGAGCACCGCCGCGACCAGTGCGGGTGAGCGGCCCGCGTGCAGACCCACCACGTCGCCGTGCCGCACGCCCCGCGCGACCAGGGCGTGCGCGAGGCCGTTCGCGCGGCGCTCCAGTTCCGCGTACGTGAGGGACGTCCCCCCGGCGAACAGCGCGGGCGCGTGAGGCCGCTCGCGCACCTGGGCCTCGAAGGCGGTGACCGCGCCGCCCTGCCACGCGGCGGGCACGTCCGGGCCGGGGCCGCCGTCGCTCCACTCGGTGAGCAGGCGGCGCTCCTCCCCGGGGCCGAGCAGGGACAGCGAGGCGAGTTCGCGTTCCGGGTCCTCGGCCAGCTGCGCCAGCAGCCGTACCAGGAAGCCGGCGAAGCGCTCCGCGGTCGCCTTGTCGAACAGGGCGGTGGCGTAGTCGAGTTCGCCCTCGATCAGCCCGTCGCGCTCAGCCAGCGCGAGGGCCAGGTCGAACTTCGCGTGCGCGACGGGCACCGGGATCCGCGCCATGGTGACGCCCGGCAGCCGCATCAGGTCCTCGTCCGCGGGCACCCACGCGCACAGCGTCTGGAACAGGGGCGTGTGGCCCGTGCCGCGTGGGGGGTTGACGGCCTGGACCACCCGCGAGAAGGGCAGGTCGACATGGCCCAGCCCCTCGCGCAGGGCCCGCCGCACCTCGCGCGCCAGCGCGGCGCCGGTCCTCGATGCGGCCACGTCCACGCGCAGCGCCAGGGTGTTGACGAAGAAGCCCATGACGTCGTCGGCACCGCGGCCGCGACGGTTCGCCGCCGGCAGCCCGACAACGATGTCGTCCTCCCCGCTCAGCCGCGCGAGCAGCAGGTACCAGCCGGCCAGGACGGCCGCGTAGAGGGACACCCCGCAGCCCTCGGCGAACCGCCGCAGCCCGGCCGTCACCTCCGCGTCCACCAGCACCGGGACCCGCCCGCCGCCGAGGTCCTGCACGGGTGGCCTCGGCCGGTCCCCGGGCAGCTCAAGCAGTGGGGGCGCGCCCGTCAACTGCCGCTTCCAGTAGGCCTCGTGGGGGGCCGGGCCGTCCTCTCCCGGCAGGGCCAGCCAGGCGCGCTGCTCGCGCGCGTAGTCGGCGTACCGGAGGCCGGCCGGCGGCGGCGGGACCTCCTCGCCGCGCGACAGGGCCCGGTAGAGCGTGCCGAGGTCGGCCAGCATGACGTTCTGCGACCAGCCGTCGAAGACGCTGTGGTGCGCGAGGAAGACCAGTACGTGCTCCTCGGGCCCCAGCGTCAGCAGCCGCGCACGGAAGAGGGGAGCCGCCGCGGGATCGAAGGGCGCGGCGCACTCCTCGCGCTGCACCTCCGCGACGCGCGCCGCGGGGTCGGGGTGCCCGGTCAGGTCCTCCCGCACGAGCGCGAAGCCGCCGCCCGGCGCGTCGACCACCTGCTCGGCCGTGCCGTCCGGCGCCGGGACCAGCCGGGTGCGTACGATCTCGTGCCGGTCGGCGAGGGCGTCGAACGCCGCCGCCAGCACGTCCGGGTCGAGCGGCCCGACGAAGCGGAACCCCAGTTGCTCGTTGTACGCGGAGGCCGCTCCCTCGCCCTGGGCGAGTACCCACAGCCGCTCCTGTCCCGCCGAGAGCGGGGCGCGCGGGGCGCCGGATCCGGACTCGCCGGGGCGCCGGAGCGCCGCTGCGGACGGCCGGGAGGCGGTGGTGCCGTGGAGGGTTCGCGGTGCGGACAAGATCAGCCCTTTCCCCTGCTGTGCGCGGTACGGGAAGCACGATCGAGGCGCACCGGCGCCTTCCGGTACGCGAGGGGTGGCCGCGGGCCCGCCCGGAAGCCGGCGCGAGCGCGGACCGGCACGTCGGCCTCGACGTGCCCTTTTCCATCCAGGAGCCGCTGAGCGGCAGTTGGCGGTCGGTCGGGTAGCGGGCCGGTACGGACGTGTCGCCGATTCCGCTTATCCACAGGCGACTTGAGCAACCAGGATCACTCCCGCTCACTTCCGTGTCAATGGCGTCCTGAGCCCCACGGGTGGCGGTGCGCGCGGCGCGGGCTCAGCGCGCCCCGTGCGGGACGAAGCGGTCGACCAGCAGCGCGAGGCGGTCGTCGGCCCGGCCGGCGGGCAGTCGCCCGCCGCGGGTGAGCGTCACGAGTCCGTGCAGCGCCGCCCAGAACGTCTCGACGAACAGGCCGGGTTCGGCGGGCTGGGCATGGCCCGCGAGCGGTTCGACCAAGGCCTCGAAGGCCTCGCGCAGCGGAGCGGGCGTGGCGTCGTCCGCGAAGGGCAGGCCGTTGTCGAGGCTGAACATCGCGTCGTACAGCGCGGGGTTGCGCGCGGCGAAGTCGACGTAGGCCCCCGCCGTGGCGGTCACCGCGTCCCGGCCGGCCGGCCCGCTCCGGGCCGCGGCGCGCAGCGCGTCCGCCAGTTCGGCGAACCCCTCGAGCGCCACCGCCCCCACGATCTCCTTCCTGCCGCGGAAATGGCTGTACAGCACGGGCTGGCTGTACTCGATCCGCTCGGCCAGGCGGCGCGTGGTGACCGCGTCCCACCCTTGCGTCTCGGCGAGTTCACGGGCCGTGGCCACGATCAGCCGGTGGCGGCCGGCCCTCTCGCGTTCCTTGCGTTCACGTACGGACATGCTCGAATTCTAGCAGTGCTAGACATTCAAGCGATGGCAGGTCTAGCATCGTTTCAGAATCTAGCGCTGCTAGATCTACACGGGATCGTTCCTTGGGAGGGGACATGCAGGACGCACTGGCTGTTGTCACGGTCGTCGTGGTCGGCCTGATGGTCGGCGTGGAGTTCGCGGTCGCCGTCTTCGTCAACCCGATCCTCCACCGGCTGCCGGACGACGGGGGGTTGCACGCCCGCAGCGACGGGGCGCGCGTGCTCGGCCGGGTGATGCCGCTCTGGTACTTCGGCTCGCTCGTCCTCACGGGGATCTGGGCCGCACTGGTCTGGGGCGACGAGGGGACCGGGCCGATCGTGTCGGGCGCCGCGCTGCTCGTGCTCAGCATCGTGCTGTCGATCCTGTTCCTCGTGCCGATCAACTCGCGTTCCGCGGCCTGGTCGCGCGAGGGGGCGCCCGCCGACTGGAAGGAGCAGCTGGCGCGTTGGGACAGGCTCCACTACGTCAGACTCGCCGTCATCGTCGCGGCCTTCGCCCTGCTCGCCGTCGCCCTCGCGCGCTGATCCCCGGGGACCGTCGAGGCGGGTGGGACCGGGGGGCCGGCCGGCTCCGGGCCGGGCGGCGAGCCCGAACGGCCGGCCGGGGCGCGGCGGCCGGCGGCAGCACCTCGGGCGGTGGCGGTGGCGTTGGGGGTGGACACCCTCCGGTACGGGCAGACCGGCCGGTGGGGACGCGGACCGGTCGACACGGGCGGGCCGGCCGGTGGGGAGACCGGCCGGTGGGGCGGGCCCGGCGCCGTCCCCGCCGGTCGCCTCAGGGCTCCGCCGGGTGGCCGCCGCCGAGGGGGCCGCTCTCCCCGATCGTGTCGGCGACCTCGACCGTGCTCGTGACCCGAACGAGCGAGGGCGTACGGGGCACGGAACCGAAGCCGAAGCGCACGGGCGGCGCGATCGGCGCCATCGCCCCGAGGTCGGCGCCCTCCCAGGACGCCGAGACCGCGGCGAGCGGCCGCAGGTCGCGTGCGCCGTACCACTCCCTGCGGTCGCCGCCCGCGCTCCCGCGCGTGCGTACCCCGTCGAGCAGTGCGGATGCCGGACGGTCCGTCAGCGCACCCCACGCGGGACGGCGGGCCACCGCGCCGGGCACCGCGCGCAGCGCCAGCCCCAGCGGGCCCCGCGGCCCCACCGCGAAGCGCCACTCGAGCGGTCCGGCGGCGACCTCCCACAGCCGGCCCTCGGTCACGACCTGGACCGGCACCACGCGGACCGTGTCGAAGGAGTACGTGGCGGCGACGAAGTCCGCGGTCTGCCGGGTGGGCGCGAGGAGCGTCCGGTGACCGTCCTGGTCCTCGACCATCACGTCACTGAACGCGCCGAAGGGGGAGAGCGGCCAGTGGCCCAGGACGGCGCGGGTCCCCGACGCCGTGCCCGTGCCGGCGATCCAGCCGTCGAAACGCAGCCGCCGGCGCCGGGCCCTCCCGCCGGAAGTCCGGGTCATCGTCGCTTCCCTCCGCCGCTCACCGCCGTGGCAGCCAGCAGACCACGCGCCACCGGCCGGCGCCACGCGCCACGCGCCCGGACGCCGCGCCGCCATCCGGCGCGCGGGGCGGCCGGCGTCCCG
>NZ_JAKGCV010000305.1 GCF_021556455.1 Streptomyces fuscigenes | reverse complement strand
GGGGGGCGTCCGTGCCCCGCGCGGCCAGCAGGAACCCCCAGTCCTCGGCGTCCGCCCGGCCCCGGCCGGCCCGCTTCGCGCGGTCGGGGCCGCCGGCGAACCCGTCGGCCGGGCCGGTGGCGCGGTAGGGCGTGGTGCGGAATCCGGCCGCCCGCAGCGTCGCGTCCACCGTCCAGAAGGCCCGCACCCGCCTCCCCAGCGGTCCCGCGTGCACCACGAGCCGGCCGCCGGGGGCGAGGGCGCGCGCGGCGAGCCCGTAGAACTCCTGCGAGTACAGCTTGGAGCTGGACGTGATGCCCGGGTCGGGCAGGTCGCACACGACGACGTCGAAGGGACCGGGCCCGGAACCCTGCTCCGCCCGGCGCAGCCAGGTGAAGGCGTCGCCCGTGACGGCGTGCAGCCGCGGATCGCGGTAGGCGTGCCCGTTGAGCACGCTCAGGGCGGGGTCGGTGCGCGCCAGCCGCTCGACGCCGGCGTCGATGTCGACGACGGTCACCGACCGGACGTCCCGGTAGCGCAGCGCCTCCCGGGCCGCCAGCCCGTCCCCGCCGCCGAGGACCAGCACCCGGGCGTGGGGGCCCCGCATGGCCGGGTGCACCAGCCCCTCGTCGTAGCGGTACTCGTCGCGCGCGCTCACCCGGAGCCTGCCGTCCAGGTACAGGTCCAGGGGACCCCGTGTCCCGCCCGTGAGCACGATCTCCTGCACGCTCGTGTGCACGGCGACGCGCACCCCCGACCCGTACACCGCGGTGCGGGCGGCCCGCTCGAACTCGCCGACCGTGGCGGCGGCCGTCGCCAGCACCGCGAGGACCAGCACGTCCGCGACGAGCAGCAGGGTCCGCGCCCGGGGGGACAGGTCGCGGCCGAACAGCCACAGGACGAGCGCGCCGCCCGCGACCACGTTCACCCCGCCGGTCACCATGGCGGCCGTCAGCTGGCCGAGCCAGGGCAGGAGCAGGAACGGGAAGGCCAGGCCGCCGACGAGCGCCCCCACGTAGTCCGCGGCGAACAGGTCCGCGACGGCCGCACCGGCGTCCTGCCGCGAGACGCGCTGGATCAGCGTCATCAGCAGCGGGATCTCGGCTCCCGTCAGCACGCCGATGGCGAGGGAGAACGCGACGATCGCCCCCCGGGACTCGCCCAGCCAGGCGAAGCTCGCGTACAGCGCGAGCGCCGACATCCCGCCGACCAGCGCGAGCACCGACTCCACCAGCCCGAAGCCGACGGCCGCCCGCGAGCGCAGCCGCTTGGCCAGCAGCGAGCCGATGCCCATGGCGAACACCATCACCGACAGGACCACGGACGCCTGGGTGACCGAGTCGCCGATGAGGTACGAGCCGAGCGCGACGAGCTCCAGCTCGTACACGAGTCCGCAGGCCGCGCAGACGAACACCACGAGCAGCACCAGGAACCGGACCGCGTCGGCGCGCACCGGCAGCCGCGGCCCGCGGCAGGACGGCGGCCCGGCCGACGACGGCCCTCGCTGCGCCATGGCGTACTGGTCGATCATGTGGTAACGCTACGTCACGGAACTCGTGCACATGGTCACCCACACGGGTGTATCTCGACGCTCCAGGGTCACGGTCGGCGACGCCCCGCGCCGTCCCGACCGGCACGGCGGAACACGGCGGTCGCCCGACGCGGTCGCCCGCCGCCCCGCGGGCCGGAGCCCCCGCGGCGCCGGGGCAACGGCCCGCGACGGTCGTCGCCCGGCCGCCGCACGGCAGCGGTCAGAGCACGGCCGGCATGCGCACACCGACACGGGTACGGGTCACGACGAGCTGGCCTTCCTGGGGGTACGCGTGCCAGGTGCGCCAGCGCACCGCGCCCTCGTCGCGCTGCGCGAGCAGGGCCGTGAAGGCGTGCGGCGAGCCCGGGAACGTGCCCGCAAGCCCGTTCGGGTGGTCGGACACCAGGGCGAGCAACTCCTGTGCTCTGCCCGCGAACTGGCCCCGTGACAGGTGCTCGACGCGCGCGGCGAACTCGTACTCCCAGTCGCCGATGCGCTCGGACACACCGAGCGGCAGGGGTGTGCTGCTGCCGGGGATGCAGGCCACCGTCTCGGAACAGGTGCCCCCGTCCTCCTCGAGCAGCACTTGGTGCGAGGCGCCGAGCAGCCGCAGCTGGAGCCGCGCACCGGAAAGGTCCAGGTCGAGCGTGGCGAGGGCCGGCAGTGGTCCCCGTCCCAACGCCCAGGCCAGGTCGGCGGCGCGGGTGTCGGTGTAGGCGGTATTCAGGGTGGTGAGCATGGATCGGCTCCGCAAACACACGTGACGGATGGGCCGGGGGCACCCCGGAGAGGCGCCGGGGGCAGCCCCGGACGGAAGATGCTGAGGGACGCGCGGAAGGTGCCTTCTCGTCTCCGCGGGGCGGTCCCGGGAGCCCGAGGGCTGGTGGAGGACTCCGTCCAGCGAATCACGAACTCCGCCGGGCCTACAGCGTTTTTACCCAACTTGACGGGGTTTCCATCCCCTCGGGGGCCCCGGTGTTCAGATGTTCAGATGGCGCTCTCGACGGCACGTCGGAGCGGGCGGGGGCCCCGCACCACCCGCTCCCGCGCCTCGTGTGCGCCGCTGTCACATGCCGTTGGCGCCCGTGACGCGCCCCTCGGGTGCGCCCCCTGCGCCTCTCACGTCCCCGGCGTCCCGTCCGGCGGGCCTCCGGGACCCGGCCGGGGCGGCCTCGGGGGCTCGGTCCGGGCAGTGTCCGGGGTCGCTACCAGGCCGGAGCCCCGGGGCGGCCCCGCGGCCCCGGGGGCCTTCCGATCGGCCCTTCCGCGCGGTCAGTTGCTCCCGCAGGAGCTCCCGCCGCCGCAGGAACTGCCGCCGCCGCACGAGTGGCCGCCACCGCCGCAGGAGTGCCCGCCGCCGCAGGAGTGGCCGCCGTGGTGGCCGCCGCTGTCGCCGTGGTGCGAGCCGTGGTGGCCGCCGCCGTCACTGTGGTGCGAGCCGTGCGAGCCGCCGCCGTGGCGCGGGTCGCTCGCCCCGCCGCCGTCCGCCCACCAGCTGTTCTCGCTGCCCGAGGACGACGAAGGGCGCACGCTCCGTGCGCCGCCGGACCGGCCCGCCCTGCCCGACCTGCCGCCGGACGTCCGCATCCGGCTCCCCTGCGCGCCCCGCACCGCCGCCAGCAGTACCAGGACGACGAACACCACGCACGCCACGATGATCCACATCGCGCGTCACCTGCCTTCCCCCGTTTGTTGTCCTGCCTGTCGTCTCCCCCGAGGACGGCGGCCCAAAGCCGTGTTGCCGAACTGTTGAGCAACACCAGAGGTTCGGGGACACGCGCCGCGCCGCACCCCCGAGGCCGCCCCCGACGGGCCGCGCGGGGCCGGACGGGGCGTGTCAGGCCGCGAGCCGCTTGAGCCGGGTGACGGCCTCGTCGAGCGTGGCCTCGCGGCAGTGGAACGTGAAAGGTGCGCACGCCACAGACCGCGCAGCACTGGCAATCAGAACAGGATCTGAGTAAACTCTGACTATGGCCACCGTGCACCTGGATTCAGAAACGGAATCCGTCTCCTTCACCGATCTCTCCCGAAACCCCAAGGGTGTCGCGGCCAGGGCGGCGGCCCTGGGGCGCCTTCGCGTGACGCACCGGGACGCGCCCGACATGGTGCTGACCACGGCTGTACGGGCGGAGAACACCGAGGAGAACCTCACCACCGCCTCACGTCTTTTCCTCGCACTCATGAAGCGGGACGAGGGCGCCAAGTCGCTCCTTCTCGCGCTCCCTGACGTCTTCCCCTGGGTCCGCCATTTGGACGCGGAAGAGGTTCGGGCCTTCACCGTCGAGCTTCTCGAAGCGCTGTCGGACGCCGCCGAACTGGGCGCGGGGGAGGCGGTGCATCGCGCGATCGTCTCCTGGCGCGCCACGGCTCGTATCAATGCCGATCCCGGCCAGCTCAGGGAGTCGGTGCGGCCGCTCGACGGTGACGACCTCGGTCCGGTCGAGGTGCGTGGGTGAGCCCGAAGAAAGGAGACCGAGTGAGCGTTCCGCCCCTCAACGGGTGGAACGTCGTCTTCGGGACCACAGAGGCGGTGACGGGCTGGGAGGAACTGTGTCGTGTCGCGCTGCCGAGCGCGCACCGCTGCCTGGAAGCCCTCCGAGAAGACCCCTTGTCCCGCTCCGACTGGAATCGCCGGCATCAGCTACGAGGCAGGCACGCGACCAAGGCGTGGAAGGGGTCCGACCTCGAGCAGTGGGAGTACGAAGTCACCAGCGGCGGTCGAGTGCGCTACCTGGTCAGCACGGAGACTTCCACCGTGATCCTCGTGTACGCCTCCCCACGGCATCCGAAAGACACCGAGTGAGCCGTGGTCGCTTCGGGGGCGGTTGACCAGTTTTCTGCGCCGAAGCGACCGGCGGCGCTCCGTTCGCTCGCCGCTGTCAGGCCGCGAGCCGCTTGAGCCGGGTGACGGCCTCGTCGAGCGTGGCCTCGCGCTTGCAGAAGGAGAACCGCACCAGCCATCGCGGGCCCTCGGCCACCTGGAACGCCGACGTCGGGATCGCCACCACACCGACGCGTCCCGGCAGGTCGCGGCAGAAGGCCACACCGTCCTCGTAGCCGGCGGGCCGCACGTCCGCCTGCACGAAGTAGCCGGCGTCCGAGCGGAACGGCCGCAGCCCCGCGGCCTCCAGACCGGTCGTCAGCAGGTCGCGGTGCCCGCGCAGTTGGGAGCGCAGTCCGGCGGCCCACTCCTCCACCGAGTCCAGCGCCCGTGCCAGGGCGCCCTGGTAGGGCGTGCCCGACGCGTACGTGAGGAACTGCTTCGCCGCGTTCACCGCGGCCACCAGCGGCGCGGGCCCGGTCACCCAGCCCACCTTCCAGCCCGTCGTGTTGAACGTCTTGCCCGCGCTCGACACCGACAGGGTGCGCTCGCGCATGCCGGGCAGCGCGGCGATCGGGCGGTGCGGTACGTCCCCGTAGACGAGGTGCTCGTAGACCTCGTCGGTGACGGCGGTCAGGTCGTGCTCCCGGCACACGGCCGCCACGGCCTCCAGCTCCGCGGGCGTGAAGACCTTGCCGGTCGGGTTGTGCGGGGTGTTCAGGATCAGCACGCGCGTGCGCGGCGTGACGGCGGCCCGCAGCGCGCCGGCGTCCAGCGCGAAGCCGTCGCCGTCCGCGGCCAGCGGCACCCCGACGAGCCGGGCGCCCGCGAGGCGCGCGTCCGCCGCGTAGGCGTCGTAGCAGGGGTCGAACGCGATGATCTCGTCGCCGGGGTCGCACAGCGCCAGCACGCAGGCGGCCAGTGCCTCGGTCGCGCCCGTGGTGACCAGGACCTCGCAGGCCGGATCGAGGCCGAGGCCGTAGCGCCGCAGCTGGTGCGCGGCCACGGCCTCGCGCAGCGCGGGCAGGCCGATCGCCGGCGGGTACTGGTTGTGGCCGCCGAGCACGGCGTCCGCCACGTCCCGCAGCAGCTGCGGCGGGCTCGCCAGCTCGGGCACGCCCTGGCCGAGGTTCACGGCGCCGGTCTCCCTCGCCAGCTCGGTCATCTCGGTGAAGATCGAGGTGCCCATGCCCCGCACCCGCTCAGCCGGCCGCCAGGTGCCGCCGCTCATCGTGTCCATCGAGGCATCTCCCGCTTCCGCCGCCGTTGCCGCACCGCCTGTGCCGCCACCCTAGGGCCTCGCCGCGGCACGCGGCCCGGACGGGCGGACCCGGCGCCGCCCCCTGCCCCGCCCCGCGGACGCAGCACCCAGCGCCCGCGTCCGCGGCCGGGCACGCCGCGGCCCCCGTCACCGCGAACGGTGGCGGGGGCCGGTTGCCCGCACCCGGTGGCCCGTGCCTCAGGGACCGTGCCTCGCCGGCCGCGTCTCTGAGGCCGCGGCCGGCTACGCGTCCTCGGGCTTCTCGTCGCCCGGTTCGAGGCCGAGCTGCTCGACCAGCCACTTGTCGAACTCGATCGACGCGCGCACCCAGCTGACGGTGGACGACACGAAGTGGTCGATCGCGACACCGGTGCCGATCAGCATCTGCGCCTCACCGATGAGGCGGACGGTCGGCGGGCCGTCGTCCTCCTCGTGGACGTGGCTGTAGACCTTCGGCCACAGGGTGCGCCTGTTCCAGTCGTCGATCAGCTCCAGGATGCGGAGCTTCTCGTCGACGTGGTGCGGCCGGTCGTAGAACGTGCGCACGGAGAAGACCTGCTGCTCGTCGTCGCCGCGGAACATGAAGTACGTGCGGAATTCCTCCCACGGCGCCGCGAGGTCGCCCTCGTCGTCGACGACGTACTTCAGCTCCATCTGGTCGAGGAGCTGCTTCACCAGGTCCTGGTCCGGGACGACGACGGGAGCCGCCGCTCCAGAAGCCGGCTCCGGTTCGGGGCGCCCCCCGAAGTTTGGAATCGCGGACGGATCGATGCTCACCGTGTTCTTCCCTTCGTACGGTTGCCGCCATCCTCCCTCATCACGGCCCGGGAGTGGCAAGCCAGGCCCGTGCGGGCCCGGGCTTCGGCGGTCGGGTACCCATCCCGGCCCGGCCTCTTCGCCTGCCCGGCAGGGCGGCGCCTACACGGGGTCGGCGCACCGCCGCGCAAAACCACCGCACCGGCCCGGAACGAAACGGCACACGACCGCCCGCACGGCACGGCACACCAGGCACCGCACGGCGCCGAAACCGCCGGAGCCCCCTCGCGGTGTGCGAGGGAGCTCCGGCCCGTACCGGGCAGTCCCGGATCACCGCCGGGCGCGCCCCGCGGCCCCTGCCGGCGCGGCGCCCACCGGCGCGGTGGCCGATCCCGCGGCGGCCGCCGTCGCGGCGG
>NZ_JAKGCV010000304.1 GCF_021556455.1 Streptomyces fuscigenes | reverse complement strand
GAGCCGGGCCGCGCCCCCGCCCCCGCCCCCGCGCGGTACTTCCGCCGTCGCCTCGCCCGTGCCGTACCACCGTCAACGCCGGGCCCCCGGCCGTACCACGGCATCGCTCCGCCGACCGCCGTTCGGGCCCCGGCCCGCACGGCACCGGCGAAGGTGACGCGCCCGGGCCCGCGCTCAGGCCACCACGGCGCCGTTCAGGACGACCCGGTGCGGCGCCGTCAGGACCCGGACGTCCGCCCGCGGGTCCTCCTCGAAGACCACGAGGTCCGCCGGCGCGCCCTCCTCCAGTACGGGGCGGCCGAGCCAGCGGCGCGCCCCCCAGGTGCCCGCGGACAGCGCGTCGAGCACCGGGATCCCGGCCGTGACCAGTTCCGCGATCTCCGCGCCCACGAGGCCGTGGCCGAGCGAGCCGCCCGCGTCCGTGCCCGCGTAGACGGCGATGCCGGCGTCGTACGCCGCGCGCACCGTCTCGTAGCGCCGCGCGTGGAGCCGCTCCATGTGGGCGGACCAGCGCGGGTACTTGGCCGCGCCGCCCGCGGCGAGCTGCGGGAAGGTCGCGATGTTCACGAGCGTGGGCACGATCGCCACGCCCCGCTCGGCGAAGAGCGGGATCGTGTCCTCGGTCAGCCCCGTCGCGTGCTCGACGCAGTCGATTCCCGCCTCCACCAGGTCGCGCAGCGAGTTCTCGGCGAAGCAGTGCGCGGTGACGCGCGCGCCGAGCCGGTGCGCCTCGGCGATCGCCGCCTCGACCGCCCCGCGCGGCCAGCAGGGCGTCAGGTCGCCGGCGTCGCGGTCGATCCAGTCGCCGACGATCTTGACCCAGCCGTCGCCGCGCACCGCCTCCCGCGCCACGTACGCGACGAGGTCGTCCGGCTCGATCTCGTGCGCGAAGTTGCGGATGTAGCGGCGGGTGCGCGCGATGTGCCGGCCCGCCCGGATGATCTTCGGCAGGTCGTCGCGGTCGTCGACCCAGCGCGTGTCCGAGGGCGAGCCCGCGTCCCGCAGCAGCAGCGCGCCCGCGTCGCGGTCGCCGATCGCCTGCTTCTCGCTGGTCGCGGCGTCGACCGGGCCGTGCGTGTCGAGTCCGACGTGGCAGTGCGCGTCGACCAGGCCGGGCAGCACCCACCCGGTGACCGTGCGCAGGTCGCGCACGCCCGCGGGCCGTTCGTAGGTGACCCGGCCGCCGACCACCCACAGCTCGTCCACGGCCTCGTCGGGCCCGAGGAGGACCCGCCCCCTCACGTGCAGTGCCGGCGCTGCCGTCCCATCGCTCATGGGAGCACTGTACGAGCCCGTGAGTACCCTCGTTCGAGAGGATTCGAGAAGATCGCAGAGATCGCAGACATATCGCAGAGATCGCAGACATACGGCCGGCGGACCCCGCCGCCGCCCCGAAGCACCCCGGAAAGAAGCCCGTCGTGACACACCCCTCGCCCGCCGCTCCCCCGCCGAACGCCCTGCTGGACCTGGCGCCGCCGACCGCCGCGGAGTTCGCGGCCGTGGAACGGCGGGTGGCCGCGCTGCTCGGCACCGGCAACGACGTGGTGATCATGCAGGGCGAGGCGCTGCTGCCGCTCGAGGGATGCGTGAAGGGGGCCGCCCGCCCGGGCTCGACCGCGCTGAACGTGGTCACGGGGCCCTACGGGCAGACGTTCGGCGGCTGGCTGCGCGACTGCGGCGCGCTCGTGCACGACCTGGAGGTGCCGTTCTCCGGCGCCGTCGGCGCGGAGGCCGTGGAGCGCGCGCTCGCCGAGCACCCGGAGACGGACTTCGTGTCCCTGGTGCACGCGGAGGCCGCCACCGGCAACACCAACCCGGTCGCGGAGATCGGCGAGGTCGTGCGGGCCCACGGCGCGCTGCTGATGCTCGACGCGGTGGCGTCCGTCGCCGCGGAGCCGCTGCTGCCCGACGCATGGGGCGTGGACCTGTGCGTGATCGGGGCGCAGAAGGCGATGGGCGGCCCGGCGGGCGTGTCCGCCGTGTCGGTGAGCGAGCGCGCCTGGGCCCGGCTGGCGGCGAACCCGAGCGCGCCGCGCCGCTCGTACCTCTCGCTGCTCGACTGGAAGGAGCGCTGGATCGACGCGGGCCGGCGCGCCCTGCCGCACGCGCCGGCGCAGCTGGAGATGGCGGCGCTCGACGCCTGCCTCGGCCGCATCGAGCAGGCCGGCCTGGCCTCCGTGCAGAAGAAGCACGCCCTGGCCGCGGCGGCGACGCGGGCGGGTGTGCTGGCGATGGGCGGGGGGCTCGTCCCGTTCGTGCGGGAGGCCGCTGCCGCCGCCCCGGTGGCGACGACGCTGCGCACACCGCCGGGGGTGGACGCGTCCGCGCTGGTGGCGAAGGCGCTGACGGCCGATCCCGGGCTTCCGCTGATCGCGGGCGGCGGCGCGCTCGCGTCGGAGATGATCCGCGTGAACCACTACGGGCCCGCCGCCACGGCGGGCGGGCCGGCGAGCGGTGCGTCCGCCGCCCCCGCCAGCGCCGAAGTCCCCCCGGCCGCGTCCGCCGTCCAGCCGGCCGCCCCCGCGAGCGCCGCGTCCGGCGGGCCCGACGCGTCCGTGCGCGAGGAGGCCGAAGGGGCCGGCGCCGGACGGCGGTTCGGCAGGGCCGCGCTGGTCACCGCCGTCCTGACCGCCCTCGGCGCGCTCCTCGGCCTCGTACGCGACCAGGTCATCGCGCACCTCTTCGGCGCGGGCGCGGAGTCCGACGCGTTCCTCGTGTCCTGGACCGTTCCCGAGGTGTCGTCCACGCTGCTCATCGAGGACGCCATGGCGCTCGTCCTGGTGCCGGCCTTCAGCCTCGCCGTCGCACGGGGCTCGGTGCGCGGGCTCGTGCGCCGGACGCTGCCGGCGATGTGCGTCGTCCTCGGGTGCGTGTCCCTGCTGGTGATCGCGGGGGCGCCCTGGGTCGTGGACGCCCTCGCGCCCGGCCTGCCCGATCACGACCTCGCCGTCGACTGCACCCGCGCCACCGCGACCTGCGTGTTCTCCTTCGGCCTCGTCGGCTACTTCAGCGCGGCCCTGCGCGCCCACTCCCGCTTCGTCGCGTCGGGCGCCATCTACGTGGCGTACAACGCCGGCATCATCGCGACCATGCTGCTGCTCCCGGCCCGCCTCGGGGTCCGCGGCGCGGCGATCGGCGTCGCCGTCGGCGGGCTGTGCATGGCGGCCCTGCAGGCGCCGTCCCTGTGGCGGCGGGTGCGGGAGGCGGCGCCGAGCCCTTCGGGCGGGGCGGTGCCCGGCGTGGGGGTCGCCCTCGTCGCGCCGGTCATCGTCTTCGCGCTCAGCCGGCAGGCGCAGGTCCTCGTCGAGCGCTTCCTCGCGGCGCCGCTGGACGCCGGAGCCATCTCGCACCTCAACTACGCGCAGAAGGTCGCGCAGTTGCCGATGACGCTGTCGCTGATGCTGTGCACGGTGACGTTCCCCGTCGTGGCGCGGGCGATGGCGGCGGGCGACACGGGCACCGCGCGCCGCCGCGTCGAGCGCGACCTCGCCACCGCCGCGGTCGTGGTGCTCCTCGGCACCGCCGTCGTCATCTCGTGCGCCCCGCAGATCGTGCACGTGCTCTTCCAGCGCGGCGCGTTCGACGCGGCCGACACCGCCGCCACCGCGTCCGTGATGCGCGTGTACGCGCTCGGCCTGCTCGGCCAGACGCTCGTCGGCGCGCTCGTGCGCTGCTACTTCTCCACCGCGCGGCCGCTGTGGTTCCCCGCGCTCGCGATGATCGGCGGCCTCGCGCTGACCACCGCGTCCGGCGCGGGCCTCGTACGGGTGTGGGGCGTCCTCGGCATCGCCGCCGCCAACGCGCTCGGCATCAGCCTCACCGCCGTCCTCCTGCTCGCCGGCCTCGCCCGGCGCGGCGTGCCCGTCCGCATCCCCCGTGTCGCGGCCGGTCTCGCCCGGCTCGCCGCCGCCGCGGTGGCCGCGACGGGGGCGGGCCGCCTGTGCGTGTCGCTGCTCCCGGCGTCCCCCGACCCGTACGCGGCCGTCGTCGCCGGCCCGCTCGCGGTGGCGGCGGTGTTCCTCGCCGTCTGCGCCCTCCTGCGCGCGCCCGAGGCCGACGCGGTCCTCGCCGCCGCGCGCCGCACCGCCCGTACCGTCCGCACCGTCACAGGAAGGCTCACCGATGTCCGTTGAGCGCCCGCCCGAAGGCCCCCTGTGGGCGGCCATGTACCACTCCGTCGCCGACCCGGCGCACGACCCCTACCACGTCACCGTGTCGCCCGACCGCCTGGAGCGCCAGCTGCGCCTGCTGCGGCGGCGCGGCCTGACCGGCGTGTCCATGGAGCGCCTGCTGCGGGCCCGCGCGGAGGGACGCGACGCCGGACTCGTCGGTCTGACCTTCGACGACGGCTATGCCGACTTCGCCACCCACGCCGTGCCCGCCCTGCTGCGCCACGGCTTCACCGCCACGGTCTACGTGCTGCCGGGCCGCCTCGGCGGCACCAACGAGTGGGACCCGCTCGGCCCGCGCAAGCCGCTGCTGACCGAGGACGGGGTGCGCGCCGCCGCCGACGCGGGCATGGAGATCGGCTCGCACGGCCTCCTGCACGTCGACCTCACCGACGCGGACGCCGTCGACGACGAGCGGCTCGCCGCCGAGACGGCCGGCAGCCGCCAGTTGCTGCGCGCCGTCACCGGCCGGGAGGTGACCGGCTTCTGCTATCCGTACGGGAACGTCGACGTGCGCGCGGTCGACGCCGTGCGCGCCGCCGGATACCAGTACGCGGTCGCCATCGACCCGGGGCAGCTCACGGGCCTGCACGCGCTGCCGCGCGTGCACGTCGGCCAGGAGGACACCTCCACCCGGCTGCTGCTCAAGCTCGCCCTGCACCGGGTGCGCCGCGAGCCCGTGCCGTACGGGCCCTACCCGGCGCGCCCCGCGTCCGGGGAGCCGGCCCGGGTGCCCGCGCCCGGTGCCGTCACCGCGCCGTCCCGGGAGGGCTCGGCGCAGTGAGGGTCCTGCACGTCATCACCGGCCTCGGCATCGGCGGCGCCGAGCAGCAACTGCGGCTGCTGCTGCGCCACCTGCCCACCGACCACGACGTCGTCACGCTCACGAACCCGGGCGCGGTGGCCGACGGGATCGTCGCCGACGGCGTCGACGTGCGCCACCTCGGCATGACGGGCAACAGGGACGTCGGGGCGCTGCCCCGGCTCACCGGCCTGGTGCGCCGCGGCGGCTACGACCTCGTGCACACCCACCTGTACCGGGCCTGCGTGTACGGCAGGTTCGCCGCGCGCCTCGCCGGGGTGCGGGCCGTCGTCGCCACCGAACACTCCCTCGGCGCCCGGCAGATCGAGGGCCGGCCGCTGTCCACGGGCGCCCGCGCGCTGTACCTCGCGGGGGAGCGGCTCGGCTCCGCGACCGTCGCCGTGTCCGACACGGTGGCGCGCCGCCTGGAGCGGTGGGGCGTGCCGCACCACCGCATCCACGTCGTGCCCAACGGCATCGAGGCCGCCCGCTTCGCCTACGACGCGGACGCCCGCCGCGCCACCCGCGACCGGCTCGGCCTGCCCCGGGACGCGTTCGTCGTCGGGGGCGTGGGCCGCCTCAGCCGCGGCAAGCGCTTCGACACGCTCGTACGGGCCGTCGCCGACCTGCCGGGCGCGCGCCTGCTGCTCGTCGGCGAGGGGCCCGAGCGGGACGCGCTGCTGAGCGTCGCCCGGCGGGCGGGCGCGGGCGACCGTGTACTGCTGACCGGTGCGTGCGAGGACCCGCCGGCCGGACCGGGCGCCCTCTCGCTGCCCGCGCTGCTGTCCGCCATGGACGTCTTCGTCTCGCCGTCGCCCGACGAGGCGTTCGGGCTCGCCGTGGTCGAGGCGCTCGCCGCCGGCCTGCCCGTGCTGCACGTGACCTGCCCCGCCCTGCACGACCTGCCCACGGAGGCCGCGCCCGGCGCGCGGCAGATCACCGGCTCCGTACCCGAACTGACCACCGAACTCCGCGCTCACCAGCGGCGCGGCACCGAAGGGACGCGGGAGCGCCTGCCCGCGCCGCGCGCCGCGCACCACTACGACATCGCGCGCAGTGCCGAGCGGCTGATGGCCGTCTACACCATCGCCACACGAGGAGCGAACAACCACCATGTCCGAGACATCAGCGCCGAAGCGTGAGCGGCCGACCCTCCTGGCGCGGCTGAAGCGGCTGCCCGGCTGGACCGTCGTACCGGTGGCCGCCGTCGCCGGCGTCGCGGCGGGCAGCGCCTACGGGCTGCTCGGCACGCCCGAGTACAGCGCGACCAGCTACGTCATCGTCGTGCCCGCCGACAAGTCCGACGCGGCGGCCGCGCTCGGCTACGCCACCGCGTACGGCCGTGTCGCGCAGCAGGTCGCGGTGCTCGGCGACGCGCAGGTGTGGGCCGGGGTGCCGGTCGCCCGCCTCAAGGAGCACGTGACGACCGCGACCTCGCCGGACGCCCCGATGATCTCCGTGACCGCCACCGACACCAACCCCACCACCGCGGTGAACATGGCGGACGGTGTCGCGCGCGCCCTGGTCACCAACGGCACGCACATGGAGGCCAGCACCAACGTGAAGGTGCTCCAGTTCTCGCGCGCCGTGAAGCCCGGCGCGCCCACGTCTCCGTCCACCCCGCTCGCCGCGCTCGTCGGCGGCTGCGCGGGCGGCCTGCTCGGCGCGCTCGCCCTGCTCGTACGGCCCGGCCGGCGCCGGGGACCGGAGGCGTACGCGGCGGTGCCGGGGCCCGCGACCTCCCTCGCGAACGGCCACAAGCCCCAGCCGGAAACGGTGTGATGACGACGGGACCCGCCACCGCGGGG
>NZ_JAKGCV010000303.1 GCF_021556455.1 Streptomyces fuscigenes | reverse complement strand
GCACGCCGCGTATCAGGAGGTCGCCGCCGGAGTCTCCGGCGGGCGGCGGCCTCCTGGGAGCGGCGGAGTTCCTGCTGGGCGCCGCCGGGCCGCCGGGCGCGGGTCCGGCGTGCGATGTGGACTTCGACACAGTGCAGCACCTGGTGAGCGCGGCCGCGGGGGAGAGCCCGCTGCCCGCCGCGCGGGGCAGGCGCCGGTTCAGGGACCGGCTCTCGCTGCTCGGTGACCGGCTCACGGCGCCGCCGCCGGCGCGCTGGTGACACCGCCGGGCGCCGCGGCGGCCCTCCTCGTGCCCCCGCCCCCGCCCGATTTCACTTGCACGGTGCATGTATGAGGACGGAACATGGCACCTCGTGCCGCACCTCTTCCGCCGGGCCCTCGCGATCCTGCCCGACCTGACCCCGCTGCGCGCGCTGCGCGACTTCCGGCTCCTGTGGCTGCAGGGGCTCGTGACGTCCTTCGGCAGCTCCATGACGATGGTCGCGCTGCCGCTGCAGATCAAGGAGCTGACCGACTCGCCGTTCGCGGTCGGCGCGATGGGTGCGGTCGAGCTCGTGCCGCTGATCGTCTTCGGCCTGTACGGCGGCGCGCTCGCGGACGCCGTCGACCGGCGCCGGGTCATCCTCCTTTCGGAGGCGGGCCTCGGCGTGCTGGCCCTCGTCCTGCTCGCCGACTCCCTGCTGCCGCACCCCGCCCTGTGGCCCCTGTACGTGGTCGCGGCGGCCGTCTCCGCGCTGTCGGGGCTCCAGCAGCCCGCCCTCGGCTCGCTGATCGCGCGCATCGTCCCGCACGACCAGCTGACCTCCGCCTCCGCGCTCAACTTCATGCGCGGCCAACTCGCCGCCGTGGTGGGGCCCTCGCTCGCGGGCGTCGTCGTCGCGTACGCCGGGCTGCCCTTCGCCTACTCGGTGACGGTGGTCGGCTTCCTGCTCACGGTGCCCATGTGCCTGCGGCTCGCGCCCGCGCCGCCCTCGGGCGCCGCCTCGCGGCCGTCGCTGGGCAGCGTGGTGGAGGGCGCGCGCTACGCCTGGAGCAAGCCGGTGCTGCTCGGCACGTACGCGATGGACGTCGCGGCGATGTTCTTCGCCTACCCGGTGACGCTCTTCCCCTTCCTCGCGGACGACCTGCACGCCACGTGGGCGCTCGGGCTCATGTACAGCGCCGTGCCGTTCGGCTCGATGCTCGTGACGGCGACGAGCGGCTGGGCCTCGCGCACCCGCCGCCACGGCCGGATGGTCGCGCTCGGCGCCGGCAGCTGGGGGCTCGCGATGGCGGCGACCGGGCTGATGTCGCACGTGTGGCTCGTGCTGCTGTGCCTGGCCGCCGCGGGGGCCGGCGACATGCTCAGCGGGCTGGCACGGCACACCATCTGGGACCAGACCGTCCCCGACGAGCTGCGCGGGCGGCTCGCCGGCATCGAGGTCCTCTCGTACAGCTGCGGGCCGCAGCTCGGCCAGGTCCGCGCGGGCACCACGGCCGGCCTGACCGGTACCCGGCCCGCGATCTGGGGCGGCGGCTTCGCCTGTGTGGCCGCCGTGGGACTGCTGGCACTGGCCCTGCCGAAACTGCTGAGCTACAACGCCGACACCGACCCGGACGCGCTGCGCCGGCGCGCGCAGAAGGAGGCGGTGGCGCGCGGCCTGCCGGAGGGCACCGCGGCGCCCGAGACGGCCGGGGCGTAGCGCGCGGCAGCGCCCCACGAGCGGCGCACCGGAAGCGGGCCCCTGAGCCCGGACGACCCCCGTCCGACCGCCGCCGCCGCGTCAACCGGGGCGCGGCGCCCGCGACTTCCCGGGAACGGAGGGCGGCCGCCTGGCTGCCGCGTGGTCCTCCCGGGTGATGGCGGGCCGGGCGCGGGCAGTGGGACCGTGTGAGCGCACCGCCGCCGGTCCCCGGGGGCCCGCAGGCTCCCGCCGCCGCGGTGCGCCCCGGGAAGGGTCCTCGATGTCCTTCACGTCGTCCGCCCGCAGATCCCTCGTTGCTGCCGGCCGCCGCCTCCTCGCACCCGCGGTCGCCCTGATGCTCGCGGCCACCGGCGCCACCGGCCTGGCCGCCGCCCCGGCCGCCGCGGCGCCGCCCGGCCCCCGTTTCTACGTCGCCGACTCGGGCGCCGCGAACGTCTCCGTCCTCGACGGCGGCAGCGGCACGGCCACGTCCACCATCGGGGTGGGGGCCGCGCCCTTCGGCGTGGCCGTCGACCCGGCCGGCAGCACCGCCTACGTCGCCAACGGCGGCAGCGACACGGTCTCCGTGATCAGCACGGCCACCGGGACCGTCACGGCGACCGTCCCGGTCGGCGCCACCCCCTACGCCGTCGCCGTGACGCCGGACGCCTCCCGCGTCTACGTGGCCGACCTCGGCGGCAACACGGTCTCCGTGATCAGCACCGCGACCGACACGGTCGTCGCCACCGTCCCGGTGGGCGCGGCGCCCGACGGCCTGGCCGTCTCGCCGGACGGGTCCCGGGTCTACGTCACGCACGACAGCGACACCAACGCCGTCCTGGTGATCAGTACCGCGACCGACACCGTCACGGACTCCATACCGGTGCGCGCCCACGCGTACGGGGTGGCCTTCGACCCGTCCGGCACGCGGGCCTACGTCTCCCTCGTCAACGGCGGGTCCCTCGCCGTGATCGACACCGCCTCCGCCGCGGTGACCTCGTACGTCCCCGTGGGCACCGGCCCGCACGGCGTGGCCTTCTCGCCGGACGGCACGCTCGCCGCCGTCGCCAACTACTACTCCGGCACGGTCTCGATGATCGACGCCGCCACGGGCACCGTGACCGCGACGGTCCCGGCCGGCCCCCAGCCGCAGGAGGTGGCCTTCGACGCGGACGGCAGCCGCGTCTACGTCACCGACAGCGGGGCCGACACGGTGACGGCGATCGACACGTCCACCGGCACCGTCGCCTCCACGGCCACCGTCGGCAGCAACCCGGTCGGGATCGTCCGCGTCCCCGCGCCCGCCGCCGACCTGCGCGTCTCCCTCACCGCCAAGGGCGTTCCGGGACTTCTCGGCGGCCGCATCGACTACACCCTCAGCGTCACCGACAACGGCCCTTCCGCCGTCACGTCCGCGACCGTCACCGCCACCCTGCCGTCCCCGATGACCGCCTCAGGCGGCTCGTGCGCCGGCGCCGAGGGCCGGGTCACCTGCACCTTCGGCGCCCTTGCGGCGGGCGCGACGGCCACGCGGACCTTCAGCGTGCCCGTGGGACTGCTGACGCTCGGGGTCCCCTACACCGTCACCGCGGCACGCACGGCCTCCGCGCCCGCGGACCCCGACCCCGCCGACGACAGCGCCGGCCGCACCTGCTCCGTGGTCACCTCGTTGATCATCGACTGCGGCTGACCGGCCGGTCCGTCCCCGGGGCGCGGCCGCACGGGCCGTGTCCCGCCGGGCCGTCCTCGCGGGGCGGCCCGGCGGCCGCGCGCCTCGTCGCCCGGGCCGCGAGCGCCGGGAGCCGGTCCCGTCCGCCGCCGTGCCCGGCCGCCTACTCGGCGTCCCACTCCTCGTTGCGTTCCTTCACCTTGTCCATGGCGTGCTCCGCCTCCGTGCGCGAGGCGTAGGGACCGAAGCGGTTCTTGGCGGGGCACTGCAGCCCCTCCTCCACCGTCTTGTGCTGCAGGCAGTAGTACCAGTCGCCCGCCTTGGGCTCGGTGCGCTTCTTGAACAGGGCCATCGTGCGTTCCTTCCGTCTGCGGTCCGTGCCGTCGAAGCCGCGGCCGGCGTCCGCCGTGCGGTCGCCGCGCCGCGTCCGGGGCACCCCGTCCGTCCCGTCCGTCCATCATGCTGCCCCGTCGGCGCCCGGTGGACGCTGGTTAGACTCGCCGCATGTCTGGCCAGCAGCTTCTCGTCCCAGGAAAAGTCTCCCCGCAGCGCCACGTGCCCGCGGCCATTCCCCGGCCGCCGTACGTGGGCAGGCCCGCCCCGGACCCGTACGACGGGCCCGACGTGCAGAGCGAGGAGACGATCGAGCGCATGCGGATCGCGGGCCGCATCGCCGCGGACGCCCGCGAGGAGGCCGCGAAGCACATCAGGCCGGGGGTGAGCACCGACGAACTCGACCGCGTGGCGCACGCCTACCTGTGCGACCACGGCGCGTACCCCTCGACGCTCGGCTACCGCGGCTTCCCCAAGTCGCTGTGCACGTCCGTCAACGAGGTCATCTGCCACGGCATCCCCGACTCGACGGTGCTGCGCGACGGGGACATCGTCAACCTGGACGTCACGGCGTACATCGGCGGCGTGCACGGCGACACCAACGCCACCTACCTGTGCGGCGAGGTGGACGAGGAGTCGCGGCAGCTGGTCGAGCGGACCAGGGAGTCGCTGAACCGCGCGATCAAGGCGGTGCGCCCGGGCCGGCAGATCAACGTGATCGGGCGGGTCATCGAGTCCTACGCCAAGCGGTTCGGCTACGGCGTCGTGCGGGACTTCACCGGCCACGGCATCAACACGGCCTTCCACTCCGGCCTGATCGTCCCGCACTACGACAGCCCGCACGCCACGACCGTCATCCGCGAGGGCATGACCTTCACCATCGAGCCGATGCTGACGCTCGGGACGTACGAGCACGACATGTGGGACGACGGCTGGACGATCGTCACGAAGGACCGCCGGCGGACGGCGCAGTTCGAGCACACTCTCGTCGTCACGAAGACCGGGGCGGAGATTCTCACGTTGCCCTGAATCCTGGGGGTAGTACCGTTTTCCGAAGCGGTGCGCCGACAGGTTGTCGGCAAGACGGCGTCCGCGAAGGCCTGGCTGGTTAGGTAAGCCTAAGCTAAGCTGACGTCGTCCTGTCCCGCCCGGTCGTCCCCGTGAACCCGGAGGTACCGTCCGTGTCGACAGCCACCATCCCCTTCTCCGCCCGTCTGCGCGAGGCCTCGGCGGCGCAGCACACGGCGGTCTCGGACTCCGGATTCATGACCGCGCTCCTGGACGGACGGCTCGGCCTCGACGCCTACGCCCGCTACACGGAGCAGCTGTGGTTCGTCTACGCGGCCCTGGAGGGCGCGGCCAGGGGCGCGGGCCTGGCCGACGACCCGGTCGCCGGCCCGTTCCTGCGCCCCGAGCTCGCACGGACGCCGGAACTCGCCCGCGACCTGGCCTACCTGCGGGGCCCCGACTGGCGCCACGACCTGGCGCCGCTGCCGGCGACCGCCGCCTACGCCGCGCGCATCGAGGAGTGCGCGGCCGGCTGGCGCGGCGGCTACGTGGCCCACCACTACACGCGCTACCTCGGCGACCTCTCCGGCGGGCAGGTCGTGCGCGACCGGGCGGAGAGGCAGTGGGGCCTCCCGCACCGCGGCGACGGCGTCCGCTTCTACGTCTTCGACGCGATCGACAACCCCGCCGCCTTCAAGCGCGCCTACCGGACCCTGCTCGACGCGCTGCCCGCCGACGGTGCCGAGAAGCAGCGGATCGTCGGCGAGTGCCGCCGCGCCTTCGCGTGCAACGGCGCCGTCCTGAGCGAACTCGGCGAGCTCTACCCGGCCTGAGCGGTGCCGTCCGGCACGGAGCCGGACCCGCCGCCCCGCGCCCGGCCCCCGGCCCTGCCGCGGCGCGCGTGCCGGGCCAGCACCGCCAGCGCGACCGCGGTGTCCACGGCGCCGATCAGGAACGTGCCGCGCACGCCGGCCACCGGCAGGGCCAGGCCACCCGACAGCGCACCGAGCGCCACACCCGCGTTGAACGCCGCGGAGTTGGCCGCCACCGCGCTCTCCGTACGGCCGGGCGCCACCCGCAGCACCAGCGCCTGGGCCGCCATCACCACCGGCGCCACCGCGAGGCCCAGCAGCGCCAGCGCCGCCGCCACCACCCACCGCGTGCCGCCGCCGGCCCACAGCGCGGTCATGGCTGCCGTCTGCACCGCCACCGGCACCACGAGCATCGCCCAGGGCAGCCGGTCCAGCAGCGCACCCGCCGCGGCGATCCCCCCGAGCGCCGCCACCCCGAACACCAGCAGCAGCGGGCCGACCGCCGAGGCCGGGAACCCGCTCACGCCGGTCAGGAACCGCTCGATGTACGTGAAGCCGGTGTACGCGCCCGTGCCCGACAGCGCGGTCGTCGCCAGCACCACGGCGAACGCCCGCCGGTCCGGCGCGATCCCGCGGGCGCCGTGGCCGCTGCCCGGGCGCGTCGTCGGCAGCCACCCGGCCACCAGGGCCAGCGCCGCCGCGCCGAGGGCCGTCAGCACCCAGAACGGCGCGTGCCAACCATCCTGGCGGCCCAGCCAGTTGCCGGCCGGCACACCGAGCGCCGTGGCCAGCGAGCCGCCCACCGACAGCATCCCGACGACCCGCCCCCTGCGCTCCGGAGCGAACAGGCCCACCGCGGCCGGCCCCATGACCGCCCAGAACAGCGCCTGTGCGAGCGCCGTCGCCAGCCGGGCGCCCAGCAGCGTCCCGTACGAACCGGCCGTCGCCGACAGCCGGCTCGCCGCGACCAGGACCACGAGCACGGCCGCGAGCACGTGGCGGTGCGGCACGTTCCGGGTGGCGCGCGCCAGCGGAAGGGAGCACACCGCGACGGTCAGTCCGTACCCGGTGACCAGGTAGCCCACCTCCGCGAGCGGCACCCGCAGGCCGTGCGCGACGTCCGAGAGCAGGCCGACCGGCAGGTTCTCCGCGGTGTTGAACGTGAACGCCGCGAGCATCAGGCCCGCCACGACGAGCACTCCGCGCGCCGCGGCGGGGGGCGCGCCCGCCCGGGACGGCGGCGCGGGAAGCGGTTCGGTGCTCAAGCGGTCCTCCTGAAGGGGGCGGCGCGGCAGGCGGCAGGGCGCGGCCGGACAGGGCGGACCCGGCCGCGCGCGGG
>NZ_JAKGCV010000302.1 GCF_021556455.1 Streptomyces fuscigenes | reverse complement strand
CGGGCGCGGCCGGGGCGGCGGCGCCCGCGGCCGGCGCCGCCTGCGGGGGTACCGAAGCGGTGGCGGTGCGGCCGGCGGCGGCGCGCGCGATGCGCGTGGCCGGGCGCGAACGCAGGTAGTACGTGGTCTTCAGGCCCTGCTGCCAGGCGTACGCGTACATCGAGCTGAGCTTCCCGATGGTCGGCGTCTCCATGAACAGGTTCAGCGACTGGGCCTGGTCGAGGTAGGGCGTACGGGCGGCCGCCAGGTCGATCAGCGCGCGCTGGGGCAGCTCCCACGCGGTGCGGTACAGCGTCCGCAGCTCGGCGGGCGCCCTGTCGAGGCCCGCGACCGAGCCGTTCGCCTCGCGCAGCGCCTCGCGGGTCGCCTCGTCCCACAGGCCGAGCTGCTTCAGGTCGGCCACGAGGTACGGGTTGACCTGGAGGAACTCGCCCGACAGCGTCTCGCGCTTGAACAGGTTGGAGACCTGCGGCTCGATGCACTCGTAGGCGCCGGCGATCGACGCGATGGTCGCGGTCGGGGCGATGGCGAGCAGCAGCGCGTTGCGCATGCCCGTCCCGGCGATCCGCCCGCGCAGCGCCTCCCACCGCTCGGGCCAGTGGTGGGTGGTGCCGTAGTGGTCCGGGTGCAGCACGCCGCGTGCGGCCCGGGTCTCTTCCCAGGCAGGCAGCGGCCCGTCCTCGGCGGCCAGGTCGCAGGACGTCTCGTACGCGGTGAGCATGATGCGCTCGGCGACGCATGTGGACAGCTCGCGGGCGTCGGCCGAGTCGAACGGGAGCCGCAGCGCGAAGAACACGTCCTGCAGCCCCATCACGCCCAGCGCGACCGGCCGCCAGCTGGAGTTGGACGTCCCGGCCTCGGTGGTCGGGTAGAAGTTGCGGTCCACGACCCGGTCCAGGAAGCGCACGGCCACCCGGACGGTCGCGTCGAGGCGCTCCCAGTCCAGGGCCGTGTCGACGCCGGGGTACCCGGAGGGCCCGCGCCGCACGAAGGCGGCCAGGTTGACCGACCCGAGGTTGCACACGGCGGTCTCGGAGTCGTCCGTGACCTCCAGGATCTCGGTGCACAGGTTGGAGGAGTGGATGACCCGGCCCGGCTCCGCCGTCTGGTTGGCGGTGCGGTTCGCGGTGTCCTTGAACGTCATCCAGCCGTTCCCGGTCTGTGCGAGCGTCCGCATCATCCGCCCGTACAGCTCCCGCGCGGGCAGCGACTTGCGGGCCAGGCCGGCCGCTTCGGCCGCACGGTAGGCGGTGTCGAAGGCCTCGCCCCACAGGTCGGTGAGCCCGGGCACGTCCGACGGCGAGAACAGCGACCAGTCCCCGTCGGCGGCGACCCGGCGCATGAACTCGTCGGGGATCCAGTGCGCGAGGTTCAGGTTGTGCGTGCGGCGGGCCTCCTCGCCGGTGTTGTCGCGCAGTTCGAGGAACTCCTCGATGTCGGCGTGCCACGTCTCCAGGTAGACGGCCGCGGCGCCCTTGCGCCGGCCGCCCTGGTTGACCGCGGCGACGGACGAGTCGAGGGTGCGCAGGAACGGGACGATGCCGTTCGAGAGCCCGTTGGTGCCGCGGATCAGCGAGCCGCGTGAGCGCACCCGCGAGAACGGCAGCCCGATGCCGCCGGAGTGCTTCGAGAGGCGGGCGACCTGGTGGTAGCGCGTGTAGATCGAGTCCAGCTCGTCCAGCGGCGAATCGAGCAGGTAGCACGACGACATCTGCGGGTGCCGGGTGCCGGAGTTGAACAGCGTGGGGGAGGAGGGCAGGTACGCGCGCCGCGACGTCAGCCGGTACAGGTCGGCGACCTCGGCGAGCGCCGCCCCGGAGGTGTCGCGGGCGAGTCCGGCCGCGACCCGCAGCAGGAAGTACTGGGGCGTCTCGATCACCCGGCGGGTGATCGGGTGGCGCAGCACGTAGCGCGTGTACACCGTCCGCAGGCCGAAGTACTCGAAGCCGTCGTCCGCCCCCGGGTCGACCAGGGCGTCCAGCGCGTCGCGGTGCGCGGCGACGAACGCGGCGGTGGCGTCCGCGATCAGCCCCTCGCGGTGGCCGACCCCGATCGACGCGGAGAACGACACGGCGCCCTCGCCCGCGGCCTCCTCGGCCACGGCGCGCGCCAGCAGCCGGGCGGCGAGCCGGCTGTACGCGGGGTCCTCGGCGATCAGCCCGGCCGCGGCCTCGGTGGCCAGAGCGAGCAGTTCGGCCGTGTCGGCCCGCGCGCTGCGGCCGCGCAGCGCGGCGGCGGCCACCCGGCCCGGCTCGGCGTCGGGCAGGTCGGCGGTGAGGTCGGTGAGCGTCCGCAGCAGCTCGGCCGAGACGGGTTCCGCGGGTGCGATGGTCACGCTGGTGGCTCTCCCTCGCTGGGCCGGGCCACGCGGGGCGGGGCACGGTGACGAGGGCGCCGCCCGGGCAGGGCAGGCACCACCGCGTCCACCGACCCGCTCCACGAGGTCCGGACGTCCTGGCAGCCCCGGCACGGCGCAGGGGCGGCTGCCGGCAGGTGGCCGGACTGTGCGGACGTGCCGGGGGCACGCCGCGTTCACCGTTGCGGGACAGTCCCGGATTCGCACCGGGTTCCCCTGCGGCGGCAGCGGGATGAGCATACATCTGGGTGCGCGCGGCGCAACGACCACTAGATGTTGTGGCGCGCGGCGCTTTGGTCGCCCGGCTGTCGGCGTCCTGGGATAGGGTTTCGAGGGTGGAGGAGGTGCTTCTCATGGCCGCTGTGAGCCACGAGCGCTGGATCGTTCCCGAGGAGTTCGAAGAAGCCGCGGAGTTGCTGGCGGGGCGGCTGACCAACGTGCGGCTCGAGCTCATCGACGGCCAGATCAGGAGCAAGAGCGTGCCGGGCCCCGAACACGGGCGGATCATCGAGTGGCTGACACGCATCTGCCTGCAGTCCAGGCCGAAGCTGTGGCTCTGTCCGGAGCAAGGACTCAAGGTACAGGCGTACCGCCGGGGGCGGGCCCGGCCGGACGGGGTGCTCGCCGAGAGCGGCGCGCTCCTCGGCCGCGGGGAGTGGGCCGATCCGGAGGGCGCCGTTCTGATGACCCTCGAAGTGACTTCGTACGACCGCGACACGAACGCGCGCGACCGGGTGGAGAAGCCGGGTGCGTACGCGCAGGCGGGTATTCCGGTGTATCTGCTGATCGACCGGGACGCGTGCGAGGTGCGGGTGCACAGTGAGCCGGACGGGGTGCGCTACGAGAGTGTGCGGGTGGTGCCGTTCGGCAAGGGCGTGGAGTTGCCGGACCCGGTCGGGATCACCCTCGACACCGAGCCGCTCACGCAGTGGGTGCGCTGAGGGACACCGCGACAGCCAGGACGAACGAGCGGCTTGGGCTGTCGTTCAAGGGCAGAGGAGGTGCTCCCCATGACCGTTGCCGACCACGAGACGCGCACCTTCACGGACGACTTCGACAGGGCCACCGCTGCCATGGCGCGCACCACGCGTGCGATCAGGCTCGAACTGTTCGACGGGAAAGTGCGAACCAAGGTAGTGCCGGACGGAGATCACGGGCGCATCATCCAGTGGCTCACGCGTATCTGCATGCAGCACGACTCGCAGCTCTGGCTCCATCCCGACCAGGGGCTCAAGGTCGAGCAGTGCCGGAAGGGCCGGGCCCGGCCCGACGGATCGCTCGCCCCCATGGACGCGTTCGTCGGGCAGGGCGAGTGGGCGGAGCCGGGCGACGTGATCATGACCGTCGAAGTGACTTCGTACGACAGTGACACGGACGGGCGCGACCGGGTGGAGAAGCCGGGTGCGTACGCGCAGGCGGGTATTCCGGTGTATCTGCTGATCGACCGGGACGCGTGCGAGGTGCGGGTGCACAGTGAGCCGGACGGGGTGCGTTACGAGAGTGTGCGGGTGGTGCCGTTCGGCAAGGGCGTGGAGTTGCCGGACCCGGTCGGGATCACCCTCGACACCGAGCCGCTCACGCAGTGGGTGCGCTGAGCGGAGCCCGGGAGCGACCTCCGCCCGACGACCCTCCGGGTCAGCCCTCGAAGGTGAACGCGTAGGCCAGCAGGGCGACGTCCGGCCGCGGCGACCAGTCGCGCGACGGCTCCCGGACGAAGCCCATGCGCTCGTAGACGCGGTGGGCGGCGGTCATGCGCATTGACGTGGACAGCACCAGGGCCCGGTGGCCGGCCTCGCGCGCCCGCGCCAGGCACGCGCGCACCAGCGCCTCGCCGACACCGCGCCGGCGCGCCGCGGCCGAGACGACCAGCAGGCGGAACTCCGCCTCGTCCCCGCGTGCCACCTCCGCCCAGGCGGTCCCGGCGTCCGCGTACGTGACGGAGCCGAGCAGCGTCCCGTCCGCGTCGACCGCCGCCAGCACCGCGGTCTCGGCCGCGCGCCCGGCGGCGGTGCGCAGCCGCTCGACGTACGGGTTGCCGGCGTCCACCAGGCCCTCCCCGACGTAGACACCGGCCGTCAGTTCGTCTATCGCCGCGTACTCGCCCGGCTCGGCCGGCCTGATCGTGAAGTCCATGCCACCAGTGTGGGGGAGGGCCCGGGCGGCGGTGTCCCCGGGCCGCCGCGGCGGGGCCGGACGTGGCGCGCCCGGCGGGGCCGGGAGGAGCGCGTACGGCGGTGCACCAGGTCACCGGCGGGACGGACCGGGTCCCGGGTGGGCGCACACGGGCAGCCGGTGCGCCCACCGGTGCGCTTCCCCGAAGGAGTGAACCGGCCGACGAATGCGGTGTGTCCGCGTGCCGCAGGCCGCACTGTGCGGAGGCGGGAGGGGCCGCAGCCGCGCGGAGCGCGGCGCGAGGCGAAAAGGGTGGGGTGGGAGTGGCACGACCCAAGGGGCGGGGGCCGGTTCCGTTACGGGACCGGGCGCGCTACCGCTTCGACCGCACGCTGGCCCGCAGCACCGGCACCCTGATGGGCTGGCTGGTCGCCACGTGCCTGGCGTTCATCCTGCCCGTGAGCGTGGCTCTGGTGTGGACGGACCCCACGGCGCCCCGCTCGGTCGCGGGCCGGCTCGCGGCGGCGTGGCGCACGAGCGCGGAGACGCTGCGCCTGGGTTCGGTGCCCGGCACGCTTCTGGGCATGGCGCTGTCCGCCCTGCTCGGTGTGGTGGCCCTGCTGGGCGTGTCGACGCTCGTCGGCGTGATCACCACCGGCCTCGCCGAGCGGATGGCGGAGCTGAGCCGCGGCCGCTCGACGGTGCTGGAGCACGGCCATGTCGTCGTCCTCGGCTGGTCGGACCAGGTCGCCACGGTGGTCGGGGAGCTGGTCGCCGCGCAGGCGCGCCACCGTCCTCGCGCGATCGTCCTGCTCGCCGACCGGGACAAGGCGGAGATGGAGCGCACACTGGCCGCGGGGATCGGGCCGCCCCGCCGCACCCGGCTGATCTGCCGCAGCGGCCCCGCAAGCGATCCCGCCGTCCTCGCGCTGGTCAGCCCGGCGACGGCGAGCACCGTCCTCGTGCTGCCCCCGGCGGAGCCGACGGGCGACGCGGAGGTGCTGCGCATCCTGCTGGCGCTGCGCGCGGTCCTCGGCGGCGGGGAGAGCGGCCCGCCCGTCCTCGCGGCGGTGCGCGACGACCGGTTCCTGGCGCCGGCCCGGCTGGCCGCGGGCCCGCGCGGCACGGTACTGGAGACGGACACGGTCACGGCCCGGCTGATCGCGCAGTGCGTCGGCCGCCCCGGTTTCTCCCTCGTCCTGCGGGAGCTGCTGGACTTCGCGGGCGACGAGTTCCACCTCGCGGACGCGAGCCGCTTCCACGGCCGGCCGTTCGGGGCGACGCTCCTCGGCCACGCCGAGTCGTGCGTGGTCGGGCTGCTCACGGCGCAGGGGCGCACGCTCCTCAACCCGCCCGCGGACACGCCCGTGCAGCCGGGCAGCCGGCTGATCGTGCTGGCCGAGGACGACGACACGACGCGGCCCGAGGACTGCCGCCACCTCGTCGACCGGTCGGCGGTCGCGTCGGCCGCCGTGCGGCCCGAGGCGCCCGCCAGGCTGCTGCTGCTCGGCTGGAACCGGCGCGCCCCCCTCGTGCTCGACCAGCTGCGCCGCTCGGCCCGGCCGGGTTCCGTCCTCGACGTGGCCGGCGGCCGGGCGGTGCCCCGCCCGCGCGGGCCGGGGCCGGCGGGGGAGCTGCCACCGCGCCCGGGCCCGCGCGAGGTGCCGGCGGGGCCGCCGGGCGCTACGGGGGCGGCGCTGGAGGGGCGGGAGCCGGTCCCGGGGCCCGCCCCGGGCGAGCGGCTGACCACGCGCTTCTGCACCGCCCCGCTGGGCCGCCCCGAGACGCTGCTCGGCCTGGACCTCAGCCCGTACGACGGGCTCGTCGTCCTCGGACCCGACCCGGGCGCCGGTCCGGACCGCCCCGACGACTGGACGCTGGTGACGCTGCTGTCCCTGCGGCTGCTGGAGGAGCGCACGGGCCGCGAGATGGGCGTGGTCACGGAGCTCGTCGACGACCGCAACCGGCCGCTCGCGCCGGTGAGTCCGGGCACCGACGTCATCGTGAGCGGGCAGCTGACCGGGCTGCTGATGGCGCAGATCGCGCAGAACCGCCATCTGGCGCCCGTGTTCGACGAGTTGTTCTCGGCGGAGGGCACCGCCATCGCCCTGCGCGAGGCGGGCGCCTACGTCCGCCCCGGCCGCGAGGCCACGTTCGCCACCGTCGTCGCGGCGGCCCGCGACCGGGGCGAGTGCGCCATCGGCTACCGCCGCCGCGATCGCCGGGCCGTGGCGCCGGACCACGGCGTCCGGCTCAACCCGCCCAAGGCCGAGCGGCGGGTGTGGAGCGCGGAGGACGAGATCGTCGTGGTCACCTCGGGGCCCGCCTCGGCGGACGGGGACGGCGGCGCGGGATCGGGCCGGGACGTCGCGCCCTCC
>NZ_JAKGCV010000301.1 GCF_021556455.1 Streptomyces fuscigenes | reverse complement strand
TGGCGCGCGGCGGCGTCGGCGAGGGCCGCGGCGACGGTGAGGAACCCGGCGGCCGCGTGGGCGGCGCGCAGCCGGGCGACGATCCTGCGCTGGTACCAGAACCCGGGGCGGGCGAGCGTGGGCCGGGGCGACGCGGGGTCCGTCTCGGGCGGCGCCTGGCCGTCGCCGGGCGGGCTCTGGGTCTCGTACATGGCCCAGGTGCGGTGCGAGAGGTACCACAGGAGGCCGACGAGCGCGGCGGGCACGGTGGCGGCCAGCGCGAGCCTGCGTCCCGGCAGGGACCACCAGCCGTGGTGGGCGGGTGAGAGGAAGGCGAGCCAGGAGCGGTGGGCGGCGCAGGCGGCGGAGCCCGCGCACTGCCACGCCGTCAGGTCGAGCGCGACCTCGCAGGCGGAGGCGGCGAACAGCACGGTGAGGCTGAGGGCCACGAGCCGCACCAGTGCCCCGTAGAGCCGTCTCACGCGCGGGATGCCGTGGGTGTCGGGCCGCATCCAGTGGGCCAGGTTGACCACCATGAACGGCAGCAGGAGCAGCCACAGTGCGCGCGTCCCGCCGCCTGAGGTCAGGCCGGACCAGCAGTACGCCTCCTGGGCCGGCCCGCCCCCGCTCGCGTCGGCCGTGCGCAGCTCGGCCTCGGTGTCCTCGACGCGGCGGTGCAGTGCGGCGGTGGCGTCGCCGCTGACCCGTACCGTGCGGGCGCTGTCGAGCATCTCCTGCGGGGTGTGCCCGCCGACGCCGTGGACGAGGAGTTCGAGGGTGGCGTCCGGGCGCGGGGCGGGGGGCGCGTCCGGCAGCGGCGGGGGGACGGGCTCCGTGGGCGGTGGTGGGGTCACGGCGGTGGCTCGCTCTCGTGAACGGGGACGGAGGACCGGGTCGGGCGGGAGATCGGGGACGGGTGGCGGGGTGATGACGCGGGACGGGTGGCGGGGTGATGACGTGGGGCGGTGCGGGAGGGGCGCGGTGCGGGCGGGTGGGGCGGTGCGCGCGGGCACCGCACCGGGCCGCGGGGGAGCCAAGCATCGCGAACCGCCCGCCGCCCGTGCGCGGAATCCACGGAAAATCCCCCGCCCGCGCCGAATCGTTTCCCGCCGCCCGCCGTTCCACACCGGCCGGCACGTGCGAGGATGTGCAGATCCGTGGCGCCCCGGCCGCGGAGGACGGGCGCAGCGGGCACGGCAGCCGGGGCGACGGCACGGCGAGCGGGACCCGCCCGCCGGCGGGACAGGCACGAAAAGCAGCAGGAACGGGCAGCCGGGCCGGACGGGCCGGCGGGATCCGAAGGGGAAGGACGGAGCCGGGCGGTGGGCGACAGCCGGAACCTCCTCGCCGAGCAGCGCCGCGCGCTGATTCTGGACGAGGTACGCAGGCGGGGCGGTGTCCGCGTCAACGAACTCACGCGCACCCTCCGCGTCTCGGACATGACGGTGCGGCGGGACCTCGACATCCTCGCCCGGCAGGGCGTGGTGGCGAAGGTGCACGGCGGTGCGGTGCCGGTCGTCGACGCCAGCACCCACGAGCCGGGTTTCGAGGCCAAGTCGGCGCTGGAGCTGAGCGCCAAGGAGGACATCGCCCGCACCGCCGCGGAGTTCGTCGTGCCGGGCAGCGCCATCGCGCTGTCCGGCGGCACGACGACGTACGCTCTGGCGCAGCACCTCGTCGACGTGCCGGACCTGACGGTGGTGACCAACTCGGTGCGGGTCGCGGACGTCTTCCACGCGGCCCAGCCCGCCACCCCGCTGGGCGGCCACCGGGCCGGCGCGGCGACGGTGGTGCTCACGGGCGGCGTGCGCACGCCGTCCGATTCGCTGGTGGGGCCGGTCGCCGACCAGGCGATCCGCTCGCTCCACTTCGACGTGCTGTTCCTCGGCGTGCACGGCATCTCTGTGGAGGCCGGGCTGTCCACGCCGAACCTCGCCGAGGCCGAGACGAACCGCCACTTCGTGCAGGCCGCGCGGCGCGTGGTGGTGGTCGCCGACCACACCAAGTGGGGCACGGTGGGGCTCAGTTCCTTCGCGACGCTCGACGAGGTCGACACACTCGTGACGGACGCGGGCCTGTCCGCCCCGGCGCGGGAGGAGATCGGCGAGCGGCTCGCGGGCCTGGTCGTGGCGGGCGCCGCCGGCGACGTGCAGGAGTCCTGATGAGCGCGTTCCGGGTGGAGCGCACCGTGCCGCTGGACGTGGACGAGGCCTGGCGGCGGATCACCCGCTGGCCCTCGCACACCGCCCGGGTGCCGCTGACGTCGATGTCGGTGCGCACACCGGGGCCCACCCGGGAGGGCACGGTGATCGTGGCCAGGACGGGCGCCGGGCCCGCCGGGTTCGACGACCCGATGGAGATCGTGGCGTGGGAGCCGCCCGCCGGGGGCCGGCCCGGCCGCTGCCGGCTGGAGAAGCGCGGCCGCGTGGTCCGGGGCTGGGCCGAGATCGGGGTGCGGGCCGCGCCGGGCGGCGCCCGGGTGGCCTGGCTGGAGGAGGTCAGGGTCGCCGGGCTGCCGCGGCTGTTCGACGGGGTGACGGCGGACGCGGGGCGCCTGATGTTCGGCCGCGAGATGGACCACCTGCTGGGCCTGCCGAGCGCCTGACGCGCCGTCGTCCCGTCCCGCACCCGGACACCGCCCCCTGGCGGGTCCCCCGTTGGTGTCGGCGCCGAACTGACGTCTGCCGCCGCCGCGGTGCGACCTTCGCATGATCCGCTCGTTGCACCTTTCGCGTGACAACGCAAGCACCTGCGGAAGGCCCAGTCCCGATGCCGACACAGCGCACCGAACCGAACCCCGGGGGCCCCGGCCCCGGCAGCGACGAGGCGGAGGCGGCCCTCGTCGAGCACTACCCGCGGCTGGTGCGCCTCGCCTACCTCACCCTGCCACCGGCTCTCGGCAGCACACGAGCTGGACCAGGGCCATCGGCACGGCCGTGTGCTCGCCCGCGACGCCCACGAGCGGCGACGCCAGCGAGCCGACCAGGAACGACGACGTTCCGAGCAGCGCGGACGCCGAGCCGGCCGCGTGGCCGGCCCGCATCAGGCCGAGGGTGTTCGCGTTGGCGTTGACCAGGCCCATCCCCATCATCAGCGCGAACAGCCCGGTGGCCACGGCGTACATGCCGACGTGTCCGAGCGCCCCCGTCGTCATGAGCAGCAGGGCGGCCGCCGCGCCCGTGATCAGCACGAGCCCGCAGCCGAGGATGCGGTGCATGCTGAACCGGCCGACGAGCACCCGCCCGTTGAGCTGGCCGATGCCGACCGAGCCCACCGCGTTGATGCCGAACAGGACGCTGTACGTCTGCGGGGACGCGCCGTAGATGACCTGCATGACGAAGGGCGACGCGGACACGTACGCGAACAGCGCGGTGAACGCGAGCGTGCCGGTGAGCAGGTAGCCGCTGAACGCCCGGTCGCCGAGCAGCCCGCGCATGGTGCGCAGGGCCGTGCCCACGCCGCCGCCGTGCCGCTTCTCGGGCGGCAGCGTCTCGTGCAGCCACCGCGCCGCGACGAGGGTGAGCAGCGCCCCGACGACGGTGATCACGACGAAGATGCCCCGCCAGTCGGTGACGCGGAGCATCTGACCGCCGAAGACGGGGGCGACGATGGGGGCGACGCCCGAGACCAGCATGAGGCTGGAGAAGAACCGCGCCATCGCGATGCCGTCGAACAGGTCCCGCACGACGGCGCGGGAGATGACGATGCCGGCGGCGCCCGCGAGGCCCTGGACCAGGCGCACGGCGATGAGCACCTCGGCATTGGGGGCGAAGGCGCAGACGATGCTCGCGACCACGTAGACGCTCATGCCGACGAGAAGCGGCCTGCGCCGGCCCCACTTGTCGCTCATCGGTCCGATGACGATCTGCCCGAGGGCCATGCCGATGAGGCAGGCGGTGAGCGTGATCTGCACGGTGGCGGCGGGTGCCCCGAGCGCCCGGGTGACGGCGGGGAGCGCCGGCAGGTACATGTCCGTGGACAGCGGCGGCAGGGCGGTGAGCCCGCCCAGGACGAGGGTCAGCAGGAGCCCCGCCCGGCGGGAGGCCGCGGCGGGACCGGTGGCCGCGGCGCCCGCGGCCGGGGTCCCGGCGGGCGCGGAGTCGCCCTCGGGGAACGCGTCCGGGGCGGAGGTGGTGGCGGGGGCGGAGGCGGCGGCCGCTGCCGCGGCGGGGGCCGGACCTGGGCCGGGAACGGGGGTGGACGAGGATCCGGAGGGAGGGCTGGGAGGCGTGGGCTCTGCGTGGACGGATGGGCCGCCGGCCGGCATGACATCTCCTAAGTCGTCGAGTCATTCCATATGCTCGCAGCTGTCGACGACTTCCGGCGACGGAGAAAGAGGGAGCGGACCGTGGCACGGTGGGGCGTGGTGGCGACCGGTGGCATAGCGGCGCAGTTCACCAAGGACGTGCAGGCACTGGAGGACGCGCAGGTCGTGGCGGTGGCCTCGCGCGACGAGGGCTCGGCGAAGACGTTCGCGGACCGGTTCGCGATCCCGCGCGCGTACGGGGACTGGGCGGGGCTGTTCGCCGACCCCGAGGTGGATGTGGTGTATGTCGCAACGCCGCACTCGGCGCACCGGGCGGCCGCGGGCGCCGCGTTGGAGGCCGGGAAGCCGGTGCTCTGCGAGAAGCCGTTCACGCTCAACGCCCGCGAGGCCCGGGAGCTGGTGACGCTCGCCGGGGAGCGCGGGCTGTTCCTGATGGAAGCGATGTGGACGTACTGCAATCCGGTCGTGCGGCGGCTGGTGGAGCTGGTGCGCGACGGCGCGATCGGCGAGCTGCGCTCGGTGCAGGCCGACTTCGGCGTGAGTGGCCCCTTCGCCCCCGAGCACCGCATGCGCAACCCCGCGCTGGGCGGCGGCGCGCTGCTCGACCTGGGCGTGTACCCGGTGTCGTTCGCGCAGCTGCTGCTCGGCGAACCGGCCAGGATCCAGGCGGACGCGCAGCTCTCGCCCGAGGGCGTGGACGTGAACACCGGCATGCTGCTCGGCTGGGACAGTGGCGCCGTCGCGGTCCTGACCTGCGGCATCGACGGTTCCTCCGGCACCCGCGCGACGGTGACGGGCAGCCGCGGCCGGATCGAGCTGCCCGACGGCTTCTTCGCGCCCGACTCCTTCGTGCTGCACCGCGAGGGGGCGGCCGAGCCGGAGGTCGTACGCGTCTCCTCGCCGCTGCACGGCATGCAGCACGAGGCGGCCGAGGTCGCGTCGTGCCTCGCCGCGGGCCGCCTGGAGTCCTCGCTCGTACCCCTGTCGGGGACGCTGTCGGTGATGCGGACCCTGGACGCGGTACGGGAGCGGGTCGGCGTCCACTACGCGCAGGACTCCGTGCGCTGAACCAAGGAACGCCGGTGCCGGACGGGCCGGTCGGGCCCATCGGGCGGTTGGGCCCGTTGGCCGGCTGGGCCGGTGCGGGAGGCCGCGGGCCGAGGCGGTGGGAGCCGTCGGCAGCCGGGGCGGTGGGACCGGTGAGGCCCGCGCGGTGGGAGCCGTGCAGGCCCGCGCGGTGGGAGTTGTGCAGGTCCGAGCGGACGGGGCCGGGCGGCCCTTAGCCTCGGTGCATGACTGAGCCCTCCCACACCCCGCCGCCCTCCTCGCCCTCCCCGTTCCCGCCGTCGTCGGCCCTCGCGCCGCCGCCCGCCCGCTCGCCGTCCCCGGCCCCGGTCGCCCTGATCACCGGGGCGGGCTCCGGCATCGGGCGGGCGGTGGCCCGCGAACTGGCCGCCGGGGGCTGGTCGCTGGTCCTGGCCGGGCGCCGGGCGGAGCCGCTCGAAGGGACCCGGGCGGAACTCGGCGGCGCCCGTGCCCTGTGCGTGACCGCGGACGTCTCCGAGGCGCAGGACGTGGAGCGCCTCTTCGGTGCGGCCGACGGCTTCGCGCCGCGCCTGGACCTGCTCTTCAACAACGCGGGCACGTTCGGGCCCGGCGGTGTCCCGTTCGACGAACTCCCGCTGTCCGCCTGGCAGAAGGTCGTCGGCACCAACCTGACCGGTGCCTTCCTGTGCGCGCAGGCCGCATTTCGCCGGATGCGGGCCCAGGACCCGCAGGGCGGCAGGATCATCAACAACGGCTCGGTGTCCGCGCATGTGCCGCGCCCCGACTCGGCCCCGTACACCGCGACGAAGCACGCCCTGACGGGCCTCACGAAGTCGCTGTCCCTGGACGGCAGGCCGTTTCGCATCGCGTGCGGGCAGATCGACGTCGGCAACGCGGCCACCGACATGACCGAGCGGATGGCGCGGGGGGTGCGGCAGGCGGACGGCCGCCTCGCACCGGAGCCGGTCATGGACGTTGCCGACGTCGCGCGGACGGTACGGCACATGGCCGAGCTGCCGCTGGAGGCGAACATCCCGTTCGTCACGGTCCTCGCGACGGCGATGCCGTTCGCCGGGCGGGGCTGAGGAGGCCGGGGCCCGGGCGCCGGGCGGGACTCAGGAGGCCGGGGGCCGGGGGCCGGGTACGAGGGGTACGGCCGGGCGCCGGGCACGAAGGCCGGTCGGCGCGTGTGGGCGGGGGCCGGACCCGGCACGGATGCGCACGCGGCGGCGCGCGGGAGCATCATGGAGGCATGAACGCCATGACGCGCACGCTGGGGGCCGGACGGCGGCTCGGCCGTCAGGCGGCCGAGAACTCGCTGGAGAATCCCGCGATCCTCGGGGTGGCCATCCTCGCCGGACTGACCGTCCTGTGGGCGATCCTCGGCAACGTCTACGGGATCGTGAGCTCGCTGATCGCGATGGGCCTCACGATGCTGATCGCGGTGCGCTACACCCGCCGCTGAGCACGGCGCTGCCCCGCGCGCGCCGCCCGGCACGAGCCGGGCCCAGCACGCCTCCTCCTCCGCCCCGGCCGGGCGGGGGCCCCCGGCGACAGCCCGGCCTGTTCCGGCCTGCGCGCACAGGGC
>NZ_JAKGCV010000300.1 GCF_021556455.1 Streptomyces fuscigenes | reverse complement strand
CGACGCACGCCTGGAGCGTCCCGGCCGGGCGGGGGCGCCGTCGGACGCCGGGGCCGGCCGCGCCGCGCGGATCTTCGCGGCGGGCGGCTCGACGGTCGCCGGGCTCGCGGGCCTCGCCACCATCGGCCTGCTCGCGGGCGGCTGCTCGGCGGGCGGCACCGGCATGCGCGACGAGGGCCCCGCGGTCCCCGCGCCGGTCGAACGGACCATGCCGACCCCCTCGACCACCCCGGCGCCGCAGCACGCGAGCGTCGACCCCGTGTCGCTGCTGCGCGCCGATCCCCGCGTGAGCGACCGGGTCAAGAGCAGCCTGCGGCCGTGCGGCTCCGACTCGTACCCCGTGAACACCTCGTACGGCGACCTCACCGGCGGCTCCCAGCCGGACATCGTGATCAACGTGACGACGTGCAAGGACTCCATCGGGATCGGCACGTACGTCTACCGCGTGGCGGACAGCGCCTCCGCGTCCCCCGGGGCCCGGGCGAGCGGCTCGGCGGCCGACCGCACGGCCGCGGCCGGCACCACCGCCCCCGGCGGGGCGTACAGCGCGGTGGGCACGTCGCTCACCTCCTCGCCGAGCGCGAGCCAGGACCCGTTCGCGGGCGTGGCGGGGGACGACGACGCGGCCGAGGGCGGTCTCCTGGACGGCGATGCGCCGGCGCCCGGCAAGGAGCTGCCGGGGCGGTACGAGAACGTCTTCTCCGCGGAGGAGCCCGCCGTCTACGGCACGATAGACAGGGGCGAACTCGTCGTGACGCAGCAGGTGTACACGAAGGGCGACTCAGCCGCCTATCCGTCCGGCGAGGACGTCATCACCTACGACTGGTCGAAGTCGAAGTTCACGGTGCGCTTCCGGGTGCGCAACACGTACAGCAAGACGGACGGCAACGACGACCTCGGCGCGCCGGTCCCCACCGTGACCGCTTCGGGCTGACCCCGCGCGGACGGCCGCCGCCCGGGGCCACCGCGGGGAACGCTGCCCGCGCCGGTGGGAGACCGGCCCCCGCAATGGGCGGTGTTCCGGCGGACGGGCGGACGGGCGGACCGGCCGCCGGGCGAGCTGAAGGGCCGCCGGGCGGGTAGGAGCGCGTGCACGGAAAACGGCACGGGAAACGACACCGAGAGGAGCGGAGAGCCACCGCATGGGCGAGACCCACGTCCTGTTCGTCGAGGACGACGACGTCATCCGCGAGGCCACCCAGCTCGCCCTGGAGCGTGACGGCTTCGCCGTGACCGCCATGCCGGACGGCCTGTCCGGCCTGGAGGCGTTCCGCGCCGACCGGCCCGACATCGCGTTGCTCGACGTGATGGTGCCGGGGCTCGACGGGGTCAGCCTGTGCCGCCGCATCCGCGACGAGTCGACCGTCCCCGTGATCATGCTCTCGGCCCGCGCGGACTCCATCGACGTCGTCCTCGGCCTGGAGGCCGGCGCGGACGACTACGTGACCAAGCCGTTCGACGGGGCCGTGCTGGTGGCGCGCATCCGCGCGGTCCTGCGCCGCTTCGGCCACGCGGCGGGCGACCGCGGCGCGGCGGCGGGCGAGGCCGGCGCGCGCGCCGGTGCCGACGCCCGCCCGGCCGTGCTGGCCTTCGGCGATCTCGAGGTCGACACCGAGGGCATGGAGGTGCGGCGGGCGGGCGAGCCGGTCGCGCTGACCCCGACCGAGATGCGGCTGCTGCTGGAGTTCTCGGCGTCGCCGGGCACCGTGCTCTCCCGCGACAAGCTGCTGGAACGGGTCTGGGACTACGGCTGGGGCGGCGACACCCGGGTCGTCGACGTCCACGTGCAGCGGCTGCGCTCGAAGATCGGCCAGGACAGGATCGAGACGGTCCGCGGCTTCGGCTACAAGCTCAAGGCGTGACGCGCGTGGCACCGGAGGGCAGGGCGTGAGGCGCGTGCCGGGCGAGGAGAAGGCCCGTCCCGAAAGCACCCCCACGGGCCGACGGGGAGCGGACGGGAGACACGCGGACGGGGCACGCACGCCCGCGGCCCCTCGCGCGGCCGCGGCCGCCCCCGGGTGCGCACGTGGAGCCGTGGCCTGCGTCACGCCGGGCGCCGCGAGCGGTGCGGCGGCGGTGGCGCGGGCCGCCCGCGGGCGGGCGGACCGTCCGGGCACGACGCGGATTGGTGCAAGCTAAAACCATGAGGCGCCTCGCTCTGCGCACCGGCATCCGGTGGAAGATCAGCATCGCGATCGCCGCGGTCGGCGCGCTGATCGCGGTGGCGCTGAGCCTCGTCGTCCACAACGCGGCCCGCGTCTCGATGCTCGACAACGCCCGCGAGGTCCAGCTCTCGCAGACGCTCTTCGCGGAGCGGATGTACGACACCACGAAGGAAGCGAAGCTCGGCACCAAGATCAACGACCCGGCGCTGCCGGCGCCGCTGCGCGCCAAGACCAAGCAGGGCAGGCGGGCCACGCTGGTCGAGGGCGGCGGAGTGCCGGACATCTGGGCGGCCGTGCCGCTCGGCAACGGGACCGTGCTGTCCAGCCACAGCCGGCTCGCCGAGCGGTCCACCATGATCATCGAGGATCTGGACCGGGCGCTGCTCGTCGGCTCCGCCGCGGTCGTGGTCGGCGGATCGGTGCTCGGTGTCCTGATCGGCGGCCAGATCTCCCGGCGGCTGCGCAAGGCCGCGGCCGCGGCCGGGCGGGTCGCGCAGGGCAACACGGACGTACGGGTGCGGACGGCGATCGGCGGCGTCGTACGCGACGAGACGGACGAGCTCGCGCGCGCCGTCGACGCGCTCACGGACGCGCTCGGCGAACGCATCGAGGCGGAGCGCCGCGTCACGGCGGACATCGCCCACGAGCTGCGCACCCCCGTCACGGGCCTGCTCACGGCCGCCGAGCTGCTGCCCCCCGGCCGGCCCAGCGAGCTGGTGCGCGACCGCGCGCAGGCGATGCGCACGCTGGTGGAGGACGTGCTGGAGGTGGCGCGGCTGGACAGCGCGTCCGAGCGGGCGGAGCTCCAGGAGATCGCGCTGGGCGAGTTCGTGGAGCGGCGCGTGCGGGCCCTCGACCCAGAGGCCGCGCTGTCGGTGGTGCGCGAGTCGTGGGTCAGCACGGATCCGCGCCGGCTGGAGCGCATCCTCGGCAACCTGCTGGCCAACGCGAAGAAGCACGGGGGCTCGCCGGTGGAGGTGAGCGTCGAGGGGCGCGTCCTGCGGGTCAGGGACCACGGCCCCGGTTTCCCCGAGGACCTGCTGCGCGAGGGCCCGAGCCGTTTCCGCACCGGGACGCCCGACCGGGCGGGGCAGGGCCACGGCCTCGGCCTGACGATCGCCGCGGGCCAGGCCCGGGTCCTCGGCGCCCGGCTGACCTTCCGCAACGCGGGCGCGGACGGCACCGGCGGCGCCGTGGCGGTGCTCTGGCTGCCCGAGAACGCGCCGACGACCACGGGCAGCTTCCCGGTCGTCACCCTCCCCGACCCGTCCTGAGCCCGGCCGCGCGGCGCCTCCCCCGCGACGGGACCGCTCCCGGCGGCCGGGAGACGTCCGGGTGACGGGTGACGGGTGACGAGTGACGGGTGACGGGTGACGGGCGACGAATGGCGGGCGACGAGTGGCGGGCGACGGGCGACGAGTGGCGGGTGACGGGTGACGGGGGAAGGTCCCGGACCCGCGGTCCGGTGCGGAACCCGCCCACCGGACAAGGTCGCTGACTGAACGTCAACTCGTAGCAGCCGTGGGCGACTTGACCCGCATATGCCAGACTGGGCCGATGGCATATTCCAAGCCTCCGGTCGACACCGGCAGACCCCACCCGGCACGCGTCCACGACTTCCTGCTGGGCGGCCGGGACAACTACGCGGCGGACCGCCAGGCCGCGGGCCGGCTGCCCCGGGAGGCGGCCCGGCTCGCCCGCCAGAACAGGGCGTTCATGCGGCGGGCCGTCGGATGGCTCGCCAGCGTCGGCATCGACCAGTACCTGGACGTGGGCAGCGGGATCCCGACGGAGCCGAACCTCCACCAGATCGTCCAGCGGGTCAATCCGGCGTCCCGGATCGTCTACGCCGACAACGACCCGCTCGTCCTGCGGCACGCGCGGGCGCGCCTGGCCGGGTCGCCCCAGGGAGCCACCGCGTACGTCCAGGCCGACGTGCGCGAGCCGGCGGCCCTGCTGGAGAGCGCCCGCCCCCTGCTGGACCTCGGACGACCCGTGGCGCTCACCCTCATCGCACTGCTCCACTTCGTGCCGGACGGCGACGACCCCCACCGCGCCGCCGCGACGCTCGTCGGCGCGCTGCCCTCCGGCAGCTACCTCGCCCTCTCGCACGGCACGCTCGACTTCGCACCTCGGCCCTCGGCCGGGAGCGGGAGCGAGGCCGCGGCCGGGAGCGGGGCCGGAGCCGGGGCACGGCCGGAGGACGGCCGGGAGCGCGGGCACGCGGACACCGTGCACCACCGGGGCCGCGCGGAGGTGGCGCGCTTCTTCGCCGGGCTGGACCTGGTCGAGCCGGGACTGGTGGCGGCCCCGCTCTGGTACAAGGGCACCCCTCGGCCCGAGGACGAGACCTCCGGGGCCTACGCGGGTGTCGCCCGGATCCCCTGAGCGAGGGGACGTCCACGTGCGCCGGGGTGCGCGGTGCGCCGCAGGCGCTGCGCGCCGGGGTGCGGGGGCGCGCGAGGGCGCGATCGCGGCCCGTACGTCCTGATCCTGGACGCTTACTTGCCGCCCGGCTAGTAACTACACTGGGAGGCAAGCCCCGCCCGGGCCCTCCCCCACCGCGAGCCGCGGCGCCGGACCGGAGCGGGAACCGCCGCACGAGAGAGACGAGAGCGCGCATGCCCAGCACAGGAGCCCAGCGCCGCAGCGACACCCGGCAGCGGATCCAGGACGTCGCCCTCGACCTCTTCGTGGAGCACGGCTACGAGAAGACCTCGCTGCGCGAGATCGCGGAGCGGCTGGACGTCACCAAGGCCGCCCTGTACTACCACTTCAAGACCAAGGAAGACATCCTGGTCAGCCTGTTCGAGGACCTGGCGCAGCCGCTCGACGAGCTTATCGCCTGGGGGCGTGCCCAGCCGAACACGCTGGAGAGCAAGGAGGAGCTCCTGCGCCGCTACGCGGAGCAGCTCAAGGGCGCCTCCCGCCTGTTCCGCTTCGTCCAGGAGAACCAGGCGGAGCTGCGCGACCTGCGGGTCGGCGAGACGTTCCGCAGCCGCGTCGAGGCGACGGTGGAGCTACTGCTGACGCCGGACCCGTCGCTGGCCGACCGGGTGCGCACCACGACCGCGCTGTTCTCCCTGCACGTCGGGATGTTCGCCCTGAAAGACGTCGAAGGAGACCCCGAGGAGAAGTACGACGCTCTCCTCGAAGTCTCCTTCGAACTGCTGGCCGCGGCCCATCGGGGAGGCGGCCGGGGCGCCTGACGGCACCCGCGGGAGAAGCGGGTGCCGCCGGACGCGGGAACCCGGCCCGCGCGGTCCCGGGAGGGACCGGTGGGGATCGGACCGGGGGGTCGGACGCGGGCCGGGGACGGAGCCCGGGGCCACGAGCGGGTGGGGAGGCGGACCAGGGGGCCGGGGCCGGGGCTCTGCCCCCGCCCCGGCACCTGGCCGGTGCGTCAGCCGGTGGTGCCGGCCGGCTCCTCGCGGTGCGAGGCGCCGATCAGACCTTCACGCCCATCTCGTGCAGGAACGTGACCGGGTTGATGGCCGAGCCGTAGTTCGGCGTGTTGCGGATCTCGAAGTGCAGGTGCGGGCCGGTCGTGTTGCCGGTGTTGCCGGACTTCGCGATCTCCTCGCCGGTCTTGACGTTCTCGCCCACGTGGACCTCGATGCGGGACAGGTGCGCGTACTGCGAGTACTTGCCGTCGGAGTGCTTGATCACGATGGCGTTGCCGTACGCGTCGCCGTCACCGGCGCCGTGCGGGCCGGCCTTGACGACCGTGCCGGTGTGCGCGGCGTGGACGTCGGTGCCGATCGGCACGGCGAAGTCCTGGCCGGAGTGCTTGTGTATCCAGTGGCTGCCGGAGTCGTCGAACCCGGCGGTCAGCTTGTAGTGGCTGACGGGGTCGATCCAGGAAGCGGCCTTCTTGGCGGCAGCGGCCTTGACCGCCTTCGCCTTCGCGACCTTGACCTGCTCGGCGTGGGCCGCCGCCTTGGCCTGGGTGTCGGCCTGGTGGTGCACGGTGGCCGCCACCGTGGCGGTGTGCACGGGGGCGGGAGCCTGGGCGCCGGTGTCGCCGGTCGCGGCGAACGCGGCCCCGGCCCCGGCCACCAGCGACACCCCGAGTCCGGCGGTGACCACCGCTACGCGACCACGGCGGACGGCGATGTTCGAGGTGCGGAACTTCGAGCGCTGCGACATACGGGAAACCTCCGGGCATGAACGGACCCGGCGCTCGTGCACCGGGCTTGCTCCACCTTGGTAACCCGACCCCCCATCTCGGCTCAAATGCCTCATCTACGACATCGGCTCGTAGCCCCCCGATGGACCAAGGTCCCTTGACAGAGGCCGACAACCCTCATACCTAGGGATTTTTCTACTCATTCCGGGCATTTGAACCATCATCTACCCGGTATTCCGACGAGCCTTCTTAGTAGGCCCGAAATGGCCTGTGCGCCTTGTCACGGGCGGTGGGTCGGAGGACTGCCCGCCTCGGGACCAAGGGCCCCCTCCGGCCGGGCCGTTGCCCGGATCCGGCGGGGACCTTTCCCGCGCCGGTTCGGGACCTTCCCGGTCCGCCGCGGCACCTTCCCGGGACGCCGCGGGGCGTCCCGGGACGCCCGGAGAGGCCCATGGCCTTCACGGGGCCACCTCTCGGACGACGCGGGCCCGCCCTCCGGGCCCCGGCGGCCCGCCTTCGAAGCCCGCCGGCCGCTCCGCGCGGCGCACGGACCCCAGCGCGGCACGGCGGGCTCGGGCAACCGCGGCTCGG
>NZ_JAKGCV010000002.1 GCF_021556455.1 Streptomyces fuscigenes | reverse complement strand
CTGCCCGCGGCCGGGAGCCGCCGCGCGCGGCCGGGCTCCCACAATGGCGGGCAGCGCGCCCCGGCGGCCCGGAGGCAGGCCAGGAGCGGCCGCGAGCGGTTTCACGGCCGGGGAGGGAGGGCGCGGGCCCGGTCGCGAGGGTCAGACGGTCGAGAGGATAGCCTGCGCAACCGTCGCGATCGCCGTGGCGGGGCGGCCGGGGAGGCGTGCCACCAGGACGCGGCGGATCTCGGGCGGCGCCCCTTCGACGTGCAGCATGCTCACCCCCGGAGGGAGCACGGGGGCGAGCCGGGACGGCACCGTCGTCACCCCGAAGCCGTGGGCGACGAGTTGCAGTTTCGTCAACCAGTCGCGGGCCCGGTGCACGACGCGGGGGCGTCCGGGCAGACCGGGCCACACGCCGAGCAGCGGCTCGGAGCCCGTCGACGGAGTGGCGATCCACGGGGCGTTGACCAATTCGTCTACGTGCACCGCGGTGCGGCCCGCGAAAGCCCCCGTCCCTGACACCGCCAGCACCAGTTCGGTGTCCACGGCGGTCTCGACGTGCAGGCGCGGCGACTCCCCGTCCAGGGGGCGGTGGGGCGGACGGGAGGTGAGCACGGCGAGGTCGATCGAGCCTGCTCTGAGCGCTCTGGTCAGGCTGGGCGTCGTGCCCTCGGTCGTGGTGACGCTGATGCCCGGAGCGGTGGCCGCGAGGTGGGAGAGCGCCGCGGGCAGGACGACGGCGCCCGCGCTCAGGAACACGCCGAGCCGTACCGGCTCGGTGCCTGGGACCGTGCCGGCGAGGTCGGACTCGGCCGCCGCGAGGCAGTCCAGGACGGTGCGGGCGTGCCGCAGGAGGGTCAGCCCCGCGACGGTCAGTCGCACCCCGTCGGGGCGGCGGTCGAACAGGGTCGTGCCCGCGCTCCGTTCCAGCGAGGCGGCTTGCCGGGAGACGGCCGACTGCGTGTAGCCGAGCTTGGCGGCCGCGGCAGTGAAGCTGCCGGACTCCGCGATCTGCTGCAGGACCCGCAGCCCCGTACTGGAGACGTCCATGCGGCATAGGCATACCACGGATGCACGATCGTCGCTTCCCGCATGCCTGAGGAACCTCTAGCGTCATCGGTGGTCGCCGATCGCCGATCGCCGATCGCCGCCCGTGGTCCGGCTTGCCGGTCGCCCTGGAAGCCGGTCACCGGTCGTTCTGGCAAATGGTCGCCCCGTTGCCCGGTAGTCGGTCGCCGCAGACGGTCGCAGGCGGCCGGGCGCCGCCGCCCCAGGACTCCCGGAGCGACAAGCCCGGAGCCGCTGCCGCAACCGGTTTCCCGGAGCCCCACCGGCGATCGGCCGACGACGATGAGCGAACGGCGAACAAGCACATGGCAGGGAGCAACAACCAAGCACCAACAGTGACAACCAACGAAAAGCAACCGGCGAAGAACAACCCACGATCAACAACGACTGATGAACGCGGAGGCTGTCGCGTGCGAGCAGCAGCACTGACACGGTTCGGTGACCCCTTGGCGGTGCGGGAGATGCCCGCCCCCGGGGCCGGCGGCGGTGAGGTGGTGGTCGAGGTGCTGGCTGCCTGCGTCCCGCCGTACGCCGACGAGGTCTTCAGCGGTGAACGGAACTACCCCCTGGTCCCTCCCGTCGTCCCCGGGGTCGGCGGAGTGGGCCGGATCGTCGAGATCGGCCCGGACGCCACCCGTTTGCGCGTCGGTGACCTGGTGTGGTGCGACTGCACGGTGCGCTCCCGGGACGACGCGCTGACCCCCGACATCACCCTCCAGGGCTGGAGTTCGCGCGGCGAGGGCGGTGCGCGGCTGGCGCGTCACCTGCACGACGGCTCTTTCGCCGAACTCATGCGCGTGCCCACGGAGAACGTCTTCCCGCTGCCGGCCGCAGCCGGGGACGACCCGGCCCGCTGGGCCGCCCTCACCGTGCACACCATCTCGTACGGAGGGCTGCTGGCAGGCGGCCTGGCGGCCGGCGAGACACTGCTCGTCAGCGGGGCCACCGGCAATCTCGGCAGCAGCGCTGTCGCGGTCGCGCTGGCGATGGGGGCCGGCCGCGTCGTCGCTCCCGGCCGCAACCGGTCCGCGCTCCGCCTGCTCGCCGACCGCTTCGGCCCCCGGGTGCGCCCGGTGCGGCTCACCGGGGACGACGCTGCCGACCGGGCGGCGATGCGCGAGGCGGGCGAGGGGCCGATCGACATGGTGATCGACCTGCTCCCGCCCGGCGCGCCCGCCTCCGCTGTGCGGGCGGCGGCGATGACCGTGCGCGAGTACGGACGGGTCGTGCTCATGGGCGGCGTCGGCATGCTGGACGGCGAGCCCCTCGCGCTGCCGTATCCGTGGGTCATGCGCAACTCGATCACCGTGCGCGGCCAGTGGATGTATCCGCGCGCGGCCAACGCCGGCATCGTCCGGCTCCTCGCCTCGGGGGCGCTGGACCTCGGCCCGGAGCGCGTGCGGACGTTCGGCCTCGACGCCGTCAACGAGGCTGTCGCGTACGCCGCGTCGCACTCCGGACCGTACGAGCGCACCGTACTCGTCCCCGGGGCGGACGCCCCGCCCCCGAGCGGGTGACGGTGCCGGCACGGCGGCCCGCCGCACGTGCCGGGAGGATTCGTTGCCCCGCGCGAGGGGCAGGGCGGCGCCGCGCCCGGCGAACGCTGCCGGGCGCCGTGGTGCTCGGGGTGGATCCGGCCGGGATCACGCAGTACCTCGAGACAGCGCCACGGGAGCGGCCGGACCCGGTCCGATCGAGCAACTGGCCGTCCGCTCCCGGCGTGTCGCACCCGGTCGCCCGGTGGGCGAGCAGCGGCCGGGACGGGGCGTCCCGGGCGGAGTCTCAGCCGCAGTGGGAGTGGTACTGCTCCTCGATGGCATGGTCGATCTGGCCGTACCAGTCGATGCACTTGCCGGCCGCGTTGAGGTACACCGGGCCCGCGTAGCTGGTGTAGTTACCGTAGTCGGCCGAGGTGGAGGCGGAGTTGCCGGCCAGCTGTACGGCGGCCCCCATGTAGATCTTGATGCCTGGTTCGGCACGAACGGTGACGACACAGTTCTTGCCGGTGGAGCTGTTGAAGGTCAGCCACGTGGTGCCGAGCCATTTGAGGTCCAGATGGTCGATCGAGGCGTATCCGGCGCCGCAGGCGCCGTTGTAGGGGGCGAGCGGTGCCGCCGCCGAAACGGCTGGGTGGGCTGACGGAGCCGACCGAGGTGCCGCGCTGGCAGGTGACACAAGAGCTCCGGCAGTTGCTGCCGAAGCCACAGCAATGAGAGCGATTGATCTACCCAGGGTCTTCATGAAGCGGATTTCCTCCTCTGGTCCTACCTGGCGAGCAATGCTGAACAAGATCCTTTGCGGTCGTCCCGCTTCGTGATCAGTGGTGAGCGAGGATCCACAAGTCCCGTCCCTCACCGCACTCTTGCAATGCAGCATCCAATCAGCGCGCCCGACCCCGCGTGCTGATTCTGACATTTTCGTATCCATCGGTGCCGGCGCGCGGTCGACATCGTCGTCATCTGTGCGCGGGATCATGGAAAGCCTCGGCCTCGCTCTTCACCCCGGACAGCGTCGTCTCGATCTGCTGCGGGTCGTCGATGAGCATGCAGTCGATCTCGGGCAGGCCCACTTCGACCGCCGCGGCGGTGCGGTGGTTGCCGGACAGGATCAGCACGTGGCCTCCTCGTAGTCCCCGCGCCGTAGATCAGCGAGACGCTGGTGAGGCAGCCGTCGGCGGCACTCGACGTGGCCGAGCGTTCGATCCGGACTGGGCCAGTCTCAACGAACGCGCCGCCGCCGTCTTCGTCCACGCGACGGGCCGGGACCTGGATTCACCGCTCATCTCCGACCAGGGCCTCACCTGGATCGTGGGGTGCTGGTGGGTGCTCCGTTCGAGGACGCCGTCGGCGTCCTGCACCTGCTCCGAGTCGGGGTCACGACGCGCTTGCAGGCGTGGCTGTCGTCGTGCCGGGAGATGACGAAGGAGTCGGCCATGTGCAGCCGAATGGGCCGCCCGTCCTCGTGGTGGACCCACCGGGGCCGTTGCGCTGTCCGGATCGCCACCTAGGAGTGAAACGTGACGATGTCTTTCATGACGGTCACCTCCCGCGAGGCGGTCACCGGCCCGGTGCCGGCGATCACCGGTGATCTCGACTAAGCCTGGCGTTTAACCTCGCTGGGCTTGGTGTTCCTTGATCGATTCGGCGCGTTTGACGGTCTTGCCAACGTTGTGGCGTCTGGCCCGTTGCTTGTTTTTCGAGCCGGGAGGCCGTCCGGGACCTGGTCGGGACGGTTTTGGCGCGGCCGCGGGGTGGATGGTGATCGCGCGGACGTTGCGAAACCCCCGCCGCACTCGCGCGGGGGTGAGGCGGCGGGGTTCTACAGGTCGTTCCGACGGGCGACGGAAGTCCTCGGCGAGGGGCCGGGCGAGGCGGAGCTGGGTGTGGGCGGCATCCCGCGGTGCTGTATGGGAAGCCGCCGCCCTCGCCTACCAGGCCCACCGGGAGCAGGCGGCCCTGCTGCGTGCCCGCGGGCGCCGGGCGGATCCCGAACCCCGGTATGCCGCCCGGCAGCGGATGGCCCGGATCGCCACGGAAAAGCCCGCGCGGCCCACCTGGTGCGGTGACCGTGTTCACGCCGTCTCAGCGCGCGCCGAGCGTGACCTCCATATCGACCTGGCCGCGGTCTGGCCCTACCTGTGGCTGACACTCCCCGAGCAGAGCCGTACCGAGATCACCAGCAGCCGCGAGGCCCTCACCCGGGCCAGCACGCTGAGCGCGTGGGCCCTGCTCTATCTCGTGCCGGCCGTGTGGTGGTGGCCTGCGGTACTTGTCGCGGTTGCGGTGGCTGCCGCGGGCCGCACGCGCATGCGCGCTGCCACCGACTCGTATGCCCTGCTGCTGGAGGCCGCCACCCGCTTGCACATCGGGGACCTCACACGCCAGTTCGGACTGGAGCCTGCCGGACCGCTCACGCCGGACATCGCGGATTCCCTGGCACTGCTCCTCCCCAGCCCGCCCCCACCTCCGGACCGGGCGCCCTCCCCGGGCCCGCCCTCGCGGGGCAGCGGACCTGCCTGAGGTGCTGCACTCCGAGCTGCCCTGTGCCGCAGGCACATGCATGTCCCAACGCGTACGGAGCGCGCGCAGTGCCCGGAGGCGGGGGCGCCACAGGTGTGGCGCCCCCGCCCGAGAGGTCACCAGGAGGACTACTTCACTCCGGTCAGACGGCGGGCATGCGTGGGGGTCCCACCAGCCCCTGGAGTTCGTGCCGTGTAGCCCCTGCTCGCCGTCGAGTTCCCCACGGCAGCGCTGTCGACGCGGGGCGGGGTGGTGGACCGGGTGCCACCGTCACCTGGTTCGCTTCCTGCGGGTGCGCACCGGCTGCGGCAGCCAGCAGGGGGGGCGCGTTCAGCGGGCCGGTGCCCCCGAACGCGGGCTGGCAAATAAGGGCGCGTCAAGGAGATCCCGACATGCTGGACTGTGCGGCGGACTCCGCTGATTGACCGGCCATTCGGTGGCGTTCAATTCCCGATGTGCGGTTGCGAAACGAGCGCGCTGTCACCGTAGATGTCCTCCACCCAGTTGTTGTGATAGATCGTGTCGAGATAGCGCTCGCCGAGGTCTGGGGCGATGGCTACCGTGGTGAGGTCTTGTGTGGTGTGCTGGCCGAGCCAGTCGACGGCGCCGCTGACCACGGTCCCGGTGGAGCCGCCGAACAGGAACCCGCACTTGGCAAGCTCGTGGCACATGCGGATGGTGTCGATCTCGTGGACACGCACCACCTCGTCCACGTAGGCGTCGTCGAGCAGCGGGGGCCGCATGCTCATGCCCAGACCGGGGATCATTCTGCGCCCCGGTGGGTCGCCGAAGATTGCCGAGCCGATACTGTCCACCGCGACGATGCGTACCGGCCGGTGCCAGTCCCGGAACCATCGGGCGCAGCCCATGAGTGTACCTGTGGTGCCCGCGCCGACGAAGAGGACGTCGAGCCGCGGGAAGGCGCGGGCAATCGCGGGCGCCGTTCGTCGGTAGTGTGCCTTCCAGTTGTCGGCGTTGGTGTACTGGCTGAGCCACACGTAGCGATCATTCCTTGCGCTCAGACGGCGCACGTACTCCAGTCGTGCGGCCAGCGGGCTGCTGGCATCGCGGTGGTCGGAGATGACGTGGACCTCGCTGCCCAGAGCCTCCATCATCAGACGGGTGGCCAGGTTGCAGCGGGAGTCCGTCACGCAGACGAAGCGGTAGCCCTTGCTTGCGGCGATCATGCTCAGGGCCACACCGAGGTTGCCCGAGGAGGATTCCACAAGGATGGAGTCCGGTGTCAGGGTCCCGGTCCGTTCGGCCGACTCGACCATCTCGGTCGCGGCTTTGAGCTTGATCGAGCCGGCGAAGTTGAAGCCCTCGCATTTCAGGAGGAGCCGGTGGCCCGACATCGGTGCGAGGTCGACGTACAGGTCCTCCTCGTTGAAGGACTGAGGGGTGGTGATGACTGGCACGGGAGTCTCCTGACCTCGCCGGGGTGGGGGAGGGTCGCAGCCCTCAACCGTAGCGGCGCAGTTCGTGGAAGAAGTTGTCGATGGTGCGGAGCTCACCGGAGCGGGACACCTCGTCGTAGACGTATTTGCCGACGGCGAGGTCCAGGACGCCCAGTCCGAACGGTGAGAACACCGCGGGCCGGTCGGGGGGCACTGTCACCCGGCCGGCTGTCACGTCGTCGAGGGTGCCGAGGAGGAAGTCGCGGTTGCCGGTCAGGCTCTCGGTGAGGTGGGGTGAGGTGGAGGCCCTGAGGCAGTGCTCGACGTCGTCGACGATGTTGGTGGAGGCGAGCAGCACTTCCGGGGCGAGATCGCGGAGTGACACATGCAGGACGACAGGGTTGTGCCGGAACCACGACGTGTCGCTGATGTGGGGCCGATCTGCGACGGTGGCGAAGACGATCAGGTCGCTGCCGCGGATCAGGTCTTCGGCAGTTCGGTGCACGGTGACGCGTCCGACGTCCCCGGCCTGCTCCAGATAGGTGCGGAAGCCGGCGGCGCTGTCGGCGGACACGTCGTGCACGCCGATGCTGTCGAAGGACCAGCCGGTGCCCTCCAGGTAGGTGTGGATGTAGCGGGCGATCAGTCCGGCGCCGACGAATCCGAGCCGTGCGGGCCGCGTTCGGCTCCGGGTGAGCCGGTCGGCGGCCGCGGCGGCCGATGCGGCTGTCCTTACGGCGCTGATGATCGAACTCTCCATGCACGCGAAGGGGTAGCCGGTGGCCTGGTCGTTGAGGATGAGCACGGCGGATGCCCTCGGGATGCCCGAAGTCACGTTGCTCGGAAAGCTGGAGATCCACTTGAGGCCGTCCACTCCGCTCTCGTCGCCGTGCGCGCCGAGCGAGGCGGGGAGCGCGATGATCCGTGACGTCGCCCGGTCGGGGAACCGCAGGAAGGTAGACGGCGGGTTGACGGAGCGGCCGGCCGCATGCCTGCTGTATGTCTCCTCGACCACGTCCACCACGGACTTCTCACGGCCGTCCAGGACTTCCTTGACCTGGTGTCCCGGGATGACGGCGAAGGACGGCACGAGCTGAGTGTCCATGCCTGCCCCCGCGTCGGTACGTGCGGTGGTCATGCGGCTGCCCTCCTGATCGGCGGCGCGAGGCGGTCGGGAAGCACGGCGTCCGCCATGGCGACCACGACGTTGCGGGGTCCCTCGTACGCCTCCCGGCTGTGTGCGGTGCGGATGTTGTCTACGATCATCAGGTCCCCGGCCTGCCAGGGTGCGCTTACGGTGTGCTCCCGGTAAGTGTTGTTGATCTGTTCGACGACGTCCGGCGGCACGGGATCGCCGTTGCCGTAGCGGGTGTTGAAGGGGAGGTCGTCGGGACCGTACTCCTCGACCAGGAACTCCCGGACGTCCGGGGCCATGGTCCACTCGTTGAGGAACGCGATCTGGTTGAACCAGCAGGGCCGGCCGGAGACCGGGTGGCGCACCACGGCACTCCGGTGCTGCCGGGTGCGCAGTGACCCGTCTGGTTGCCAGGACCAGTCGACGGCGTTGGCGCGGCAGTACGCCTCGACGGCGTCGTGGTCGTCGGTGCCGAACGAATCGCTCAGCGTGGCGCCGATCTCGTTGTTGTAGGTGCGGGTGAGCAGCCATCCTTCCTGCTGGAAGCGGTCGACAAGGTCGGTGGGCAGTGCTCGTAGCACGGCGGTCGCGTCGGCAGTGGCGGTGGCGCCGCCGACGGTGGGCGGGCTGAGGCAGGCGAAGAGCAGCAGGCTCGGGCACTGCGTGGTGTAGCTCAGCTCATGGTGCATGCACATCGGTTGGTTGGCGGGCCAGGCCGAGGAGGAGTAGACGCCTTGCATGTAGCGGTCGCGGGCGGCGAATGCCTCTCGTTCGGTTACGGGGTGGTCCGTCAGCCGATGGAGGACCGCTTGGACGTCGGTGACGTTGTGCAGGCCGAGGCCGTGGATCCTGACCGCGCCGTGGGCGGTGACGAGGTCGTGCAGCGTCTCGCCCCGCTCTCCCGTCCAGGCTGCCGGGTCGGCGCTCTCGGATGCCTCCATGACCGGAAGTTCGTCGGAAGGGCGGGGGGCGACGGCCGAGACGGCGGGCGCTTCGGCTGCAGGTGGTGCTGTAGGGGGATCGGTGTGCTTGCGGAACAGTTGGGACAGCATGGCGCTCTCCTCGAGATGCGGTTGTTCGGGTTGGGCTTCTTCATTCAGCCGGTGGGGTGACTGCGCGGAGTGCGGTCTCGGCGGCCTCTTCGCAAGAGTGTGCGAACAGGAGTGAGCTGCTGGGGTATGTCTGTTGTTGTTGCATGGCGGTTGCCGTCTCCTCGGCGGTTCCCTTGCCGGAGCCGTAGCCCCAGAGAAGAATCCAGGGTGCGTGGATCCGGGCGATCTCCCTGGCGACGCGCGCGGCGTCCGGTTGCCGGGCGACGTGTACGGACACCTTGTCGGCGTTTCGGCTGCGGCAGCGTCGCAGGGCTTCGGCCAGGGGCCGGAAATCTGTCTGGGTCCCGTCGGTGTCGTTGAAGCAGATCACGGCTGCCTGCGTAGGTCCGTTCGGGACGAGCAGAGGCCGCAGGACGTCGGATGCTGTGCCGGTGCGGGTGTCCATCAACCGGGCCAGGCCGGCCAGCGTCGGATGGCCGGCCAGGTCGCGGAGGCAGATCGCCCTGTCCAGAAGGACGGCCAGTCGCACGGCCGACAGAGAAGTGCCCCCCAGGTCGAAGAAGTTGTCGCCGGGGCCGATCTCCTCGGGTGCCGTGTCGAGTACGGATGCCCAAGCTGCCGCGAGCCGATGCTCTGTCGGTGTCCGGTGGTGCGTGGGCGCGTCGTCGGCCGTGCTCAGTTTGTCGGCGAGCGTGGCCAGAGCGCTCCTGTCGGTCTTGCCGTTGGAGGTCAGCGGCAGGGTGTGCAACTGGTGGAAGGTCGACGGGATCATGTAGGCGGGCAGCAGGTCTCCGAGTCGGCGGCGCAGGTGCTTGTCGGTGAGCGTGCTCCCGCTCGTGCAGAATGCGGTCAGCCGGCGGCGGCTCTCCGGTCCGTTCACCACGACGGCGCCGTCGCGGACGTCTGGGACCCGCAGCAACGTGTTCTCGATTTCGCCGATCTCGACGCGGAACCCGCGTATTTTCACCTGTGTGTCCCGGCGGCCGAGAAATTCCAGCTTTCCGTCGGGGAGCCACCGCCCGAAGTCACCGCTGAGGAAGAGGCGTTGTTCCGGACGGTAGGGATCTGGCCGGTAGGCGAGTCGGGTACGTTCGGTGTCGTTGACATATCCGCGGCCGACGCAGATCCCGGAGAAGACGAGGGCGCCGGGGGCACCGAGCGGGACCGGCACGAGGTGATCATCGACTACGTAGACGCTGACGTTGTTCACGGGACGACCGAGTGGGACTCGGCCGCTGCGGGGCGGATGGTCCATCACCTCGTGGTTGGTGTCGTCCGATGTCTCCGTCAGTCCGTAGGCGTTGACGAGGCGGATACCGGGCCCGGTCGTGAACCAGCGCTGCACGAGTTCGTTCCTGAGTGCCTCGCCGGTGACCGAGACGCACAGCAGGTCGGGCAGGGCGCGAAAGCTGTGTTCGAGGGTGGTCAGGATGACGTCGAGGTACGAGGGCACGACCTGGAGGACGGTGACGCGGCCCTCGACGATCGTGTCCAGGAACCGGTCCGCATCGAGGACCGCCTCCTGCTCGACGAGCACAGTCCGTCCGCCGGTCATCAGCGGGGCGAGCAGTTGCCACAGTGAGATGTCGAAGCACTGCGACGCGGTCTGCGCCACGACCGAGTACGCGTCGATGCCCAGATCGTCGATCTTCGCGAAGAGGTGGTTCAGCAGGCCCGCGTGCTCACACATGGCGCCCTTGGGCTCGCCGGTGGATCCGGACGTGAAGAAGACGTAGGCGAGTTGGCCGGCTCGGGTCTCGATGCTGGGTGATGTGTCGTTGCCGGGGTGCTCGGTGAGGTCCGGCACGAGCAGCTGCCGGACACGGGGGAGAGCCGCAAGAGCCCCCTTCAGGTTCGTCGAGGATTGCGGCTCGGTGAGGACGTGCGCACAGCCGGCGCGGGTGAGCATGGTGGCCAGGCGTTCGGGCGGGCACTGGGGGTCGATGGGCAGGTAGGCGCCGCCTGCCTTGAGTACGGCGAGGACGGCGGCTGTCCAGCTCAGGTCCCGCTCGGTCACCACGGCGACGGCATCCTCGGGACACAGGCCCTCGTCGAGCAGGGCATGTGCGAGCCGGTTGGCTCGTCGGTCGAGGTCCTGGTACGTCCACGACCGGCCTCCATACACGATGGCGATCGCGTCCGGGTGCCGGCGGGCTTGCTCTTCGAAGAGTTCGTGGAAGCGAGAGTCCGGCAGCGCACGGTCCGGTCCGGCGAGCTTGTGGAGCTGGAAGTGGAGTTCCTCAGGGGACAGCAAGGTGCTCTGATCATGCGGAGTGTCCACGGCGAAGGCAATCTGTTCGAGTGCCGTGAGGTGGTAGCCGCCGATCCGGGCGGCGCAATCCGCGTCCAGTGCGTCGGTCCGGTAACGCAACCGCAGGACGTAACGTCCGTCTTGACCTTCTGCCGAGATCCTGAGAACGGAGTCCTCGGCGGGGAGGTCGGGTTCGCGCCCGGATGCGTCGAACACCACGTCGGGGGTGGAGCCGGATGGGGCGTAGGTAGGTAGGGCGGTCAGCCCGGCCTGCTGCACGGCCAGTACCAGTTCATGCCAGGTTCCGGGATGGACCGTGAGCTCCAAGGACAGTGTTCCGTCGCGGCCCGGAGGCATGATTCCGCTGCGGACGAGGGGATCTCCGGAGAGCAGGGCCAGCACCTTCACGTGCGCGGCCAGGAAGACGGCCGTGAGTGGTACGCCGAGTTCACCGGCCCGTCGGCGCAGGGCCGCGGTGACACCGTCGGGGAGGGAGATGATGTGCTCCGCTGTGCCGCGCACGGGGGAATGGCACCATCGCGGTACGGCAGTGAAGCCGTCATGGGACGAGGCGCTTTGTCCTGGGCTGTGTCCGCTGCTTGCGATGGGCGCCATCACAGGTCGCCTCCCGTGCAGTCGAGTTCGGGGTGTGCGGGATTGCCTGTCCAGCGGGCGTGCTCGGGGACGGTTTCGCCCTTCATCAGGAAGGAGTCCGCCGCCAGTGCTGCTCCGTCACCGATCGTCACGCCGTAGTGGACGAGTGCGCCCACGCCGAGGGTGCAGTCGGAGCCGATCGCGCTGCGGTCCGACTTGAACGTGCCGTCCTCCTGGGAGTGGCACTGCACGATACTTCCCGCGTTGAGTGTGCAGTCGTCCCCGACGGTAACCATCGGGCGTTCGGTGAAGCTGCAGCCGTCGTCGAAGACGCGTGCACCGATGCGAGAACCGAGCAGCCGCAACACGACGTTCTTGAACGGTGTGCCGTTGAGCGCCTGCAGATAGGTCTCGGACGGGACTTTCCAGTACCGCTCACGGCGCCAGAATCGGCGGTCGTAGATCGAGCAGAACAGAGGCCGCAGAGGATGCAGCATCGTCACGACCCGCTCGACCAGGACGAAGTAGAGGAGTGTGAACGGCAGGACGACGACGTTCGCCGCGATGATGGCGCCAGTTCCCCACTGCGGGTACAGGCTCGCCGCAAAGCCGAAGAGGACGGTGACGCAGAAGAAGAACAGCCATCCCGTGAACAGATACCACAACATGGTAAGCACGTTGTGACGGTTCTTCGCTCCGAGACGAACTCGCAGGTTCTCCCCTTCTTTGAGCTCGTCGAAAGTGCTGTCCCGCAGTACTGTCCGCGGGATCTCGAAGCTCGGCGACCCGAGCAGGCCCACGTCCTGGCGGAGCGGCCCGTCGACGGGGACCATCACCTTGGTCGCCAGGAGGCAGTTGTCGCCGGTCCTGCCTCGCGAAGGGTAGGCAATTCGGTTGCCGAGGAAGTTGTGCGCCCCGATCGATGTCCGCGACAGGCGGAAGGAAGTGCTGGAGTAGTCGGCGTTGAGGAGGGACAGGCCGTCGGCCACCATGGTGCCGGTACCGACCGCGCTCACGAAGGGGCTCTCCTGCTTGACCCGGGTTCCGAAGTTCGAACCCGTCTGCTCCACTCGGGAGAGGTCGTAACCGAGCCAGCGCAGGTAGTGCACGATGCCGGAGCTGTCGCCGAACAGGCGGGTGAGGGAGATTCGGTTGCCGAGCAGGACGATGGCCCGGTGGAGACCGTGGTGGAATCCGAAGAGCGGATACGTGCGGCCCGGGGTGAGGAACTTGCTGAGCAGTCGTGGGACGGTGGCCACGGCTGCCAGGCCGGCGAGTACGGCACCGGAGAAGGTCACGGCCGTGATCACCAGTGCGTCGACGTAAGGCATCCATCCGGTGAGGGCGGCCTGTGCCTGCTGCAGCAGTGCGGAGCCCTCCAGGACCCGGGAAAGCACGGCGTCCAGAAAGCCGACGGCCAGCGGCACGTACACGAGCACCGACATGAGCAGCAGGACAACGCCGTTGACCGCGCGCCGTCCGGTGCCGCACCGGGCGGGTTCCACGTTCTGGAAGTCGGCATCCGCGGGTTGGGCGGGAGAACCGTGCCAGTGCTCGCCGTCCGGGACCCTCTGGCCGGTGTGGAGGGAGGAGGCGTGACCGAGCTGGGAGTCGTCGCCCAGGGACGACCCGATGTCCAGCACGGTCGCTTCGCTGACGACCGCGTTCGAGCCCAGGGTGACCGGGCCCGTCTCGATGGCACCGTCACGGGCACGGTAACAGCTGACCAGCGAGTCCTTGCGGACGATACTCTTGTCGCCGATCGTCAGCAGGTCCGTGCACACAGGCACGCTGCGAGACAGGAGAGTCACGCCCCGCCCGATGCGTGCACCCAACGCCCTGAGATAGAGCGGGTAGAGGGGTGATCCGGCGAACAGGACCATCGGGCTGGACCGGATGAGTGTTTTGACGAGCCAGAAACGGACGTAGGCGAGGCTCCAGACGCGAAAACGCTGTGTTTTCCATTTGCCGACCAACAACCACTTGGCGATCACGGGCAGAGCACACAGAACAAGGAGCAGCGACGCACCGAACTCGACGGACCGTACGTAGGGGTCGAAGAGTCCCGTACCCGCGGAGACCCAGTCGTAGCCCCGTGTGGTCACGAAGGCGAGGAAGGATGCGTAGCCGAGGAAACTCAGCAGCTGCAGCACGGCGCAGAGGATGTAGTGCGGCCGTCCTGTCGGAGCGTGCCGGTGATCCTCGCGGTGATCGTCCTCGACGGGAGTCGCGGCTCGATCCTCCTGAGCGGAGACTGCCGGCGCTGGAGGCGTGAGTGCCTCTGTCAGACCGTTGATGGTCGGATGGCGGTATATGTCGCGCATGGAAATGGACGGCAGATCCGGGCGCTTCCTCACCCGGGCGCAGAAGTGTGCCATGACCAGGGAATCGGCCCCCAGGTCGTTGAAGAAGTGACTGTCGAGAGGCACCTGATCCAGGTGGGCCACGTCTGCGAGCAGCCGGGCGAGCCTGTCGTCCGTACCGGCACCGCTGGGATCCGCGCGTGGCGTCTGCCGAGTGATGGCCGGCGGGCCGGTCTCGAACCGCTGCGCCGTCATGAGGACTCTCCCTGCACTCTCGCCGATGTCCTGCTCTCTTGCCAGGTATTCGTCGCCAGGCGGGCGCGGTATGAGATGAATTCCAGATTTATTTGATCATGCCTGTGTTTCACCGGGGGACGTCGATGTGCGAGTTCCGCAGCGCGGTGATCACGGTGTGGATGCCAGTCGGTAAGGCGAGATGCCAGCGTTGCAGCGTATTCGGAGAGCGAGCCCGCGCCTGGTGTCGACGATCGATCTTCCCCAGCTTCGCAACCCGAGCTACGTGCCAGCACCGTGGTTTCGGCGTCATGGGCGGACGAGGCTTTCGCGAGCTGACCCTGCAAGAAGTGCTGGCGCAGATTTCATCCACACACCGTCTGTGGTAGCGAACACGGAACAGAGGATGCAGAGTCGGCTGGTATGCCGCCCTGTCCGGCGAGTAGTGGCGAGTTCCTCCGGCCAGTAGCTTCACACGCCTCTGCGCCGGCCTCATCTGCCTTGCGATAGCGCTGACTCGCCTGCGTCCAGAGGCCCGGTCGGTGGTGACGGCTCTTCATCCACCGTCATCTCGGCAACGAATCCCTCACAGACAGCGCGTACGTACCATCTCCTCAGGAGGTCGTCATGCCGACCACCTCGACCGAATCCACTTGCGACCGCCATGTCGCCCTGCCGTACGGCTTGCACAGTCCGGCCGTCGCCCGGCACATCGTGAGTCGGTGGCTGGTTGCCCGCGAAACAGATTCCGCTCGGATCGCTGACGCGGAAATGATCGTCTCGGAACTGGTGACCAATGCGGTGCGGCATAGCCGTGGCCCCTGCGTCCTGACCCTTATCGACCGGTGCGGACGCCTTGACATCGCGGTGAAAGACCAGAGCGAGAGCCTTCCCGAGCCGAGCAGCCATCCAGGGGAATGGGGCGGTTACGGCATGATCCTGATCGCGAAACTCGGCGGAAACCTGACTGTGGTTCCTGCCATCGGTGGCAAGACCGTCCACGTCGCCTTTGACGCGACCGCGCTCGGCTGAGCCGATGGGAAAGCGGTTGGCTCAGCGTTCATGGCTGCACATGCGAACCGGGAAAGAACCGGTCATCCGTGCGGTCATCCAGCGCGGCGGAAGCCGATGCTCGAGGGCCACCGGCGATTTCGTGATGCGGAGACTGGTCAGTCCTCGGGTGTCATCCGGCGTCATCGGTCGTGTGCCCTGACGTAGCTGTTGGTCCTCGTCAGCCGGCCGACGTCGTCGGTCGCCAGATGGATGATCACGCTGCGCCTCTTGCAATGTGCGGCTCCCGTGCGGCGCTGATCCGCCCCTTCTGTTCCGCCTCTTGGGTGACCGGTACGGCGATCAGAGTAAGCGCCAAGCCGTCACAAACCATCCATCGGCCGCAAAGGCTGTCACGTCGGGGGCCCTCGGTAAGGTAGGGCGGGGAGAGGACCCGGGCCGCGAAAGTTCCAGTCTGAGAGTCGATCGTGAAATCGGCGTCGCCGAAGTCGAGCTCCTGGCCGCTGAACGGGCACCACGCCTTGAAGACGGCCTCCTTCATGCAGAACAGCAGACGGTCCCAATGGACCGCAGAGTCCACTGCCGCAAGGGCACGCAGACGGCGGCGCTCAGCAGGCCGCGCGATGAGGGGGAGAGTGTCCTCTGGCAGCGGGGCATGTGGTTCCGCGTCGATGCCGAGCATGAGGAAATCCGTGGCCCTTCCCACTACCGCGGCTCGGTAGCCGCTGCAGTGCGTAAGGCTGCCGAGGAGCGTTCCCGGCCACTCGGGCGCACCATCCGCACACGGCAGCACGGGGACAGCATCCTCACCAAGGTCAGCGAGGGCTCTGCGAGCACACCACCGAACGGTGGCGAACTCCCGCCTCCTGGCATCCACGGCACCACGAACGACTGCCTCTTCCTCCGCGAAGAGACCCACGTCGGCCGGATCGCCGAACGCTTCGGACACGGAGGCTTGGGGCGGGGTGATCTGCTCCATCATCATCGGCTGCTCTTCACTATGAATTCCGAGGGGACGCATGTCGGTGACGTTGGTTGATCCAAGTTCCGACGGCCGTATTTCTCGGCATCACGACGAAGCCGAGTAGTACGTAGCGCGGAACGGCCATGGGTTCATGAGGATCCCCCTCATACACGTCGGAGTGCGGCGACCGTTCGGCGGCCGCCTCTACAGATGGTTCGGAGCCACGAGGAGGACGGATGCCGTGTGCGCGAACTCTCAGCGAAACCGGTTCCAGCGGCCGTCGTCGTCCGCGCAAGCTACCGAGGTTTCCGTGCAGCAGGCCCGGCGTTCTGGCCCGCTACGAGCATGTGCCAGCTCATAGCCTTACCGGGAGGGGATGTTTCGTTCTCGACGACGGTTCGGTCAGCACTGTGCGTGACTGTGCGTGGTCAGTGATCGATCGGCGTCCTGACCGCGCCCAGGCGCTGTGTGCAATTCTCCAAGGAACTGGTGGTTGTTCTGCACCGTGCCGGCGCCATGGCAGGTGCCTGCCGTGCTGGACCGAAAGAGAGCCGCTCCAGCACAGGCCAGGAGCGGACAGGTACTGCAGCCGGGACGATCTTCATCTTCAGGGACTCCAGCTACGAACAACAGGTTAAAGATTTAACCCGTTCCGACTCCTCCTGATCTGCGGAAACCCCAGAAAGGTGATTTTGTCAGGCAGACGGCTCTTGAGCACGTGCGCTGCTCCCCGAGAGGCACCAGTCTCGAACAGAGCACTGAGGAGTGGCGATGGATCGTGGAAGCGACGCGGAGTCGGGCCGCGACTCGTATGCATGCCGACGGGATCCAGAAGATGCCCGGGTTAACGCACTGCTCACCCGGGTGGGTAACGGGGACGCAGAGGCATTCGCGGGTGTTTACGACGCTTTCGCCGGTCCGGTGATGAGCTTGGTTTTCCGGGTGCTGCGGGACCGGGCTCAAGCGGAGGAGGTGACCCAGGAAGTGATGGTGGAGGTCTGGCGTACCGCGGACAGATTTGATCCGGAGAGGGGTGCAGCGCGAAGCCTGGTGCTCACCCTGGCGCATCGCCGCGCCGTGGACCGCGTACGCACCGCCGTCGCGGCAAGGGCCCGGGAGCTGCGCAGTGTGGCCTGCGAGCAGGAGCGGCCTTTCGACACCGTCGGCGAAGAGGTGGAGGTGCGAGAGGAGCACCGTCTGGTCTTTCGTTGTGTGGCCGAGCTGACAGAGCAGCTGCGCGTGCCACTGATGCTGGCCTACTACGAGGGCCTGACCTATGCCGAGGTCGCTCATTCCCTGGCAGCGCCTACGGGCACGATCAAATCGCGATTGCGGCAAGGACTGCGCCATCTGCGTGATTGTCTGGAGGCCCGGACATGAACGAAGTCGACCCTCACCTCGACGTCGGTGCCTACGTGCTGCATGCTCTGCCGCCCGAGGAAGAAGCCGCTTTCGAAAACCACCTGGCGAGCTGTCCGCAGTGCCGTCGTGAGGTCGAGGACCTTACCGGGAGAGCCGTACAGCTCGGTACAGCTGTCGAATCACAGACCCCGCCCCCGGAGCTGCGCAGCCGAGTACTTCAGCAGATTACCGAGGTACGTCAGGATCACGTGGTGTCCGAGGAACGACGGGATCGATCGGCCGCCTCTGTGATGCGCCGTCATCGCTTCCGCCAACGGGTGTTCAAGCTCGCTCTGGCGCCGTCTGTGGCCGCAGCGGTTGCTCTGGGCGGCGTCGCGAGTTGGCAGCACACACTCGCTGAGGACGCGCAGGGCCAGGTCGCCGAGGCACATGCGAAGACCGACGCCCTCACCGGTGTCCTGGCGGCCCCGGATGCGACGATCAGCACGGCAAAACTCGCAGACGGGGCGCACGCGAGCGTCGTCGCCTCCCGCACCCACGGTCAGGCCGCGTTCATTGCCTCGAACCTTCCCCAGTTGACCGGCCACCAGGTCTACGAACTCTGGTACTCCAAAGCGGGACAATTTCGCCCCGCCGGACTGCTGCCCGGAGCCGGTCACCAGGCGCAGGTTTTGCAAGGTCAGCTCAAAGGTGCCACGGCCGTCGGCATCACCGTCGAGCCGACCGGCGGCTCGCCCCAACCCACCAGCGATCCCCTCAGTATTCTCAAGGTCCCCGCCTGACGTCCAAAGCTCCGTCCCAGCAGCAACGCGACCGGGCCATGACCTGGGCCGTCGAAGGCAGCTCTGTCGCGATCGCAGGGTGTAGGCCGCCCTCGGCGCTTTGCCGTTTCGGACGGCCGCCGGTCTCCTCTGCTCTCGATCCTGTACTGATCCGACGACTTGGCCATCAGGGGCGACGACGGCGTGGGGTGGCTCCCTCACCGTCGCAGCCGGGTGCTGGTGGGATCGATGCCGATGAGAACGCAGAATCTCGGGGCCGGTACAAGGGTGCTCTGCCGTCTCCGTTCGGGGCATGGTCCTGCCTTGTTTCCAGGTCTCGTCGTCGGCGGAGTTGGGGACCTTCGTGCTCAGCGGACCACGAGGGTTCCCTTCATGTACTGGTGAATATCGCAGATGTAGGAGTAACTACCTCTCTTCTTTGGGGCAGTGAAGCCAGCGGATTTGCCCCCGGAGATACGTCCGGTATCCGATGTGCCCCTATCGGTGAAGGTCACGGTGTGGGGTGTCTGATCCTGATTGGCGACCGTCACACGGGCACCCGGCCGCACGGTCAGGGACACAGGACTGAACATGAAGTCCTTGATGGCGATGTGCGAGGAGGCCCCGCCGGAGCCATGCGCCGCGGTGGCCGGCGTCGCGGGAGATCTGGTTGCCGTGTCACCGCCGTCGGAGCAGCCTGCCAGGATGAGGAGCGAGGCGGCGAGCGCAAGAGTTGCCCAACGTGGCGGACGCATGAGTGTGGGCATGTCCATCGTCTCCCTGGTGGGGCCGTTGGTGGTACCTTGCGGGGCCGCGCGGTGGCCTGCCGCTCGCGGCGGGGGAGTGGTCGGCGGGCCACCGCGCGGTCGGAGTTCAGACGGTCAGCAGGGCCGGGCTGGCGGCCTTGTCGGTCGGAAGGAAGTCGTCGGGCACGGGGTATTGGCCCAGGACGTAGTTGAGGATCGCCGCGTGCATGGCCTCGACCGGGGCGATGGTCGCCGCTGTCTGGATGCCGACTGCGCTCTTCACGTTGAACGTCGCGAAGAGATAGGTCTGCGCGGCCTGGTCCTCCAGTGTCAATGCGAGTTTGGCAACTGCGCCGACACTGGTGGCCTTGCCCAGGGCTTGCAGGGTGGCGGGCTGGTTCGAGAGCGGCACGTTGGTGATGGCGGGCTTGCCGGCCCCGGTGAGGACCGCGTTCCAAGCTTTGGCATGGTCGGCGTGCTGGGCCATCGCGGTCGTCACGAAGGTCGCGACGGCCGGAGGCACTGTGCCGAGCTTTCCTGCCTTGGCTGCGGCGAGTGCCGCCTTGTAGGCACCCACGGCCTGGTTTTCGAGCGCAACCGCGAGTGCGACGACTTTCAGGTCTCCGGTGTAGGTACCGGCAGCGCTGGACGAAGGCGTGCTGCCTGCCCCGGCGGAGGAGGAAGTGGAGGCGCTGACTGTGCCGTTGGAGGAGGAGCAGGCCGCGAGGGCGAGGGCAGCGGCGGCTCCGCCTGCTCCGAGCAGGAAGCTACGGCGACCGTTGCTGCGCGGTTGGCCCTTCTCCGCCGCCCCGGTGCGGATCTCCTCGGCGAGATCCACAGCCCCCTCCCGCATGGCGGGCAGGGTCTCGCGGTGGGCTGTTTCCATGTCACGGGTCATCCGGGCGAGCTGTTCCTCGCTGATCTGGAGTTCCCAGTCGTCGTCGGCGGTGGTCACTTCACGGCTCCCTCGGAGATCGGCGACGCGCTCTTGGTCGGGTAGAAGGAGTCAGGGAAGCCGACGCTGCCCGCGGCCGCCGGCAGCTTCGCGACGTCGGTGGGGATCGCCACGAGGTTGGCCATGTTCCCGGCAAGCAGCGCCTGGACGGCGAGGAGCGTCGCACGATGCTGGGCCTCGACCGGCGCCACGGAGGCGAAGAGCTTGCGCAGTTCCGCGCTGCTGACCTGGCCGACGTTCTTGACATACGTCTGAGCGGCGACATCCTCGAGCGTGATGGCGAGCTTGACGACGTCCGCCGGCGACTTGATGGTCGGCAACGCCTTTTTGACGACAGCGGCGTACTTCGGGTCGGGCCCGCTCTGGGCCTGGCCGCCGGCCTGCGTCGCCGCGGCGTTGAACGCCTTTGCATGCGCCTGGTGCTGGGTGGTCGTCTTGGCAATGAAGGCAATGACCGTCTTGTTGCCGCTCTTGATGAACGGCAAGCCCGCGGCGGTCTGATACACGCTGATCGCGAGATTCTCGATCGACGCAGCCGTCTGCAGGGCCATGACGTCGTCATTCGACGTCGAGGCGGCCGCCCGGGCCGAGGACCACAGCGCCGCAGCCCCTGCAACACCCGCGACAGCGCCGCTGCGCCGCCACCAACGCTGCCGCTGCGCATCCGCCACCTCGGTGAACTCGCCCAACGCCTCGTTCGTGATCCTCACCGCATCACTGTTCAGGTCCTGAGACTGCTCCGTCAGCTCTTCCAGCAGCCGGGTGTCGATGCGATCTACGTCCATCACGCCCCATCTCCGCTCTCCGCGCGCCCACTCCGTCGCGGGCGCTGGTGATGACCATTCGGGGCTGGTGATCGAGCAGATTGGCAGCAGTTAGGTGATTGACCCTCCCGTGGGAAAGCGTTCACGCTGTTGACAGCTCATCGCTCGGGTCGACGTGGTCCTGTCCGTGTGCTCTCGTAGCCCACGTACTGGAAGGTGAGTGCGGTGACCTGTGTGGCGAGGTCTGTCAGGGAGGAGTCGCGCAGCACGGCGGCGTGTACGAGACGGGTCACGTCGTTGGTCCAGTCGCCGGTGGCCCGGTCGTCCGCGTGGATCCGTGCGAATCCTCGGTTCAGCAGGCCGCGGGCTTCGTCGTCCTTCTTCCGGTTCAGTGCTTTGACGGCGCCGATGGCGTTGGCCAGAGCGCTGGCCGGGCGTGACCACTCGTCCTCGCGGGCGCGCGCCGCCGGGTTCTCGGCGTCGTAGTGGCGGTGATCGGTTATCGATGCGGTGCGGACATCCAGATCAAGTCGCCAGAACAGAGGGACTCCCGCGAAGCGGACGAACAACAGACGGCGGCGGTCGGAGTGGTGGAAATCCGGGTCGCTGCGCAGACCGGCGACCGGCCGGACCTCTCCCAGCGTGTGCATCACGCGGGTCAGACAGTCGGTGAACTGTGCGTCCGGCACGACCCACGCGATATCGATGTCGCTGAAGAAGTCCGCTGTGCCCGATGCCAGCGATCCGACCAGCCTGGCATGTGAGCCCGGAGAACTGTTCGTCAGCGCGATGCACACCGCGGCGGCCAAGGCGGCACGATCGGTCTCTTTCGCCATGGCGCTCACCGTAGTCCGACCCGGCCGCACGCACTGGCCGCACCCAGCGGCTCACCGGTGTCGTCAGCGAGGGACAGAGTGAGGCGATATGGGGGGCAGGGCGGTCGTCGGGCGGGGCGAAGGGAGCCCCCGATCCCGCCCGACGCCGGCGCCTATGCCCGGTGGACGAACGCGGTGGCCGGCGGCGGGGGTGGCCGTGTCGTGTGCTGTCGGCGCGGGCCGGGTCAGTGGTTGAGGGGGAGGCGGGCGGTGACGCGTTTGCCGATGGCCTGGGGGTGGATGTCGAGGCTGTCGGTGAGGGCGAGGACGACTTCCAGGCCGTGTTGCCCAATGCGGCCGGGCTCGGGTTTCGCGGCGTGCGGCATGGTCGGGGCGCTGTCCCAGACGGAGAGCTGCAGCCACACGCCGTCGGTTTCGACATCGACGGTGCAGGGGCCGGGCGCGTATTTGCAGGCGTTGGTGACCAGTTCGCTGACGACCAGTCGCGCGATGTCGGGGATGTCGGTGGCGATGGTCAGGCCGTGGTGGGTGCTGAGGGTGGTGAGGAAGGCCGTGACGATGCCACGGGCTGCTGCGATGGTGCCGCTCTGGCCGTCGAAGATGCCCCCGGCGCGTGGATGGGGTTCGCAGGCGTCCGCACTCTCCCGCATACCGGCCTCCATCGATCCCACCCTGTCCCCGGCCTCCGGGCGCACCCGTCTGTCGTCCTTCGCGCCTCGACTGTCCCGGTTGCAGGCGCATACACCTACCGAGGGTAGGGCCCCGGGCTGCCGGCGACCGCGGCGCCCCGAAGTTCAGCTGCTGGTGGCGTCTTCGACGCTGGGATAAATGTGCAGGACCTGATCGGCTCCGGTGATACGGAACAGCCGCGACAGGGCTTGAGCGGGGGCTGCGAGGCGCAGGTCGGTTGCCTGGGAGGAGAGCAGCAACAGGTTCAGTGCACTGGAGTCGGCGAAGGTCACGCCGGCCAGGTCGAGCACGCTCACGGGGTGGGTGGCGGCCGCGGCCTGAAGGGCTTTGCGCAGCGGGGGGAGCGTGTCGAGGTCCAGGTCACCGCGCACCTCGATCACCCAGGTCTCGGCTCGGGCGTACTGGCGGGCTATCGAGGGCTCGGACGGGGGGCCGTTGTGGTGTGGCTCTGGCGTGGTTGACACAGCGCAGAGCCTATACACGCCGCCGATCGGTTCATCAGCCACCTGACCGAGATGCCCAGGGCCAGGGTCAGGGCGTACTGAACGAGGAGGCCCGCACGGACTGCTTCGACGGCCGGATCACCGCCGCCCAGGCCGCGCGCATGTCTCGTGCCCCTCGCAGCTCGGGAACGCGTGGAAGGGGCGCCGGAGTCGCAGGGCACGCGTCGCTGGAGGATGGGTGGCCTCCTTCAGGTTCCAGCCGACTCCAGAGCAGCTCTCCGGCGGCGGCGGGAACGTCCTCCCGGCCACTTCCGTACTCGTGTACCGGTCGGATTGGCCCGAGGTGCACTCGTAGATGCCGCCGAGGGGGCTTTCTCGCCGGACGGTGCATCCGTGTCTCGTCGGCGAGCCGCGACCCGTGCGGCGATTGCTCGTATGCCATACCTCCAGCGTGCGCCTGCGAGCGCCGATCCCTGGGTTGGCGGCGCGAGCCAGGGTGGCCGTGACGGGCTTCGGGTATTGGAGCCGGTGCCGCTCACTGGGCGGGCGGGCCGTCGAGGGGAAGGGGTGCCGCGAGGCGGACGAATTCTGCCCGGCGGGCCGTCGTGCTTTGACGGCCCCTCGCGGTGAACGCACGCGAGAAGGACGACAGATCCGGCCGCGCCGCTCCGCCAGTACCCCCGACTGCCCCACCATGCGCGTACGACGGGCATGCAGCGGCCGCCGCCGCGAGCCTCTTCCTCGGCGGCAGCTGGTACGCGACGCCCGGCTCGCGCTGAGGGGCCAGACCCGCCGGGGCCCGTCCGGTGATGGTTCCGAGCGCCCGGACGGGATTACCTCGGCCCCCTCCGATACGGGGAAGACCGAGACGCGAGGTCCCCAGAGACATACGTCTCGGTCGGGACATCGGCGAGAGCACGGCACCGCAACCGCTCTGAGTCCGGCTGCGTCTGCGGGCGCCTGCGCCCGGGGCAGGCGCACCGGCGGCCGCCTCCCGCTAGGTGTCGGCCCGAGGGCAGCGGAACTTTCGGCCCAGTACGACTCTCGCCCAAGTGGCGTCTGTGACTTGGTTCACTAGCCAGTGTCGTTGGCTCTCCTGATGAAGGTCGAGGCGTTGTGGGCGCATCTGGTTCGGACGGGACGACCGACGACCCTCTGCTCCGTGACGCTCGTTTGACGCTCCAGGCTGCCGAAGCATCGGTCCGGAGCGGTCGCGCATGGCCATTGACCTGCAGTTATGGAGACTATTGCTACCTGCCACATCTTTCCGATGACGCACCACATGGAGTGCGTGTGCATTCTGGAGCCGGTTGCCAAGGGTCGCTGATCTGCTGTTTTGCCTTTCAGGTGGTCAGCTCGGCCCCTCTTCGCTCGCGGAATGCGTCGACTGTCGCGGTGACGTGGCGATGCGCAATCCAAAATTCTTGACTCTCGGACATCGGGACGCATCGACGCATCACCGTTCCCTGGAACTGAAGGCGCCAGGGCAGCACGACATCACGCCCGACGGCTTCACGAAGCGGGACCGCGAGCAGTGGGAGCTGACGCGCGGACCGGGTGGCCCGGTACCAGTCCGGTTCCTGCGGGCACAACTCGGGCGCGCAGTGCGCGCGGAGCTCGGGCGGCGGTGACGCGGTCGGCGTGCGGCCCGCGCCGCCGCCTTCCACCGTGATCCCGGAGGCCGCGCGATCTCCCTCTCAGCACGCGCCGCACCGCCTCCGGGATCGCGTCCTGGTCCACTGGGAGTCCGTGCGGGCTTGCCCTGGGTGCGCGGGTGGGCCGCGTGGGCTCGTTACGGGCTCGTGGCCCTGGGCACCCGCCGCTCATGGCATTCACACAGAACGCGCGCCGCCCGCGCGGGGCCGGCCGGGGACCGGCCGCGTCCCTCGGGGTCGGCATCGCGGCCGGAGCGACAGCCGCGGCCGGGCTCCTGCTGGGGCGCAAGGCGGTCACGATGAGCAAGGTGGGCAAGGGGCATCCCCTCAAGCATCGGGCGCTCGACATGGCGGCGGGCGCCATGCAGACGAAATATCCCCTCGATGCGATGAGCACGTACCTCAACGGCTTCCACATGTACGCCGACGACATGGGCCGGCAGGTGGAGGCCACCCATTTCTGCATCCATCTCCAGCACGACCTGCACCAGTGCGTGATCTTCGACCGCAACGCGCCCGACGCGCGGCTGATCGGCATCGAGTACATCATCAGTGAGGAACGCTTCCGCGCTCTGCCTGCTGACGAGAAGCGGCTGTGGCACAGCCATCACTACGAGGTGAAGTCCGGCAGCCTCACCGCCCCCGGCATCCCCGACCTGGCCGAGCACGCCTACTTCGAGGACCTCGTGACCACGTACGGGAAGACGTTCCACACCTGGCAGTACGACCGGGACGACTTCCCCTACGGCATACCGCAACTGATGATGGGCTTCACCGAGCACGGGCAGGCCGCGCAGGAGATGATCCAGGCCCGGGACGACAGGCTCGGCATCTCGACATCCCACAAGCGCGAGAACCGCTCCGACATCGCCACGCCCGAGGTGGCGCCGGGCGCCAACGCGTGGGAGAGCGGCCGCACCATCCAGACCCGCATCGAGGAGCGGGAGTTCAAGCGCTGAACCGCTGCGGCCCGGTCTGTTGTGCTCGATCCGGTAGGGCCGGGTGCGTCGGGCGGCGCGCGGTGCGCCGTCGGGGCGCCGACGGGTCCGCCGCGTGTTCCATGTGCTCGCTGCGGTCGGATCGGCGGCGGGCGGGGCGTGCCACAGTGGAGGTATCCGGCCGGCAGTGTGCGCCGCGCTGCCGGGAGCTGGCCGGACGAGGCTGGAGACGTTCACTCCGAACTGCGATCGCGTGTGTCCCCGGCGACTTCGATGGATGCGGCACGCCCACGAGCCGCTGCCAGGAGCGGCAACGGTCACGAGTGACGCACCTGCGCTCCTCCACGGGCGATGTCGTGGCTCCCGATGGAGACCAAGTCGGTCCACGACTTCTTGCGGACCCTCGCCGACCGGGCGCTGCGGCAGGCGCTCGGCGCCGCGTCTGCGACGTCGCCATCCGCTGACGGCAAGGCCGCTCACGGTCGTCAGCTCCGGCCCGGGCCCGGCTGCTCTCGACGAGGCCCGGTACGGCCGCCGGTCGGCTCGCGGATCGTACTGCTGCCTCCCATCTCCCTGGAGTCCACCGTGCCGGCCCGGTGCGAGGTCGGAGCAAAGAGCGGGGAGACACCTCTGCTCCCCCCTGCTGGACCGGTTGAACCCGACCGGCACGGTGGTGACCGCCGGTGTGCTGCCGACCCGGACCGGCCATGCGTGGGAGAAGGCAGCTCACTGCAGGGAAGTACTCAGATGCCGATGTCGGCCAGCCATCGGCTTGTGGTGCGGGGGGTGACGCCCAAGAGCTTCTGGGCGGAGGTCTCCGGCGCGATCGGGCGGCCGGACAGCGTGCTCATCGCCTGGTAGTTGCGAGCGATGTCAGCAGCAGAGCGCTCCCCGAGCAGGGGGGCGAGCGACGTGCGGAACTCCTCCGGGCTGATCTCGTCGAAGACCACGTCGCGGCCGAGCCGTGACGCGAACGCCTCGGCCAGATCAGGGCCCGTGATCGCCGGGTACTGGCCGACGGAGACGACGCCGGTCACGTCCGTGCGGTCGAACAGCGCGACAGCGGTGTCCGCGATGTCCAGATGGGAGGTCCACGACACAGGGAAGTCCGCCCTGATCGGGTAGGGCAGGACGCCGCGTTCGCGGGCGGAGCCGATGATGAACGGCATGAGGAGGTTCTCGAGGTAGAGCTCGGGGACGAGGATCGCGTAGGACACGCCGCTGTCGGCCAGGCCGGCGGCGAGCGTGGCGAATGCGCCGCCGCGGGCCGGATCGATGGGGAAGCCGCTGGTGGAGAACACGACGCGCTCCGGACGGGCCTCATCGACAGCGGCGAGGATGTTGTGGGCGAACTTTTCTCGGTCATCCTTCGCGGCCATCGCCGGCAGGTGGACGAAGACCCCCTCGGCACCTCGATAGGTGTCGGTCAGGTCGGCGGCGGAGGAGTAGTCGGCCGCCACGACGCGCTGCGCTCCGTTCACGACGGCCTCGGGGTCGCGGGTCAGAGCGGTCACGGACCTGCCGGCTGCGGCGAGAGCTGCGGCGACCGGAGCGCCCTGGGCGCCGGTCGCGCCATGGACCACGTAGGTCGGGTGTGCGGAATTCGAGGTCATCGGGTGCTCCTTGGAGTGATGGAACGCAACACTGGGTGAGGTGGCTCGCCCGGGCCGAGATCAATGGCCCGGGCGGTCGGTGAAAAGGAGGGCGATCGCCCACGGAGAGTGGGGAGAGCGCGGAGAACGTCAAATCGGCTTCCGGCCGGCCGGCCCGCCACGTCCGCGATGCCGACCGGTGTGGTGACATGCGGTGGTCAGGCGAAGGCCTTGCGCAGGAGGTCGCCGGTGCGGGCCGCGATCTCGTCGACCTCTTCTTCCAGGGCGAAGTGGCCGGTGTCCACCAGGATCACCTCCGCGTCCGGAACGTCGCGGGCATAGGCCTCGGCGCCGGCCGGGATGAAGAAGGGGTCGTTCTTGCCCCAGATGGCGAGCAGCGCCGGCCGGCGCTCGCGCAGCCAGGCCTGCCAGGACGGGTACAGCGGCGGGTTGTTGCGGTAGTCCCACAGGAGGGACTTCATGTACTCGGCTCGACCGGGCAGGTCGATGACCGCCTGGTCGGCCACGGCCCGGTCGGGGTCGACGTGTTCCGCGTCGCGGACGCCGGCACCCCACTGCAGGCGGGTGCCGGCGAGGGTGACGAAACCGTCGATCGCGGCCTGACCGGCCTCCTTGTTCTGCCACCAGTCCGTCAGCGCCGCGGCAGCGGGTCCCAAGCCCTCGGCGTAGGCGTTGCCGTTCTGCGAGACGATCCCCTTGACCCGCCGGTCGTGTTCGAGGGCGATGCGGAATCCGACCGGGGCGCCGAAGTCGAACATGTAGAGGGCGTAGTCGCCGATGCCCAGTGCGTCGATCGCCTTGCCCGTGACTTCCGCGAGCTTGTCGAAGGTGGGGTCGGCGGGCAGCGGGTCCGACGGCCCGAAGCCGGGGTAGTCGATGGCGACGACGTGCCAGTCGTCGGCCAGGCGATCCATCAGACGCACGTAGGCCGCGGTGCTGGAGGGATATCCCGGCAGCAGCACCAATGTGGGTTTGCCCGGGTCTCCGGCCTCTCGCACGAACACGTTCAGGCCGTCGACGGCCACAAGGCGGTGGCGCATGGCAGGCATGACTTCACCCTTCGCTGAGGGGACGGCGGGCCCGCTGGCTTCGCCATCCATGTTCTAACGGATAACTAGACGCTATAGGCGTTAGATACGCGGCGCAAGCCGGGCGTCTTGGGGTGACTTCGTCCTTTGATCGAGGGGGTTTGATGACTTGCCGCCGGATGTGAATCTATGGGTACACTCACGCAGTGACCGTTAGTCCTTCACTTGACGACATGCAGCGGGCGGGGTTTCCCATGGGCGGCGAGCCCTCCATTGCCGTGGACTTCGCCGACACGCTCGTGACCACCACCGAGCCGTGGACGGATCTGCTGGCAGACCCCGCCGCCGCGACACGCTGGTGGCAGACGCAGGCCGCCCGCCTGCCCGCCGGCCCGCCGCCGGACCCCCTGACCGCCCGACGGCTGCGGAACGCCGTTCGGGACCTCCTCGACTCTCACCTGGAGGGCCGGGCCGCCCACGCGACGTCGGTGGAGGATGTCAACGCCATCGCGGCGACGGTGCCCACCAGCGTCCGCATCGCGACCGATGCCGCGGCACCGCGGGCCGAGACCCGTTGGCATGTCGAGGCGGGCGGCAACGCCCCCATGGCCGCGGTCGCCCGCGAAGCCGTGTCCCTGATCACCGACCCCGAACGCATGGGCCGCCTGCGGCGCTGCGCCAACCCCGAATGCTCCATGCTGTTCCTGGCCGAGACGAAGCGGCGCATGTGGTGCACGGCGAACCTCTGCGGGAACCGGGCCCGGGCCGCGCGCCACTACCAGCGCACCCGCTCCGGCACCACGGACGCATGAGCCTCTTCGGCGTACAGCGAAGACGGACCGGCCCCTCCGCCCTTGAGAGGGCACGGACGAGCAGCATCAGCGCGGGGGACGCCGCACGGCATCGGCGGTTCGGCCGCGCCGCGGCTGCGAACCCGGGCGTTCCCCCCAAGGGCATGCACAGGGCGGGCCCGGTCGCGACGGAACCCCCTCGTCCACGCCCACGGCGAACCACGACCGCGCCCGCATCGGCACGGGCGAGGCTTCGCGGTGTGTTCGTCGCCAGCGCCGGCTTCAGCGGATGAGATCCGCCGCCACCGCGGCATCAGTGTCAGGGTGCCACGACCCAAATCGAGAGCGTTGCCCACCTGCTTGGAACACTTTCGTGCTCACGGAGCACGAACCACGCCCCCTTGACTCGCAACCAATGAAACGTGCCAGGTTTCGCTGCGTCGGCAGGGAGACCGCGCCAACGTCGAAGGAGATACGTCATGGCCGAGAGTGCCGCCGCAGGCCCCGAGGTCCCCGTCCTGGAACCCGCCGCGGCGGCCTTCGCCGAAGCCACCTCCCATCCGCCCTTCCTGTTCGAGCTGCCCCTTGCCGAGGGTCGCCGCGTGGTGGAGGAGGTGCAGACGACCGATGCGGCCAAGCCCGACGTCGACGAGGAGTGGATCGCCGTCGAGGGCGCCGCCGGCAGCGTTCCCGTGCGGATCGTCCGCCCGAAAGGGGCAACCGGCGTGCTCCCCGTCCTCCTCTACATCCACGGATCGGCCTGGGCCTTCGGCAACGCCCGCACGTACGACCGGCTGGTGCGCGAGCTTGCCGTCGGGTCCGGCGCAGCCGTCGTCTTCCCGGAGTACAGCCTGGCCCCGGAGGCTCGTTACCCGGTCGCGATCGAGCAGAACTACACGGTGGCGCGGTGGATCGTCCGGCACGGAGGGCAGCAGCGGCTCGATCCCGCGCGCATCGCCGTCGCGGGCGACTCGGTCGGCGGGAACATGGCCATCGCGTTGACGCTGATGGCCAAGGAGCGAGGGGACGTACCCCTCGTACGGCAGGTGCTGTTCTACCCGGTGACCGACGCGGCCTTCGACACGGCCTCGTACCGGCAGTTCGCCGAGGGCTACTACGTCAGTCGGGAGGGTATGCAGTGGGCCTGGGACCAGTACGCGCCCGACCCCGCGCGGCGCGCCGAGATCACCGCGTCCCCGCTGCGCGCCACGACGGAGCAGGTGAGGGGCCTGCCCGAAGCCCTCGTCGTCACCGGTGAGGCCGACGTGGTGCGCGACGAGGGCGAGGCGTACGCGAACAAGCTGCGCGCGGCGGGCGTCCCGGTGACGGCGGTGCGCTGTCAGGGCGCCGTCCACGACTTCGCCATGCTCGACGCCCTCAGCGAGACCCACGCCGCACGGGCCGCGCTCACCCTCGCCGTCACGGTCCTGCGCAGGGGCTTCGCCACGTCCTGATGACCAGCGATCGGACGCTGCGCGCACCGCGCGCCGACACGCGCTCGGTCGGGAAGGGGGCTGCGAAGGGGCCCGGCCGCGGCAGGGCCCCATGCCGCCTCGCTGATGCGACGGGACCGTGTGAGGGTGAGAGGGGACGGGGCCGGTACGGAGCCGGCAGCTCTGATGCCGATCGGACGGCGTGGCTTCCAGAGGGGAAAAGGATCATGCAACAGAAGAGCAAGCCCTTCGAACTCCCCGATGTCCGCATGCGCGCCCGCGAGCTGGCCGGCGGCGTGTACGCGGTCATGGCGGCCGACGTCGACGAGACCGACCACACCGCGACCAACGCCGGCTTCGTTGTCGGCGATTCGGGTGTGCTGGTCGTCGAATCGCTGAGCAACGGCCGGTTGGCCTCCCAGGTCATCGGCGAGGTGTGCAAGGTGACGTCGTCGCCCATCCGGTTCCTGGTCAACACCAGCTTCCATGGCGATCACTGTTTCGGAAACTTCACCTTCCCCGGGCAAACGGTGATCATCCAGCATGAGGCGACCAAGCGGGTGATCGACGACCGGTTCGAGGAAGACCGTCGGTTCATGATCGACCTGCTCGGCGCGAACGTCGGCATCGAGGAGGTGGTGGCCCGCTCGGCGGACCTGACGATCTCCCGGTCGTGCTCCCTCGACCTGGGAGGAAAGCATGTCGACATCGAGCACATCGGCTACTGCCAGACCGACGGCGACCTGGTCATCCGTGCGCGTGAGGACAACATCGCCTTCGTGGGGAACATGCTTCAGGCGCCGCCCCCGGCCATCCCGTGGTTGCTGGAGGGACGAGCGGGTGAGTCGCTGGCCACCTACCGGCGCCTCTACGAAACTCTGGACGACGACACCGTTGTCGTGCCGGGCCATGGCCGCACCATGCACCGTGCCGACATCCTGCACTCGATCGCCTACATCGAGAAGCTGGTCGCCCTCGCCCGGAGCGCCCGCGACAGGGGGGTGCCCGCCGATCGGGTCGGCGAGGAACTCGCGATGACCGATTACAGCGACTACAGCATGTATGAGTTCATCCACCTCCAGGTCAACGTTCCCGCTGTGATGAACGCTGAATGACTGGCTGGCGCACCGCACGGCGTGATTCCAGCAGCCGTTGAGGACCGGAGGCGTCTTGCTCTCAGCGCCTGTGGCCTCCTCCCGGAGGATGAACGAGCCGGAGAGCAACTGAAGGTGCGCCGCGACGCCGTCCCCGGTGGAGTCTGCCGGACCACTGGCTGACCGGCGGTGCCGCGATCCGAGGGAAGCCGCCCGGCGGGTGCGGGGGCGGCGTGGACAGGGCCTTGTCTTGGACATTCTGTGGGCGGCGGCCTCGTTGCCCCTGCGGATGGACGGGAGTCACAGGCGCGATCCTCAACGTCGGTGGGGGTTGCTGTCGCGGGCCGCAACTGAGGCTCTGGAACGCGGTGATTTCGTTGTACTCGGCGTCGACCTCACGCTGGGCCGGCACAATGCCGCCGTTGCGCAGGGCCGGGATCGGGTGGACGCAGCAGCCGTCGACGTGCGGAGCACCGCGCAAGGATGGCAGTCCTCCGCGCGCATTGCTCGCACCGGGCGGGAAGGCAGTTCCTTCCCGGCAGCGGGACCGGCCGTCGCGTGGCCGGCGAGCCAGCCGCTCATGGCCGCGTCCACCGCGTCGCCGTCGATTCGCTGCAAGACCTGGCCCGTGGTCGCCCAACTTCGCGCTTGGCGGGGCCGGTCCGGTCGCGCGGCCGGCTCCACGGTGGAGCAGCAGGGAGCGAGGGCGTCAGCGGCCCGCTCGGCGATCGCGGTGAGGGATCTCGCTCCCGCCAGGATCGCGCGGACATACGGCGCCGGGTGCCGACATCCCCTGAAGCGGCGTGGTCCGCTCGGACAAGATCCCCGGGCCACCACGTCAGGCAGTCCGCGAGAGCGGGCCGGACCTCGGCCCATGAGGTATTCAGTCCGGCAGGGGTGGGCAATGATGATGCGGCAGGCACGGTCTTCCGTAGTGGTGATCAGCGCGGTCAGCACTTCACTGCACCGGAAGCCGGACCCGCAGAGGGCACATCGGGTCGCGACGAATTCCGCCAGTCGTCCGGTTCATGTGTTCACAGGCCGAGGAGATGCTCCGAGGAGGCGCCACGTGAGTGACCCGTCCCATCCTGCCGCGTTGCCGTCGCCGGGGTCACTTGCGAGGCCCCGGCCTCCGGATCCGCGGCCGGGCGGGCCTGCGGCCCCGGGTGAACGGAGCCAAACTTCCCGGAATGTCGTTCCGGCGACCGTGCCGGAGATCTTCGCGCGGGCTGTGGCAGACACACCTCATGCGGTCGCTGTAGTGGGCGGGGACACGGTCCTGACGTACGAGGAGCTCGACGCGCGGTCGAGCCGGCTGGCGGGGGTGCTGGCCGGCCGGGGGGTGGGACCGGAATCCTTGGTTGCCGTGGTCATGGACCGGTCGGTCGAGCTGATTGTCGCCCTCCTCGGGATCGTGAAGGCGGGCGGCGCGTACGTACCGGTCGACGCCGGATATCCCGCAGGGCGGATCGCGGCCGTACTCGCCGACAGCGATCCGGTGCTGGTGCTGTGCGGGCCCAGCGCGGCGCTTCCCGGCCGGCTGGTCGTCGACGACGCCCTGATCACGGACACCGACGCCACCCCCGTTCACGAGGCGGCCGTCCTTGCGGACCATCCGGTCTGCGTCATCCACACGTCGGGATCGACGGGGGCTCCGAAGGGGGTGGTCGTGACGCACGGGGCGGTGGCCCGGCTGGCGCGTGAGGTCTCGTACGGACTCGTCGGGAACGACGATGTCGTGGCCCTGCTGGCATCCGTCTCGTTCGACGCGGCCACCTTCGAGATCTGGGGTGCTCTGCTCAACGGCGCCACCCTGGCGATCCCTCCCACGGGGCCGGTCTCCCTTCCCGTGCTGGGCGACTTCCTGCGGCGGCACCGGGTCAGCGTGCTGTGGCTGACGGCCGGACTGTTCCATCAGGTCGTCGACGCCGATGTCGAGGTGCTCTCCGGGGTGCGGTGCCTCCTCGCGGGCGGTGACGTGCTCTCGCCCGCACGCTGCAGGACCGTGCTGGACCGGCTGCCCGCCACCCGGCTGATCAACGGCTACGGCCCGACCGAGAACACGACCTTCACCACCACCCACACGGTGACCGAAGCCGGGAGGACCGTCCCCATAGGCCGGCCGATCGCCGGCACCCGCGTCCATGTGCTGGATTCCAGGCTGCGGCCGGTGCCCGTCGGGGTCACGGGTGAGCTCTACACGTCCGGGGCGGGCCTGGCCCGCGGCTATCTGGGCCGGCCCGGGCAGACGAGCGAGCGCTTCGTCGCCAGTCCTTTCGATCCCCGCGAGAGGATGTACCGGACCGGCGACCTGGTCCGGTGGGCCGCGAACGGCGCCCTCGAGTTCGTCGGACGAGCGGACGAGCAGGTGAAACTCCGCGGCTTCAGGATCGAGCCCGGCGAGGTCGAAGCCGCCGTGCTCGCCCACGAAGGAGTGACCCAGGCAGCGGTCGTCGTACGGGAGGACTTCCCGGGCCGGCAGCACCTGGTCGCCTACGTGGTGCCCGCGAGCGCGGACGTCACGGCTCTGCGCGCCCACCTGCGCGAGCGGCTGCCCGCCTCCATGGTGCCGGCGGTCGCGGTGGCTCTCGACGCCCTGCCGCTCACCGCCAACGGAAAGCTCGACCGCCGGGCACTCCCGGTGCCGCGCTACGCCACGTCGGCCGGCGGCGGCCCCCGGACCGTACGGGAGGAGATCCTGTGCAGGGCTTTCGCCGACGTGCTCGGGATACCCGACGTCGGCGTCGACGAGAGCTTCTTCGACCTGGGCGGAGACTCCCTGTCGGCGGTGGCCCTGCTGGAGCGGCTGCGGGCCCAAGGTGCTCCGGTCGACGTCCGGACGCTCTTCGCGGAACCGAGCGTGGCGCGGCTGGCGGCAGCGGCAGCCCCGCCCGAGATCGAGGTACCGCCGTGCCTCGTCCCGCCGTCCGCCCGGCGCGTCACCTCCGGAATGGTCCCGTTCTCCGGACTGTCCACCGAGGAGCTCGACTCGGTGCTCGCGGGGATCGGCGGGGGTGCCGCCAACGTCGCCGACGTCTATCCGCTGGCCCCGCTGCAGGAAGGCCTGCTCTACCACCATCAGCTCGGTACGGCCCGGGGCAGGGACACCTATGTCGTCCGGGAGGTGTTCCGCTTCGCTTCCCGCGCCGCCCTCGACGCCTTCCTCACGGCGTGGCAGCTGGTCATCGACCGACACGAGATCCTGCGCACATCCGTGGCGTGGAAGGGACTGCCGCACCCGGTGCAGGTGGTCCACCGGCACGCGACCCTGCCTGTCGTCGAGGTGCCCCAGGACGGCTCCGATGCCGTGCGGCGGCTGCTGGCCGTCAGCGACGGGCCGATGGATCTCGGCAGGGCGCCGCTGGCGGACGCCTTCGTCACGCCGGAGGGAGACAACTGGATCCTGGCGCTGCGGCTGCACCACATCACCCAGGACCACACCACCCTGGAGGTCGTCCTGGACGAGGTGGTGGCGATCATCCGGGGGGAGACGGCGACACTGCCGGCGCCGCTGCCCTACCGCACTTACGTGGCACAGGCACTTCTCGCGATGCCGGCCGAGGAACACCACACCTACTTCGTGAAACTCCTCGGCGACGTCACCGAGCCGACCGTGCCGTTCGGCGCGCTCGGCGTCCGCGGCGACGGCCAGGACATCGTCGAGTTAAGGCAGGCCGTGGACCAGGGCCTCGCCGAACAGGTCCGTGTCCGCGCGAAGCAGTCGGGAACGAGTCCGGCGGCGCTCTTCCATGTGGTGTGGTCACGGGTGCTGGCGGACATCTGTGGTCGCGACGACGTGGTGTTCGGCACGGTACTGCTCGGCCGTATGCAGGGGGGCGCGGGTGCCGACCGGGTCCCCGGCCCGTTCATCAACACCCTGCCGGTACGCGCCCGGACGCGGGGCGTGGGCATCCGGGACGCCCTGCGCGCCATGCAGGCCCAGCTCGCCGAACTCCTGGTGCACGAGCACGCGTCACTGGCCGCGGTCCAGCGCGCGGCCGGAGTCCGGCCGCCGGCGCCGCTGTTCACGGCACTGTTCAACTACCGTCACGAGACCCGGGCACCCGACACCTCACGCCCCGAGTTCGAACGCCTGCTGGAGAGCGAGCGGACGAACTACCCCCTCACCGTGTCCGTGGACGACACCGGGACCGGCTTCGTGTTCGTCCTCCAGGCGACCGGTGCGATCGACCTCGAAGCCCTCGCACACCGCCTGCGGGCGACCACCGAGGACGTGGTGGCCGCACTGGACGCGGACTCCTCCCGCCTGCCGGCGCAGCGGCCGGGGAGTGCGGCTCACCACGGCCCCGGTGGCAGGAGCGGGGACCCCGGCGTGCCGTCCGAAGAGGGCCGGCGGCGGGACCCGGAGGAGCAGCGGGTCTTGGAGGAGTGGAACGACACCGCGGTGCCGCCGCGCCCGGGGACGGTCGCCGAGATATTCGCCGCGCAGGTCCTCGCGGCACCTCAGGCACCGGCGGTCGTCTTCCGGGACCGCCCGCTGTCCTACGCGGAACTCGACAGCCGGGCCGACGAGCTGGCCTGCCGGCTCGCCGAGCTGGGCGTCGGACCCGGTTCCCCCGTCGCGCTCTTCCTCGAACGTTCCCCGGAACTCGTCGTGGCCACCCTGGCCGTGGTCAAGGCGGGCGGCGCCTATGTCCCCCTGCACGCGGGACATCCCGCGGACCGCCTCGCCCGGGTGATGGCCGACTGCGGGGCGCGGATCCTCGTGACGGACCGCGCCATGGCGCGGCGGGAGTTCGAGCATCGGGCGCACGTCCTGGTGCTGGACGGGGCGAGCGGCCACGGATCCGCGGTACACCCCCCGCGGCCGCGGGTGCACCCCGACGAACTCGCCTACATCATGTACACCTCGGGATCGACCGGAGTGCCGAAGGGCGTCGCGATCACCCAGCGGGACGTGGTCGCACTCGCCACCGACCGGCGCTGGGAGGGCGGCAATCACCAACGGGTTCTCATGCACGCCCCGCACGCCTTCGACTCCTCGACCTACGAGATCTGGCAGCCGCTTCTGAACGGCGGCACCGTCGTCGTCCTGCCGCCCGGGGACTTCGACCCCGCGGCCCTGCGCAGCGCGGTCGTGGACGGCGCCGTGACGGCGATCCTGCTGACCGCTGGTCTGTTCAACCGCCTCGCGGAGGAGGGAAACGACCTCTTCGGGCTGGTGCGAGAGGTCTGGACGGGCGGCGACGTGGTGTCCGCCGCCGCCGTGCGCCGCGTGCGCGAGGAGTACCCCCGTACGGTGCTCTTCGACGTGTACGGTCCGACCGAGACCACCCTGTTCGCCACCTGCGGCCGGATCGGGTCCGGCACGCGCCTCGACGAGGGTGTCCCCATCGGCCGGCCGATGGACAACATGCGGGCGTACGTCCTCGATGACGCCGTGCGGCCCGTGCCGCCCGGCACGACGGGAGAGCTCTACCTCGCGGGGGCGGGCCTGGCCCGGGGCTACCTGGGGCGCCCGGCGCTGACCGCCGAACGGTTCACGGCCTGTCCCTTCGGCCCGCCCGGGGAACGGATGTACCGGACGGGCGACCTCGTCCGGTGGCGTGCGGACGGGCAGCTGATCTTCGCAGGGCGCGCGGACGATCAGGTCAAGGTGCGCGGCTTCAGGATCGAGCCGGCCGAGATCGAGGCCGTTCTCGTGCGACAGCCCGAGGTGGGCCGTGCCGTCGTCGTCGTACGCGAGGACCGGCCCGGGGACAAACGGCTTGTCGCCTACGTGGTGCCGGCCGCGGAAGCGCAGGTGCGCACGGCGGAACTGCGTGAGCGGGTGGCGGAGGTCCTCCCCGACTACATGGTGCCCGCCACCGTCGTGACCGTGGCGGGCTTCCCCTTGACCCCGAACGGCAAACTGGACCGGAAGGCGCTGCCTGCCCCGGTGTACGGTGCCGCGCCCGGCACCAGGCGCAAGGAGCCCGTCAACCATCAGGAACGGCTCCTGTGCGAGATGTTCGCCGACGTCCTCGGGGTGCCCTCCGTGGGAGTCGACGACAACTTCTTCGACATGGGCGGCGACTCGCTGCTGGCCGCCCGGCTCGTCAACCGGATCCGTTCGGCACTCCACGCGGAGCTGATGATCGAGGCACTGTTCGAGGAACCGACCGTCACGGGGGTGGCGGCCCGGCTGGCCGCCGCGCCCGCTTCCACCCCCCGCCCCGCACTCCGCCGCATGGCCCACCCGAAGGAACCGTCGTGATCCCGGCATCATCCGCACAGAGCGGCCTCTGGTTCGTCGACAGGACCCAGGACACGGCGACGTACAACCTGCCGGTGGCGGTGCGGCTGGCGGGCCCGCTGAGAGCGGACGTGCTGGAAGCCGCCCTCGGTGACGTGACCGACCGGCACGAGAGCCTGCGCACCCGGTTCCCGGAACGGGACGGCGGGCCGGTGCAGGAGATCGTCCCGGGCCCGCAGGGCCGCCCCGTACTGCGCAGGGACCGCACCACCGAGGAGGGAGTGGCCTCGGCGCAGGCCGAGTTCGCCCACGCCGGATTCGATCTGGCGACCGGCCTGCCGCTGCGCGCCCTGCTGCTGGAGATCACCCCGCTGGAGCATGTGCTGGTCCTGGTGATCCACCACATCGCCTGCGACGGCTGGTCGCTGAAGCCCTTGTGGCGCGACCTGTCCCTCGCCTACACCGCGCGCAGCGAGGGCCGGGAGCCTCGATGGGAACCGCTGCCCGTGCAGTACACCGACTACACCCTCTGGCAGCGAGAACTCCTCGGCTCGCCCGACGATCCCGGCAGCCTCCACAGCAGGCAACTCGCCTACTGGCGCGGCGCCCTGGACGGCGCGCCGCAAGAACTGACGCTTCCGGCGGACCGTCCGCGCCCCGCGGTGCCCAGTCATGGGGGAGGCCGGGCGGCACTGACGGTCTCCCCGGTGCTGCACGACCGGCTGGCACGGGTGGCGCGCGAGCACGGGGTCACTCTGTTCATGCTGCTCCAGGCGTCGGTGGCCGGCCTGTTGTCCCGGTTGGGCGCGGGTACCGACATACCGATCGGCACGCCGGTGGCCGGACGCACCGACGAGGCGCTCGACGACCTCGTCGGTTTCTTCGTCAACACACTGGTCATCCGGACCGACCTGTCCGGCCGGCCCTCCTTCGCCGAGCTCCTCGCACGCGTGCGGGAGCGCAGCCTGGGCGCCCTCGGACATCAGGACGTGCCGTTCCAGCGACTGGTCGAGGAGCTGGCCCCGGCCCGCTCGATGGCCCGCCATCCGCTGACGCAGGTGATGGTGGTGCTGCAGAACAACGACGTGACGGGCCTGGACCTTCCCGGAGTGGATGCACGGCACTGTCTCATCGAACAGCCGGTCGCCAACACGGACCTCAACTTCGAGTTCGACGAGCGCCCGGACATCGAAGGACGCCCGGCCGGGATCCACGCCGTCCTCACCTACGCCACCGACCTGTTCGACCCGGGTACGGCGCAAGCGATGCTGACCCGGCTCGTACGGCTGCTGGAGGCAGTTGCGGCCGACCCCCAGGTGCCGGTCGTCTCCATCGACCTGCTGTCCGGGGACGAGTGGCGGAGAGTCCGCAAGCCGCACGAGGAGGTCCCTGCAGGGATCGCGCGGGCAGGGACACTTCCCCGGCGGTTCGAGGACCGGGCCGCCGCGAGCCCGCACGCGCCGGCGGTGGTGGACGCGGACGGCACGCGGATCACCTACGGCGAGCTGAACGCCCGCGCCAACCGCCTCGCGCGCCTGCTCGTGGAGCGTGGCGCCGGCCCCGAGACCCGGGTCGCCGTGTCGCTGCGCCGCTCCGCGGAGCTGGCGGTGGCGCTGCTGGCCGTGCTCAAGAGCGGCGCGGCGTACGTGCCGCTGGATCCCGACTACCCGGCCGGCCGGGTAGTCCACATGCTGCGGGACGCGGACCCCGCGATGGTGGTGACATCGGGCGGCACGGTCGCGCCCGGCCGTGGGCTGCCGGCCGTGGTCCTGGACGCGGCGGAGACCGTGGCGCGCCTGGCCGCGCTCCCGGGCGCCGACGTGAGCGACCAGGAGCGTACCGCCGCCCTGCTGCCGTCGCACCCGGCCTACGTGATCTACACCTCCGGATCGACCGGCCGCCCGAAGGGCGTCCTGGTGCCGCACACCGGTGTGCTCCGGTTGTTCGGCGCCACGAGCCACTGGTTCAGGTTCGACGCGTCCGACGTGTGGGCGTGGTTCCACTCCTTCGCGTTCGACTTCTCCGTGTGGGAGATGTGGGGCGCCCTGCTCCACGGCGGACGGTTGGTGGTGGTGCCCGTCGACGTCGCCCGCTCGCCGGCCGGTTTCCTCGCGCTGCTGGCACGTGAGCAGGTGACGGTGCTGAACCAGACGCCCTCGGCGTTCTACCAGCTGGCCCGGGCCGACGCGCAGGATCCGGAGCTGAGCGCCCAACTGGTGCTGCGCGTCGCAGTGTTCGGCGGTGAGGCCCTCGACGTCCAACGGCTTGCCGACTGGCAGGAGCGGCACGGCGACCGGAAGCCGCTCCTGGTGAACATGTACGGCATCACCGAGACGACGGTGCATGTCAGTTACCAGGAGCTGCGGGGCCGCACCGGCGGGGCGGCGGCAGTCGGCGCGATCGGGCAGAGCATCCGGGACCTCACGGTGTACGTGCTCGACGAGAGCCTCCAGCCCTGTCCCCCCGGAGTGCCGGGAGAGATCTACGTGGCGGGAGCCGGCCTTGCCCGCGGATATCTGGGACGTCCCGGGCTCACCGCGGGCCGGTTCGTGGCCGATCCCTACGGGCCGCCGGGGCGGCGGATGTACCGGAGCGGCGACCTGGCACGGTGGAGCGCCGACGGGACACTGGAGTACCTGGGACGCGTCGACGACCAGGTCAAGATCCGCGGCTTCCGGATCGAGCCGGGTGAGGTCGAGGCCGCGCTCACCGGGCATCCGGCGGTGTCCGCGAGCGCGGTCGTGGTCCGCGAGGACCGGCCCGGCGACAAGCGCCTGGTCGCTTATCTCACCGTCGCGGGCGAAGCGCAGGGCTCCGACGGAGATCAGCTGACATCCGATGTGCGGGCCCACAGCGCAGCGCTGCTGCCCGACTACATGGTTCCTTCCGTGTTCGTGGTGCTGGAGGCGTTTCCGTCGACGCCGAGCGGCAAGCTGGACCGGCGGGCTCTGCCGGTTCCGGAGGTGAGGGCGGCCGCCACCTCGCGGGCACCCCGTACGACGACGGAGCAGGCCTTGTGCGCCCTGTTCGCCGACGTCCTGGGCATGGACGGGGTGGGTATCGACGACCACTTCTTCGAACTGGGCGGCCACTCGCTGCTCGCCACCCGCCTGGTCAGTCGCATCCGGAGCACCCTCGGCGCCGGCATCGAGGTCCGCACCCTCTTCGAAGCACCCACCGTCGCCCAGCTCACCACCCGCATCGACACGGCGGGCGGCCGCGCTCTGCCGCGCCCGGTCCGCAGGCCGAGGCCGCGGCTCCTGCCGCTGTCCTCCGCGCAGCGGCGCCTCTGGTTCATGGACCGGATGGAGGGGCCCAGCCCCACCTACAACATGCCCTCCGCGTACCGGATCAGAGGAGACCTGGACACCACGGCCCTGCGGGACGCGCTGGCCGACGTGGTCCGCCGGCACGAGAGTCTGCGCACGGTCTTCCCCGACACCGCCGACGGGCCGCACCAGCACATACTGCCCCCCGAACAGGCCCGCCCCGACCTGCCGGAACGTGCCGTGACGGCGGACACGGTGGACGCCGCGATCGCGCGGTCCTTCGCCCACAGCTTCGACCTCACCGCCGAACCCCCTCTGCGCTGCGTGTTGCTGGCGCTCTCGCCCACGGATCACGTGCTGGTCCTGGTGCTGCACCACATCGCCGGCGACGGCTGGTCCATGCTGCCCCTCCTGCGCGACCTGGGGGATGCCTACCTGGCCCGCACTGACGGCAGGCAGCCCGGCTGGGACGAACTGCCGCTCCAGTACGCCGACTACGCTCTGTGGCAGCAGGAATGCCTCGCCTCACAGCACGACTTGGGAAGCCCGGTCGGCAGCCAAGTCGCCTACTGGCGCGAGCATCTGGCAGGACTTCCCGACGGCCTGCACCTCCCCACGGACCGGCCGCGGCCCCCGGTCCCGTCCTCTGCGGGTGCGAGCGCCCAGGTGGCGATCGGGGCGGCCCTGCACGCCCGGCTGGTCCAGCTCGCCCGCTCCCGCCAGGTGAGCCTGTTCATGATCATGCAGGCGGCGTTCGCCGTACTGCTCTCCCGGCTGGGCGCGGGCACCGACATCCCGATCGGCACACCCGTGGCCGGACGCCGGGACGACTCCCTCGACGACATCGTCGGGATGTTCGTCAACATGCTGGTGCTGCGCACCGACCTGTCCTCGGACCCCGGCTTCGCGGAGCTCCTCACCCGGGTCCGGCGGACGGATCTGGCGGCCTACGACCACCAGGACCTGCCGTTCGAGCGGCTGGTGGAGATCCTGAACCCCGAGCGCTCGGTCTCCCGGCACCCGCTCTTCCAGGTGATGTGCTCCCTGGACAACACCACCCGATCCGGGCTGAGCCTGCCCGGGGCGGTGGTCGAAGAACTGCCGGGCCCCCGCACGGCGGCCCGGTTCGACCTGTCGCTCAGTCTCGTCGAGCACCACACCCCCGACGGTCGCCCCGACGGCGTCGACGGAGTCCTCCAGTACGCCACCGAGCTGTTCGACCGGCGCACCGCGGAGGCGATGACGACACGGCTGCTGCGCGTACTGGAGGCGGTGGCGGACGACCCCGACGTCCGCATCGGATCCATCGAGATCCTGTCCGACGAGGAACGCGGCACTCTTCTGACGAGCTGGAACGAAACGCGTGACGACGTCCCCGTGCGAGCCCTTCCGGACCTGTTCACGGCACAGGTCCTGAGGGATCCGCACGCCACCGCGGTCGTCTTCGCGGGCACCCGGCTCACCTACGGTCAGCTCGACGCCCGGGCCAACCGGCTCGCCCGACTGCTCATGGCCCGCGGCGCGGGACCCGAGCGGATCGTCGCCCTGGCGCTGCCCCGGTCCGTCGACGCGATCGTGGCGCTGCTGGCCATCAGCAAGGCCGGAGCCGCCTACCTGCCCCTGGACATCGACTACCCCGCCGAGCGCCTCGCGTTCATGCTGCACGACGCGAGGCCACTGTTCGCGGTCACCACCGGCGAAGTCGCCGGCGGGCTGCCCCGCATCGCCGAGTTCCCGCACATCCTGCTCGACGACCCCGCCATCCAGGAGGCCCTGGACCGTGCCTCACCGGCCGAGATCACGGACGCCGAACGCCTCGCTCCGCTCCTGCCCGCGCACCCCGCGTACGTCATCTACACCTCCGGATCCACCGGCTGCCCCAAAGGCGTCCAGGTCACCCACCGCGGCATCTCCGGCTTCGCGACAACGCAGCGGGAACTACTGGACATCGGACCGCGCAGCCGCGTCCTGCACTTCGCCTCGCTCAGCTTCGACGCGTCGACGGCGGAGATCTGCCGGGCCCTGCTGTCCGGCGCGACACTGGTCGTGAGCCTGCGCACCGTGTCCGGGCCGAACGGGCTGGCCGAGACGGTCACCGAGGAACGGGTCACCCACGCCTTCCTGCAGCCCAGCGTCCTCGCCGCCGCCCCCGACCTGTCCCTCGACGGCGTCCGAACTCTGACCGTCGGCGGCGAGGCGTGCCCGCCCTCCCTCGTCGGGCCGTGGGCCGCCGGCCGCCGCATGCTGGTGTTCTACGGACCCACCGAGGCCACCGTCCTCGCCACCCGCCACCGGATCCGTTCCGAGGACGCGGCTCACCCGTCCTCTGCCCTCCCGATCGGCACGCCACTTGCCAACACCCGGGCCTACGTGCTCGACCCGGGACTGCGCCTCGTACCCGCCGGGGTGACAGGCGAGCTGTACCTCGGAGGCAGAGCTCTCGCACGCGGGTACCTGAACCGCCCGCGGGTAACCGCCGAGCGATTCGTCGCCTGCCCCTTCGACGCGCCGGGCGAGCGGATGTATCGCACGGGAGACCTCGTGCGATGGAACCGGGAAGGAGAGCTGGAGTTCGTCGGACGCGCCGACGACCAGGTCAAGGTCCGGGGCTTCCGCATCGAGTTGGGCGAGGTGGAGTCGACCCTCGACCGGCACGACGGTGTCGCCCAGGCCGCCGTCGTCGTCCGCGAGGACAGGCCCGGCGACAGACGTCTGACCGCCTATGTCCGCCCCGTGCCCGGAACGGTCCTCGACCCCGCGGACCTGCGGGGATTCGTCGCGCGGACTCTGCCCGACTACATGGTTCCTTCCGCGTTTGTGGTGCTGGAGGCGTTTCCGTCGACGCCGAGCGGCAAGCTGGACCGGCGGGCTCTGCCGGTTCCGGAGGTGAGGGCGGCCGCCACCTCGCGGGCACCCCGTACGACGACGGAGCAGGCCCTGTGCGCCTTGTTCGCCGACGTCCTCGGGATGGATGGGGTGGGTATCGACGACCACTTCTTCGAACTGGGCGGCCACTCGCTGCTCGCCACCCGCCTGGTCAGTCGCATCCGGAGCACCCTCGGCGCCGGCATCGAGGTCCGCACCCTCTTCGAAGCACCCACCGTCGCCCAGCTCACCACCCGCATGGGCGCCGCACCCAGTGCGTCCACTCTCGTCACACCGATGCCGATCAGGGACAGGGGAGTGGGAGACCCGCTGTTCTGCGTCCCACCGGCCGGCGGACTGAGCTGGGCGTACGCACGTCTCCTGCCGTATCTCCCGGCCGAACAGCGTGTGTACGGCCTCCAGGCCCGAGGGATAGCCCAAGACGAACCGGTGCCGGAGACTGTCGAGCAGATCGCCGCGGACTACATACGCCAGATACGCGGGATCCAGCCGCACGGCCCCTACCGGCTGCTCGGCTGGTCCTTCGGCGGGGTCAACGCCCACGCCATGGCTGTCCAGCTCCAGCAGCAGGGTGAGCGAGTCAGTCTGCTCGGCTTGCTGGACGCTTACCCCGGTGCACAGGCCGACGGCGAAGGCGAGGCGGACGACACCGCCCTCCTCGTGGATCTCGCCGGCTCCCTCGGGGTGCCGGTCCTGCCGGAGGAGACCGACGCCCTGTCACCCCGGTGGCTCAGGGACCGGCTGCGGGCAGGCGACCACCCTCTGGCGGACATCACCGAGCGGTCCCTGCGCGCCATGCACCGCGACTACAGGATCGCGCGCAGAGCGCGCCACACACACGTTCCCGGGGTCTTCGAGGGAGACGTTCTCGCGTTCACCGCGCTGCTGAGCAGGCCGCCGGCGCTTACGGCCGCCGGTGCCTGGTCACCCCATGTGAAGGGGACGATCACGGAGGACAGCATCGCGTGCCGGCACGAGGACATGCTGCTTCCCCCGCACGTCGCCGGCATCGCGCAGTCGCTCGCGGCGGCGCTGGGACCCCCTGGCGGCGGCCACCCCGCGTGAGACACACTTCCGCGCTGTGAGCCCGGTGCCGTCGTGGCACCGGGCTTCGGTCGTCGCCCGAAGTCAGCCGGGAATCAGAACGTCGGCGTGCCCGGACGCCTCCAGATCGTCACCGAAGGCCTGACCGTGGGCGCAATAGCTCTGCTCGCGAGCGTAGTTGGCCATGTAACTGCGGAACGTGTCCTGCGGTTCGACGGATATCCGCAGAGCCCGTCGGTTGGCCAGGATGCTGCCGATCCCCGTGGCGCGCAGCCCCTTCACTGCCCGGCCCACCGCGCTGTCGATCTCAGCCGCGGGCACCGCCTCGGACACGATCAGACGCCCCTCTGGGCTGTCCACCGGGATGTCCAGGTTGAACTGGACGGTCCGCCGGGCGGGTTGCTCGCCGATGAAACGAGGCAGGCGGAGCACACCGCAACCCGGGATGATGCCTTCACGCCCAGCGGGCAGGTTCACGTAAGCGTCCCGCTGGGCCACGACATGGTCCATGACGAGCAGGAACTGGCAGCCCCCGCCGATCGCGAAAGCGTCGACGGCCGCGATCCAAGGCTTCTCCCGGACGCTTCGCGGTTCGGCCTCGCCGGTGAAGGACCCGGAGTGGCCTCGGTACATTTTGTTGATCGCGCCGAGTTCCCGGTCGAGGAAGAACTCGACCAACGAAATGCGCCCCTGCCGGAAGTGCGTCAGGTTGATACCCGTGCCGAAGACCCGCCGGCCCGCCCACTTGCGGTGGGTGGCGACTCCGCCCCGCAGGAGGCCGATGTCGATGCGGTCATCGAGCAGCACCAGGTCGACGGCCGTCTCCAGGGCCTGATTGGAGGCGTTGTCCTCGGCGTTGAGGTAGCGGTGGTTCTGAAATGTGACGTGACCGATGCCCTTCTCGTGGTGGACGGCGATCGGGCCGAGGTCCACCGTGTCGCGTCGGCGGAATTCGTCGAGGATCTCCACGGCCCGCTGGCGCGGCCGGGTCATGGAGTGCAGCAGGTGGCGTCCACTGGTGCGGTCGTCGAGGACATGGGCCACGAAGATGCCCTGATCGATCTCCCACCCCTCCTTGCCTCGCCGTTCCCGCTGCCGGTCGGCTTCCATGTCGGCTTCGGTGGGAACGAGGCCCGGGTAGCGCCTGCCGGCCGCCGCGATCAGGTCCGCCACCCGCATCGTGCGGCTGAGGTCCTCGGTGAGGACGGCGTAGACCTCGCGGACGTGCCGGCGGAGGAACTCCTCGCGGCTGACTCGTGCTTGGGACAGAAGTCGGCGTGCGCTGCCGCGCTGGGCAGCTGTGCGTTCCGGGCGCGGGGGCAGCCGGTCAAGATGCGCGCGCAACCCCTCGACCTGCGCCCTGAGGTCGTGGGCTTCCTGCTCCAGGGCGGAACCGGCGGCGCCTGGCGGGTGTGCCACGGTGATCCCGCTCATTCGGCCCGGGAATCCGAGTCCGGCACGGCGTCCATGGCGGCGATCAGGCTCAGGGGCCGCATGTCGGTCCAGGTGCGTTCGATCCACTCCAGGCAGGCGGCCCGGGTGTCCTCGTCGTGGGCGACGGTCCAGCCTTCGGGCACGTCGGCGAAGACAGGCCAAAGCGAATACTGGCCCTCGTCGTTGACCAGCACGAGGAAGCGTCCCTCCGGGTCCTCGAACGGGTTGGTCATGGTGTTTCCGCCTTCCTGCTTTTCCATGGTCCAGGCAACGACTATATGTTCCTTGGCAGTTGCCCTGGACTCCCCGGGTTTCTCAGGACTGATGTGAGACACGCGCCGCCCCGCCCTGGGTAGCTTTGGGATAGAGCGCCCGATGTGCCAGGTCCGCCATCCACCTGCGTGTGCTTCGCACTGCCGTCCCCATATAGTGATGCTCGGCCACACTGTCGCGTCGGCGTGCCGGGACGGCTTGCCTGTCTCCCTGTGGTCCTTACCCATCGTGGCCACCCTGCGCCCGTACAGGTGCCTTGCGCGACCGTCGCACCGGCCACGATGCCCACCCCGAGGGACGCGGCCACAGCCCTGCACCGGCGACATCGTGAGTGTGGCCACCGGCCGCGTTCTGCTTGGACCTCTACGAGGGCCACTGGGCTCTGCCGGGCGTTCACCGAGCGGCCCGACGCCCTCGAAGCGCTCGTCACCGCCGAGGGCGCGGGCCTGCCCGTCCTCGACCCCACCCGCGGCCGCATCACCGGATGGATCACCCACCAGTCTGTACACAACGCCCTCCGTGCCTGCCACGCGGTGACGCGGGAAGACCGGGCGGCCCGCTGATCGGTCGATCCAGGACGGCCCTCTCTGCCGCAGTCATTCGTCACCTGAACGACTCGCCGTGAGGCCGGTGGTGTGGTGCGTGGGGCGGTCCCGTCTCCGATCGCCGGCGGCAGGAGCACGGCGACGCTCCGACCAAGCCGGGCTGCGCCGTGACCGCGGTGGGGGTGTCGCACTGCGGGGCCGGTTGCACGCTGGGAGACATCGTGGCGGAGTTCGTGGTCTTTCGGGCTGGGGGCGACGGTCGCGGGGGTGGCGTTGACGGCGGAGTGCATCGGCGACCACGTCCTCGCCTTGCTGCTGGGGGTCGTCTTCCAGTATCTCGCGATCGCCCCGATGCGGGGACTGGGATTGCGACGCGGCCTGGTGGAGGCGCTCAAGGCCGACGTGCTGTCGCTGAGTGCCTTCGAGGTCGGACTGTTCGGCTGGATGGCGTTGATGTTCTTCGTGTTCTTTCCGCCCCCGATCATCTGCATCCCGATGCGGCCGCCTACTGGTTCTTGACGCAGATCGGGAGGGCGGCGGGCCTCTTTCACCGCTTGGCCGGTCAACGCATGGCTGATCCGTCGGGGAATCAAGGAAGCCATGTGACCGGGTGGCGCGGCGCCGCGGTCCGTCGAGGAAGCGATAAGGTCACCTTGGTGTGCCGGGAAGTCTGGTCGGCGAGATGTTCCGTCTGTCCTCTCACCGGGAGACCTCGTGTCCGACGCTCCACCGCCCCCGTCCAGCCGCCGTTCCACCCGCCTGTTCCTCCGGCCCGGCTGGGCACAGGCGCAGGCGGTCGCCGGCGTCCTGCGCAGCGAGACGGTCGGCGGACTGCTGCTGCTCGCCGGAGCGGTGGCCGCGCTGGTGTGGGCGAACACCCCTTGGAAAGCCGCATACGCCCGCTTCGTCGGCGCGACCTTCGGGCCGGAGGGACTGCACCTGCACCTGAGCGTGGGCGAGTGGGCCTCGGACGGTCTGCTGGCCGTGTTCTTCTTCGTCGTCGGGCTGGAGCTCAAGCGGGAGTTCGTCGTGGGGGACCTGCGTTCCCCGAGCCGGGCAGCCTTGCCGATCATCGCGGCGGTCGGCGGGATGATCGGCCCGATCCTCGTCTACACCCTCGTCAACACCACGATCGCCGGCGGGAGCCTGCGGGGCTGGGCCGTGCCGATGGCGACCGACATCGCCTTCGCGGTGGCCGTCCTCGCGATCATCAACACCCATCTGCCGGCCGGGCTCCGCTCGTTCCTGCTGACGTTGGCGGTGGTGGACGACCTGTTGTCGGTGGTGGTGATCGCCGTGTTCTTCGCCGGCCGCATCAGCGTCTGGCCACTGGTCGGCTCCGTCGCCGTCATCGCGCTCTTCGCGGCCCTGGCCCGCCGCAGGATCACGCACTGGTGGCTGCTGGGTCCGCTGGGCGTGGTGGCCTGGGCGCTGATGCACGCCTCGGGGGTCCATGCCACGATCGCCGGTGTGCTCCTCGGCTTCGCCGTGCCGGCGGTCGCCGGAGAGCGTGAGGAGGCAAGCCTCTCGGAGCGGTTCGAGCACCGCTGGCGACCGGTCTCCGCAGGCCTCGCGGTGCCGCTGTTCGCCCTGGTGTCGGCAGGCGTGTCCCTCTCCGGCGGATTGGGGCCCACGGTGGCCGACCCCGTCGGACTCGGTGTGGGTCTGGGCCTGGTCGTGGGCAAGCTCGTCGGCGTGTTCGGGTCGACGTATCTGCTGGCCCGCTTCACACGCGCCACCTTGGACAGCGACCTGTCCTGGTGGGACGTCCTGGGCGTCTCCCTGCTGGCCGGGGTCGGCTTCACCGTCTCCCTGCTGATCGGCGAACTGGCCTTCACCTCCGGTACACCCCGCGAGAACCACCTCAAGACCGCGATTCTGCTCGGCTCGCTCACCTCTGCCGTGCTGGCCGCGATCGTCCTGCGCTGGCGCAACCGCCTCTACCGGCGCCTGTGCGCGGAGGAGGAGGCCGACGCCGACCACGACGGGATCCCCGACGTGTACCAGTCCGCACCCGAGCGCCCCTGAAAGCCCTGGCCGCAGAGGGCCGGAGACGTGGAGAGCGTCGGGTCACCAGCCGTTCTCGCGGTGCCGGCGTGGTCAGGCAGTCGCCGTAGCGCAGGTCGTCGAGCAGTGGACACGGTGGCGGAGGATGCGCCCGGTCAGCGGCGGCGTATGTACACCGCCCATATCAGCACGGCGCACACGGCGTACGCGGCGAGGAAGGAGAGGTAGGCCGTGTCGCCGCTGCGGCTGGTCAGGAACGCCTCGCGGAAGGCGAAGTTGACGAAGACCCCGCCGAACGCACCGACGGCCCCCGCCAGCCCGATGAGCGCGGTGGCCCGCCTGTGGGCGGTGCGCTCCACGGCGTCGGGCGGAAGTCGGCGGCCTGCCGCCTCGGCACCGGCTTCGGCCAGGCATACGGCCGGGATCATCTTGTAAGTGGAGCCGTTGCCCACCCCGCTCAGCAGGAACAGCGAGACGAAGCCCGCCACGAACAGCGGCAGCGAGCCCGTCCCCGAGGCGACCAGGACCAGCACGGCCCCCACCGCCATCGCGAGGAACGTCCCGAGCGTCACCCGGGCACCGCCCCAGCGGTCTGCCATCCTGCCGCGGACCGGTCGGGTCAGCGAGCCGAGCAGTGGTCCGAGGAACGTCAGGTACGCGGCCTTCACCGGTGTGTCGAACTGCCCGGCGAACTGCACCTGGAGCACCTGCCCGAATGCGAAGCCGAAACCGATGAACGAGCCGAACGTGCCGGTGTACAGGGCCGCGAGCACCCAGCTGTGCCGCCGCCGCGCGACCTCGCCCAGCGCGCGCCACCCGTCGCGGCCCGTCGCGGCGCCGTCGATCCGCAGGTTGTCCATCCGGAGCGCGGCCGCCAGTGCGCCGAGCACGATCAGCGGAATGTAGACCAGGACGAGCACCCGGGGGTGAGCCGCGCCGGCCGTCGCCAGCACCAGCAGCCCCACCAACTGGACGACGGGCACACCGAGGTTGCCTCCTCCGGCGTTGATGCCGAGGGCCCAGCCCTTGAGCCGCTGGGGGTAGAAGGCGTTGATGTTGGCCATGGACGAACCGAAGTTGCCGCCGCCAACGCCCGATACGCAGGCGAGCGCGAGAAGGGCCCCGTACGACACGCCAGGCGCGAGCAGCAGGCCGGCGAGCCCCGTCGGCACGAGCAGCAGCAGGGCGCTGAACACTGTCCAGTTGCGGCCGCCGAAGCGTGCCACGGCGAAGGTGTAGGGCAGGCGCAGTGCACCGCCGAGGGCGGTCGGCAGGGCCGTCAGGGTGAACTTCTGTGCGGGGTCGATGTGGTACTCGGGCCCCAGGAAGAGGACCAGCACCGACCACAGGCTCCACACGGAGAACCCGATGTGCTCGGTGAGTACGGAGTGGACCAGGTTGCGCTGGGCGGTCTTCGCACCCGTCCGCCGCCAGAACTTCTCGTCCTCAGGGCGCCAGTCGGTGAGGGTGCGTGTGCGTACCGCCCGCTCCTCGACCGGTCCTCGCGGTGGTGTGAGCGTGGTCACGGTGTGTCCCCTGTCGTGTCCTCGAACGGAGCGTCAGTAGCTCGCCCGGCCTGGGGCGCCCGGCGTGTCGGCCACACCCGCAGCGCGGCGGGCGACCCGTCGGGGGCGGTGTCCTCGTCGACACACCGGCCGTCGCGGAGGTCGAAGACCTGCTTGTACATGGGTGAGATGAGAGTGGGGGCGCCGTCGCGGCTGCCGATGAGTCCACGCGAGAGCACGTGGGCACCGCTGAACGGGTCCTTGTTGCCGACCGCCCACAGAGCGCCGCCGCGGTCCTTGAACAGGGCGATCTGCTCGGTACCGAGCAGGACGGCGACGCCGCGCCCTGCGACGAGGTCGTCGTAGGCGCAGACGCCGTGCCATCGCGCACCGTCGTGGATCTCAACGAGGTCGGCGGCCGTCGCCGGGGCCGTGGACGTCTGATTCATGCGGTGCGAACCTCCAGTCGCGCGCGGCCGACGAGTACAGGGCCGGGCGACCGGTCCGGTTCGTCCTCGCGTGCAGGCCGGATCTGGCCTCGCTCGGGGACGAAGGTGACGGCCGGATCGGGCGTCCCGGGCGCGTTGACGAACGAGGTGAACCTGCGGACCCGGTCGGGGTCGGCGAGGGTGGCGGCCCATTCGTCCTCGTACCCCTCGACGTGCCGGGCCATCATCCGGTCGAGGTCGGCGCAGATGCCCAGCGAGTCGTCCATGACGACTGCGCGCACGTGGTCCAGGCCGCCTTCGATGCGCTCCAGCCAGCTCGCGGTGCGTTCCAGCCGGTCGGCGGTGCGGATGTAGTACATGAGGAACCGGTCGATGGTCCTGATCAGCGCGTCCCGGTCCAGGTCCTGCGCCAGCAGGTCTGCGTGCCGGGGTGTCATGCCGCCGTTGCCGCCGATGTACAGGTTCCACCCGGAGGAGGTGGCGATGACGCCGAAGTCCTTGCCCTGGGCCTCTGCGCACTCCCGTGCGCAGCCGGAGACGGCCGACTTGAGCTTGTGGGGAGAGCGCAGACCCCGGTAGCGCAGCTCCAGTTCGACGGCGAGGCCGACGGAGTCCTGCACGCCGTACCGGCACCAGGCCTCGCCCACACACGACTTCACGGTGCGCAGCGACTTGCCGTACGCATGTCCCGACTCGAAGCCCGCCTCGACGAGGCGGGCCCAGATGGCGGGCAGCTGATCGACGCTCGCCCCGAACATGTCGATGCGCTGCCCACCGGTGATCTTCGTGTAAAGGCCGTGGTCGCGGGCGATCTCGCCGATGACGATCAGTCCCTCCGGGGTGATCTCGCCGCCGGGCACGCGGGGCACGACCGAGTAGGAACCGTTGCGTTGGAGGTTGGCGAGGAAATGGTCGTTGGTGTCCTGGAGCGCGGCTTGTTCACCGTCGAGGATGTGGCCGCCACCGAGCTGCGCGAGGATCGAGGCCACGGTGGGCTTGCAGAGGTCGCAGCCCTCGCCGGTGCCGTGCTCCTCGATGAGCCGGGAGAAGGTCGCGATTCCCTTGACACGGACGATGTCGTAGAGCTCGGCTCGCGTATGGGTGAAGTGCTCGCACAGGCCGGGGGCGACGGCGACGCCGCTCGCGGCCAGTTCGTCGTTCACGATGGTGCCGAGCGTCTTCACGCAGGAGCCGCAACCGGTGCCGGCCCGGGAGCACTTCTTGACCTCGGCGACGCTGCCGCACCCGTCCTCGGTGACCGCGGCCCTGATCCGTCCCTTGGTGACGTTGTGGCAGGAGCAGACGACCGCGTCGTCGGGCAGCTCCACCGGCCCGGTCGGAGCGCCGAGTCCCGCGGGCAGCACGAGCTTCTCGGGGGCGGTCCTGAGGGGCTCGCCCGCCTGGGCGAGGGGGCGCAGAAGCCCGTAGGACTCGGTGTCGCCGACGAGGACGCCCCCGAGCAGCCGGCCGTCGCGTCCGATGACGAGCTTGCGGTATACGCCGGCGCGGCTGTCGCTGTAGAGGACGTCGAGGGCACCCTCGGTGGTGCCGTGCGCGTCGCCGAAGCTGGCGACGTCGACGCCGAACAGTTTGAGCTTGGTGGACGTGTCGGCGCCGGTGAAGGCCGTGGGGTCTCCGCCGGCGATCGCGCGGGCGGCGGTCTCGGCCATCGCGTAGCCGGGGGCGACGAGCCCGTACACCCGGCAGTCGGGGGCCAGGGCGCACTCCCCGATGGCGAAGACCCGGGGGTCCCCGGTGCGGCAGAGCTCGTCGACGACGATGCCGCCGCGCTCTCCCACGGGCAGGCCGCACTCCCGGGCGAGCTGGTCGCGGGGGCGCACTCCGGCGGAGAAGATCACGAGGTCGACGGCGAGTTCGCTGCCGTCGGAGAGGGTCATGGCACGGACCCGTCCGTCCTCGCGCGTCTCGACGGCCCGGGTGCCCGAGCCGGTGTGGACCCGGACCCCGAGGTCCTCGATCTTGCGGCGCAGCAGCGCCCCGCCTCCGTCGTCCACCTGGATCGCCATCAGGCGGGGCGCGAACTCGACGACATGGGTCTCAAGGCCCAAGGCCCGCAGCGCGCCGGCTGCTTCGAGGCCGAGCAGGCCGCCGCCGACGACCGCTCCCACGGAGGCGTGCGCCGTGTCGGAAAGGATGGCTTCCAAGTCCTCGATGGTGCGGTAGACGTGGCAGCCCGCCGCGTCCTTGCCGGGCACGGGCGGGACGAACGGGAAGGAGCCGGTGGCGAGAACGAGCGTGTCGTAGGGGAGGGTGCGGCCGCGCTCGGTGGTGACCGTGCGCGCCGCGCGGTCGAGGGCAGCCACCGGGTCGCCGAGGTGGAGCGTGATGTCGTGCTCCTCGGCGAACCCCGGCGGGCACAGCGACAGTTCGTCAGCGCTGGTGCCGGAGAACCAGCTGGTCAGGTGAACCCGGTCGTAGGCGGGCCTGGGTTCCTCGGCGAGTACGGTGATGCGCAGGCCACCCGCGTCCGGCAGGCCGACCAGGGCTTCGAGGAAGCGCTGGCCGACCATTCCGTGGCCGACGAGGACGACGTGCCGCCGGTCGTCGGGAGGGGATGCCGGGGAGGCCGGGTGCGGGGTCATCGTGGGCTCCTTGGTGTCGCGGTCGGTGGTCTGCGGCCGGGGCTCGTGCGGCGGCGCGGCCGGCGCGCGGGCGGTGCGGGTCACCCGCCCGCTACAAGCAGGTGCAGGGGCTCGTCCGTGACAGGTCGGCCGAGACGGTACGCGTCGGCCAAGGCGTCCACGGTCGACACGTCGCCGACGAGGACGGCGCCGACGAGGCGTTCCTCGCGCAGCAGGAGCTTCTTGTAGCTGCCGCGCGTGGCGTCGGAGAGCCGCAGGACGTCGAGTGCGGGGTCCGCGGCCTCGTCGACCTCGCCGAAAGCGGCGTACTCGAGTGGACCGGCTGTCAGCCGGGCGAGCGGGCGTGATCCGGTGTACCGCGTGTCAGGGCCGGTGCCGGAGAGCCGGGCGGCGAGGGCGTCGGCCTGGTCCCAGGCAGGGGCGGAAAGCCCGTGGACGGTTCCGGCATGCTCGGCGCAGTCGCCGATCGCGTACACGTCGGGCGCGGAGGTCGCGAGGGTGTCGTCGACGACCACTCCGCAGCGCACGGCGAGTCCGGCCGCGTGCGCGAGAGCCGTACGAGGGCGGACTCCGCAGGCCAGGACGACCAGGTCGCAGTCGAGCCGGTAGCCGCTCGCCAGCTCGACGGCGCTCACCCTGCCCGTTCCCGCGGCGCAATGGACCGCGCGGGCCCGGTTCATCGTGTAGGACTCGACGCCGAGCGCCGCGAGCCCGGCGCCGAGCACGTGCGCTGCGTCCGCGTCGAGGTGGCGCTCCGTCAGGTGCGGCCCCTGGTGGACGATCTCGACCTCGCAGCCGAGCACCGCCAGCGCACGGGACGTGCCGACCCCGAGCACTCCGCCACCGATCACCACGGCGCGGCGTGCCCGGGCGGCGTCCTCGGCAAGGGCGACGCAGTCGGCGAGGGACCGCAGCGCGTGCACGCCGCGGGCGAGTCCCGTGCCGTCGGCGCGCCGAACGCCGCGGATGGGCGGGAGTACCGGGTTGGCGCCGGTCGCGAGGACCAGCACGTCCCACTCCTCGGTGGCCCCGCCGCGCAGGGCCAGGGTGTGCGCGGCGGTGGCGACGGCGACGACCTCGGCGCGGGTACTGGTGCGTGCGGCGCCCGTCGGCAGAGCGATGTCCCCGGGCGTGAGGCGGCCGGTGAGCACGTCCGCGAGCAGCACGCGGTTGTAGGGGCGTTGGGCTTCCGCACCGTAGAGCGTGACGGTTCCCGTGCCGCCGAGGGCCCCGTACCTCTCCGCGAAGCGCGCGGCCGCCATGCCCGCGCCGACGACGGCGATCCTCGGGCGTCTCACGACGCCGCCCTCTCAGCGCCCTGCGCCTGCGCGCGTTCGACACGTACGGCGCACAGCTTGAACTCGGGCATCTTCGAAGTCGGGTCGAGCGCCGGGTTGGTGAGCGTATTGGCGCGGCCCTCTCCCGGCCAGTGGAAGGGCATGAAGACCGTGTCGTATCTGATCGTTTCTGTGATCCTGGCGGGTGCCACTGCCGTGCCGCGGCGGCTGGTGACGGCGAGCAGGTCGCCCTCGGTGATGCCGAGGCCCCGGGCGAGGCGCGGGTGCAGTTCCACGAAGGGCCCGGGGGCGGCCCGGTTGAGCGCGGCGACCCTGCGCGTCTGCGCGCCGCTCTGGTACTGCGCGAGGACCCGGCCCGTCGTCAGGTACAGCGGGAAGGCCGCGTCGGGCTCCTCGTCGGCGGGCCGGTGCGTGACGGCCGCGAACCGGGCGCGACCGTCCGGGGTCGCGAAGCGCTCCAGGAACAGGCGGGGCGTGCCGGGGTGATCGTCGTCGGGACAGGGCCAGAACACCCCGTCGGTCTCCCGGATGCGTCGGTAGCTGATGCCCGAGTAGTCGGCGGGTCCGCCGGCAGAGGCGCGGCGGAGTTCCTCGAAGACCTCCTCGGGGTCGTCGGGAAAACCCTCGTGGGTGCCGAGGCGGTCGGCGAGCTCGCGCAGGATCCAGAGGTCGGTGCGGACACCTTCCGGCGGCCGCAGGGCACGCTGCCGGAGGATGACCCTGCCCTCCAGGTTGGTGGTGGTACCGGTCTCCTCCGCCCACTGCGCGGACGGCAGAACCACGTCGGCGAGTGCGGCGGTCTCGCAGAGCACGAGGTCGCTGACGACGAGCAGGTCGAGGGCGTGGAGCCGTTCGGTGACGTGCTCGGCCCGCGGCGCGGAGACGACGGGGTTGGAGCCCATCAACAGCAGGGCGCGGGCGCCCCCTTCGCGTCCGAGCGTGTCCAGGAGTTCGTAGGCCGAACGTCCGGGGCGCGGCAGCCTGTCGGGGTCGACGCCCCAGACACCGGCGACGTGAGCGCGGGCCGCAGGGTCCTCCAGGGAACGATAGCCGGGCAGTTGGTCGGCCTTCTGACCGTGCTCCCGGCCGCCCTGCCCGTTTCCCTGTCCCGTCAGACAGCCGTAACCGCTGTAGGGCCGGCCCGCCTTGCCCGTCGCGAGGCACAGGTCGATCCATGCGCCGACGGTGTCGGTGCCCTTGCTGTGCTGCTCCGCCCCGCGCGCGGTGAGGACCATGCCGGTGCGGGCGCGGCCGAACAGCCGTGCCGCCTCGCGGAGACGGGGGCCCGGTACGCCGGTCAGCCGCTCGACCCGCTCGGGCCAGTGCGCCATGGCGGCGGCGCGTGCCCCGTTCCAGCCAGTGGTGCGGGCAGCGACGAACTCGTCGTCGACGTACCCGTCGGCGATCACGTGGTGCAGCAGTCCGAGGGCGAGGGCCAGGTCGCTGCCGGGCCGGTTCGCGAGGTGCAGGTCGGCCAGTTCGGCAGTGCGGGTACGGCGGGGGTCGACCACGATCAGCGTGCCGCCGCGCTCGCGCAGTTCGCGGAGGTAGCGGACGGCGGGCGGCATGGTCTCCGCGGGGTTGGCACCGACGAGGACCAGGCAGTCGGTGCCGGGGATGTCCTGCAGGGGGAAGGGCAGACCCCGGTCGAGCCCGAACGCGAGCTGGTGCGCGCTGGCCGCGGACGCCATGCAGAAACGGCCGTTGTAGTCGATGTTCGCCGTGCCGAGGGCGATCCGGGCGAACTTGCCCAGCTGATAGGCCTTCTCGTTGGTGAGCCCGCCTCCGCCGAACACGCCCACGGCATCGGGCCCGTAGGCGGTGCGAGCCGCGTCGAACCCCGCGGCGGCACGGTCCAGCGCCTCGTCCCAGGTGGCGGGACGCAGTTCGCCGCCCCTCCTGTCGCGTACGAGCGGGGTGGACAGCCGTGCGGCGGACGTGAGAACGGCCGCGGCCGTCCGGCCCTTCCCGCACAGGGCACCCCGGTTGACGGGGAAGTCGGGCCGCTCCCTCACGTCGCCCCGCCGTCGGCGGTGTCGAGGCGCATGCCGCACTGCAACGAGCAGTACGGGCAGTGGGTGTCCGTGGCCGTTTCGTCCATGGCGCCGAGACTGGGCGAGGGGGGTTACGCCTCAGGGTCCGCCGTGTTGCCACAGCGGTACGCCTCCCTCACACGGCTGTGGGGGCGGTGTGGGCCCGCCGTCATCCGCCGTGACGACCAGGGTGGTTCGCTTACGTCTGCGAGACCGTGCAGCAACGTGGGGGAAACGCCGGCAGTCGAGCCTTCGCCCATGGGAACTGCCACTGAGCCCGACCCGGACGCGGCCTTCGGCGAGGCTCCCCTCACCGGTTTCACCGTGGGGGTGACCGCCGCACGCCGGCGCGACGAGCTGGTCGCGCTGCTCGTACGCCGCGGGGCGGAGGTGGTGGAGGCACCCGCGCTCCGCATCCTGCCGCTGGAGGACGACATCGCGCTGCGCCGCGCCACCCGGCTCTGTCTGGAGGCCCCCCTTGACTACGTCGTCGCCACGACCGGCATCGGCTGGCGCGGTTGGATGAGCGCCGCCGAGGGCTGGGGCCTGGGCCCCGCCCTTGCCGCCGCGTGCCGGGACGCGGTGGTCTTCACGCGTGGCCCGAAGGCGACCGGGGCGGTGCGCGCGAGCGGACTGCGCGAGGGCTGGTCACCGGGCTCCGAAGCCACCGACGAACTGCTGACGTGGCTGCTGGCCAGGCCGCTTTCGGGGCGCAGGATCGCGGTGCAGGAACACGGTGTACCACTCGACGCGTTCGCGGTCGCGCTGCGGGAGCGGGGCGCCGAAGTCGTGTCGGTGCCCGTATACCGGTGGGCGCCGCCGGAGGACCCCGGCCCCGTGCGGCGGCTCGTGGAGCAGACCGCCCGCCGGGAGGTGCACGCGCTGACTTTCACCAGCGCCCCGGCGATCGCCGCCTTCCTGAACACGGCCGATGAGGAAGGCCTGCGGGACGCCGTCGTCGACGCGATGCGCGGCGACGTACTGCCGGTGGCCGTGGGGCCCATCTGCGGACGGCCGCTGCTGGACCTCGGGCTGCCAGTGGTGTGGCCTGCCCGTGGCAGGCTGGGCGCGCTCGTGCGGACGCTCGTGGAGACCCTTCCCAGCCGCTCGCGAAGGGAGCTGGACGTGGCGGGTCGGCGGCTGGTGCTCCAGGGCAACGCGCTCCTGGTGGCGGGCGACCGTCTGCAGCTCTCGCCCAAGTCCGCGGCGCTGCTGAGAGCACTGGCCGAGAACCCCGGCTGGGTACTGAGCAGGGCGGAGCTGCTGCGGCGCGCATGGCGGGACTCGGATGCGGACGAGCACGCGGTGGAGGCGGCGGTCGCGCGGCTGAGGGCGGTGCTCGGACCGCACGGTGACCTGATCCGCACGGTCCCCAAGCGCGGCTACCGACTGGCGGTCGCATGAGCACGGGACGCTCAGGCCACATGGGGCCCTCGCTGGTCGCCGTGGCGCACGGCACGCGCGATCCGGCGGGCGTGGCCGTCACCGAGGCGCTGGTGGACCAGGTGCGGGCGCTGAGGCCCGGGCTCGATGTCCGGCTGTGCTACCTCGGACTGACAGGTCCGGGCCTCCAGGAGACCCTGGCGGGGCTGGGCGGCCGCGACACCGTCGTTGTTCCGCTTCTGCTCGGCGCGGGCCACCACGTGCGGGTGGACATCCCCCGCGCGGTCGCGGACGCGCCGCGCCACCTGCGGGTGCGGACGGCGAGTGCGCTGGGGCCGCACCCGCTGCTCGTCACAGCCCTCGCGGACCGCCTCACCGAGTCCGGCAGGCAGGGCGGTCCTGTGGTGCTGGCAGCGGCCGGTTCGAGCGATGCCCGTGCCAACGGGGAGACGCGGGTGATCGCGACACACCTGTCCTCCCGACTCGGCGCACCCGTCGTCCCCGCGTTTCTGAGCGCGGCGCGGCCCACTCCCGCGGAGGCGGCGGCAGGGCTGCGCGCCGCGGGACACGACGACGTCATGGTCGCGCCATACCTCCTCGGCCCCGGATTCTTCGCCCGCGAGGCGGAGGCCGCGGCGGCGGGCAGAGCATCGGGGCCGCTCGGCGCCCACGCGGCGCTGGCTCGACTGGTGGCGCTGCGCTACGACGAGGCCCGTGCGGGCTCGACTCCGCGCCAGGACGCCGTCACCGGGCCCGGCCGCGGGCGGCGACTGCCGATGGGATTGTGATCGACACCGGGGCCCGCCTCGGCTGCACCGCGCCGATCGGCACCACGGAGGACGCCCGAAGCGGCCCCTGGGAGTCGTCATGCCGCCGCAGCACCGCAGCAGTCGCCGGGATGAAGCGCGGCCGAAGCCGCCTGGGCACCCCCGTGGCGGGCTGATCTGGTGCGGACCCGCGAGGCGACGTGGCGGCGGCCGGCAACACGCACGTGGTGCCGGGAGTGGACAGCGGTGTAACGGGTCCTCAGCCCGTGGCACCGCGCCGGCCGCGCCGGAACGCGGCGCGCGGGTGTGTGGCGCGGGGCGCCGCGGGTAGCCGGGTCCTACATGTTGTCGGGGCGCGGACCGGGCCGTCGGGCCGCGCGATGTCGATGGGGAGGTCACCTCGTGTCGTCGTCTCTGATGGAGTCCGTGGACGTGCCGGTGCCGGTCGCGGTGTGCTGGAACCTGTGGAGCGATGTGACGCGCTGGCCGCGCTTCCTGCACCACGTGGAGCGCGTCGACCGCATCGACGAGCGCCACTTCGCGTGGAAGCTGTCGCTGCCGGGCGCCGACAAGCTGTTCGTCGCCGAGCTCACCGAGGTCGTCGCCGAGGACAGGATCGCGTGGCGTACGACGGAGGGCGTGCACCACGCGGGCGTGGTCACCTTCCACCGGCTCAGCGACACGACGAGCCGGGTCGCGCTCCAGATCGAGTACGAACCGCACGGCTTCGTCGAGCACCTCGGCGCGCTCACCAACCTCGACGCGACGCTGGCCAATTACGACCTCGGGCAGTTCCAGAAACTCGCCACGGAGACGGCCGCGCTGGGATACTGAGCCGGCCCGTTCCCGCGGGTGTGGGCGGGGTCGCGCAGCCGGCCCGACTGCGGGTGGTGGCCCCTGCGGCGGCCCGTGCGTGGGTGTGTCGGCCGTCGAACGCCCGGCCTGTCGTCGTTGAAGGAGTTCGGATGCGTCGGTGCAAGCGTGCGATGGCTGCCGTGTTGGTCAGCGCCGCGGTCCTCACCGCTCTCGGCCCTCAGGCCATGGCTGCCCCGATGCCCCGGGAGACCAGCAAGACCGCCACGAGCGCCCCCCGTCACGTCCCCCCCCGCGCACAGGCCGGCGACGGTGGCACGGTCACCGTGCTGTGCAGCGGCAACTGCTACGAGTAGAGGGCCCAGCACAGCGGGGAGACGGGGGCTGAGCCCCTTTCGACCAGGTCGTGGTCGCGGTGGGCGTGGCCGATGACGCGGTCGCGGATGGTGATGCCGCCGCTGCCGCGTCGTGCACGCCGCCGGAGCAGGCGGGCGCGTCTGCGCGGGGTGCGACAGGTGGGGCGGGGTCAGGTTGTCCCTGTCGGTCAGGGCTTGACCGGTGCGGGGGAGCGGGTTGGGTTCCGGCGAGCGTGGACCGCCTGAAGCGAGGAAGGTGGGCCGCCTTCGGGGCTGCGGCGAGCGGGGCGGGGAACTTTCCGTCTGGGCAGTCGCTCGGCCCCGAACACGCGTGTCCGGGGCCGAGCATGCGTGACCGTATCGGACGGGCACCGCGGTGGGATACTCGGTGGCACATACATGTCGTGCCCGTCGGTGTGTTCTTCGCCGTTTCCGCGATGCGACGCCGAAGGCGGCTGAGTGCCGCAGTACGCCTTTGCGGCAGCGAGGCAGCCCCTCAGCGAGCCACGACCACCGCCGTGACCGTCGCCGTGAACGGGATCACGTCGCCCTGGCGGGCCGTGATGTGCACCGTGCGGTGGCCGTCGGCGGAGGTGGCTGCCGGGTGCGCCTCGATCCAGCAGGGGGCGTCGAATTCCACGAACTGGGTGAAACGGGCGTCGATGCCCGTCATGACGGTCGGGTCGGGCCGCAGTGCGGAGTGGGCCGCCTGGCGGGCCGCTTCCAGCAGGATCATCCCGGGGACGTGGTCGACCGGGTGGTCGAAGAGCACGGGGTGTGTGGTGTCGACGCGCAGCTGGCTGCGCCGGTGCGATCCGCCGGGGGCGAGGACGACGTCCTGCGGATTGATCCGCCCGACCTCGTCCGGCGCGAGCGGGGCCGGGAGTGCGACCGCGTGCTCCGTCGCCCGGGCGATCTCGCAGCGCGGCCCGCGCAGCCGCCGGTAGATGGCCGGTGTGTGGTTGCTGAACCGCGTCTCCGCGATGCCCACGCGCTGTCCCCCGCGAACAGCCGTGGCCTGCATGGTGGTTCGTCCGAGGCGGCCGGCGCGTCTGACGACGTCGGTGCATGTCAGCCGCAGGTCGCAGTCGGCCGGCCGCGGGCCGCGGTGCAGCGCCTCGGGGAAGATGGTGCAGCGGAAGTGGTCCCAGATCTGGCGGTTGTCCATGGGTGCGCCGTAACCGACGTGGCTGACCAGGGGTATCGCCTGGCGGACGCTCTCGGCGAACAGCATCGGGTCGTAGAGCTCGTGGGCCGGGTGGTAGAAGGTGTGCGACCGGGGCCACTGCGCCGGGATCGCGAAGGTGTCGTCCCCGTCCTGCTGCCAGCCGCACAGCAGCACCTCGGCCTGCGTGTCCTTGTGGACGAGTTGGCGCGGGATGGCCGTCAGGGGCGGGAGCGCCCGGTCGTCGGCTCTGAGGGCGGATGCGGGACGCATGGGTTCAACGATGGTGACAGTCACGGAAAGACCTCTCCCCAGGGGATCTTGTGCTGACGTCGTCCAGCTGTGGTCATCAGCCGGGCAAGGCATAACCTAGAGAGCGCTCTGTTTCTTTGTCGAGGGAGTTCGGATGACGCCACCACAGCAGGAGCGCGCGGCGAAGACGCGCGCGGCCATCGTCAGGGCGGCCGCCGAAGAGTTTGACCTGCACGGATACGCCGGCACGAGTACGACGAAGATCGTCAAGAGGGCCGGGTCGACCATGGGAGCTCTTTACTTTCACTTTGCTTCGAAGGACGACCTGGCGAAGGCGGTGATGAGCGAACAGGCCGAGGACCTGCCCGGCCTGGAGAGGTCGGAGGGCCTCCAGCACCTGATCGACCTGACGTTCGCGCTGGGACGCGAGTTGCAGCGGAACGTCCTGCTCCGCGCGGGTGTCCGCCTGGCGATCGAGCAGGGCTCCTTCGGTGTACAGGACGACACCGCCTACCAGTTGTGGATCAACGTCTTCAAGGAGGAGCTGCTCGCGGCGCAGGCGCTGGGGCAGCTTTCCGAGGGGGTGGACCCCGCGGGGTTCGCCCGCGTGCTCGTGGGTGCGTACAGCGGGACGCAGTTGCTGTCCCAGATCAGCACCGGGCGCAAGGACATCCAGGAGCGCATCGCGGAGTTGTGGTCCTACTTCTTGCCGGCGATCGCGCCCCCCGAGGTCGTCGCGCATCTCGGCCTGCCCAGTGCGACGGCCGGGGCGGCCGAGTGAGGGCGTGGACGGTCGTCCTGACGGGGGCCACGGGGTTCATCGGTTCGGCGGTGCTGCGGCGGCTCGCCGGCCGGACGGGTCCCGACGGGCGGCCGGTCCGGGTACGCGCGCTGTCGCGCGGCGCGGTGGTGGCGGCGCCGGGCGGGGGCACGGTGGAGCACGTCCGGGCGGACATCACCGAACCCGGCTCGCTGGCGGATGCCTTCCGCGGGGCGGACGCCCTGGTCCACGCGGTCTCGTACGTGGGCGCCGACGAGGAGCGGTGTGCCGCGGTGAACCTGCGGGGCACCGGCGCCGTCATGGCGGCCGCCCGCGCCGCCGGCATCCCGCGGATCGTGCACGTCTCGACGGCCGCCGTCTACGGTGCCGGCCCGCACCGCGGGATCGACGTCGACGGCGTCGAGGCGGCGCCGGTCTCCCCGGCCAGCCGTACCCGCCTCGCTGCGGAGGCGCCCGCCGCGGCCGCGGGCGCCCTCGTGCTGCGCCCCCACCTCGTGCTCGGCGCGGGGGACCGCTGGGTCGTCCCCGCGCTCGGCGAACTGGCACGGCGGGTGCCGCCCGAGTGGCTCGGCGGCCGGGGGCTGCAGTCCCTCGTGGACGTCGGCGACCTGGCGCGCCTCGTAGGGGCCGCGGCCACCGCCCGGACACCGGTACGGGGCCTTCACCACGCCGCCCACCCCGAGCCCGTGTCCACCGGCCGGCTCAGGGCCGCGCTGAGCGCCCACGGGCTGGTGGCCCCGGCCCGCGGCAGCGCCGACTGGGAGGAGTGCCGTGCGCTGCTCGCGCGGTCCCGAGGACGCTACGGCGAGCGCCAGTTGGAGCTGCTCGCGCTCGACCACTCCTATCTGAGCGAGCGTGTGTGGGACGTGCTGGGCACGGACCCGGGACCCGGTCCGCTGGCGCGTCTCGACGAGGCCGCGGCGTGGTACCGGAACGCGGCGGCGGCGGAAGTCAGGGAGCGTGGGTGAGGTCCTCGTGCTGCCAGGCACCGATGCCCCGCAGGGCCGTCTGCCACAACTCGGCGAGCCGGCCCGGGGGGCCGGGTGCGGGCGGGGCGGCGTTTCCGTGCTCCGAGAGAAGGCCCACTTCGACCCCGGCCACCAGGCTGCTCACCAGGAGCGCGGCGGATTCGGGCCGGGTGGTGGGGTGCAGTTGTTTCAGGGCCGCCGCCTGACGCAGGCGGGTGCGGACGAGCGGCAGCCAGCTTTCGCGCCAGTCCATGTGGAGCGGAGGCTGCTCGCGCGAGAGCCGCGCCGCGGCTTGTGCGGCGCCGCGTTCGCGCAGGAGGCCGGCCACCGCCCGGGTGACGTTGCCGACGGACTCCAGGGGTGTGCCGCCCCGCTGATCGGCATCGTCGACCACGACCCGGGTCGCTTCGATCCCCGTGGTGCACACGGCCTGCGCCAGGGCGGCCTTGCTCGGGAAGTGGAAGGTGAGGGCGCCCATGGTGACGCCCGCCGCTTCGCAGATGCGGGCGAACGACGTGCCGTCGTAGCCCCGCAGGGCGAACTGCGCTGCCGAGCTCTCCACGAGCCGGTCGCGGGTCCGCGTGGCTCGAGACTGCCCGATGTGGCCCGTCATTGCGTTTCCCCGATCTGGTCTGTGCACCCGAACCGTCCCGCCGGAGGGTGCGGCAGTGAAGGCGGCGCGGGGCGGGGACCGGTGGCGACCGTCCGCCGTCCGGTGGGGGGAGCGGGGCCGGGGTCGTCCCCGGCCTGTCGCCTCCCCTCGCCGGGAGCGGGAATCGGAGCTCCGTGTCCGTGCCGCGACGGCCCGATGCGGACCGCTGTCAGGGGCATGGTGCAGCGGGCCGGCGTCGTCGGACCAGGTCAACCTGCCGAAGACGTAGCGGAGTCGGGCCGGGCGGACGCACCGTCGTGCCGGTCGGCCGGCCCGTGGCGCCGGGCGGCCCCTCCGTGCGGGACTTGCCAAAGTCGCGCGATGTCCGGTCTCCCCCTGGACTAAAAAAGAGAGAGCTCTCTATGTTTAGTGGTGACGGATCGGACCGAGAGGGGTCAGGGGAATGGCTGTGCGCGACATCGCCGACATCCGCCGCCACAGGAGCGCCCCGGGGGGCGGCGACGAACTCCTGCCGGAGGTGGTCGACCGGCTGTTCGGCGAGCTGCCCCGGGCGGACCAACGCACCCGCGCGAAGGAGTACATGACGGGCCTTCTGGTGACCCCCGGCAAGAAGTCACTTCGCCGGATGGCCGCGGCCGTCTCGCAATCCCCGAGCACGTCCCAGGCGTTGCAGCAGTTCCTCAACGCCAGCCCCTGGGAGTGGGATCCGGTGCGCCACGCGCTCGCCGAGTGGGCCGAGGAGCGGCAGGCGCCTGTCGCGTGGAGCCTCGGACCGGCCGTGCTGCCGAAGCGGGGCAACGCCTCGGCGGGGGTGCACCGCCGCTTCGTCCCGGACGCCGCCCGAACGCTCAGCTGCCAGTTGGGCATCGGTCTCTTCCTGGTCTCGGCCGGTGCCTGCGTCCCCGTCGACTGGCGTCTGGCACTGCCCGGCGACTGGCAGGACGACGGGACGCGGCGCACGGCCGCCCGCATCCCGGACGCGCCGGCGGCCCCCACGGAGGGAGCCTGCGCGCTGGACCTCGTACGCGCGCAGGTCGCTCGCGCCGGTCGCCGGGACGTCCCGCTCGTGGCCGACCTCACGCAGGTTCCCCACGACGCCTCCTTCCTGCCCGGTCTGCTCGCGCTCGGCACGGGCTTCGTCGCCGAGATCCCCGGCAGCACCCCGCTGCGTCCGGCGGCCGGGGCCGGCGGGCCCGTCGCGGCGAGCCGGCTCGTGCGCCGTACCACCGCCGTGCCGGGCTTCGGCTCGGGAGTCGTGCCGGGGACGGACGGAGCAGGACACTCGCGCGTGCGGACCTGCGCCGTCCGCCTCACGCACGGCGGCCTCCCCGCCGCGCGGCGGCCCTGCGTCCTGATCGCCGAGGAGACCGGCGAACCGGGCGGCCCGCGCTACTTCGTCACCGACCTCGCCCGGCACCGGGCCGGCGAGATCCTCGGCCTCGCGGGCACCGCGCGACGGACGCGGCATGCCGTACGGGACATGGGGCGCTACGGCCTGCTGGACTTCGAGGGGCGCTCCTACCCGGGCTGGCACCACCACATGACCCTCGTGTCCGCGGCGTACGCCTTCGCGTGCCTCACCGGAACGGAACACCCCACCGCCGTGCCCGCCGGGACGTCCCCGAGCCGGGCCGCCTGACCGCCGCGCCCGGGCCGTCGGTGCGCACCGACACGGGGCGGGAGCGCATGCCCGCGGGCCGCGTACGGCGGGGTGGGCGGGATCACTGGCAGGTGGCGTGACGGGGTACGAGGCCCAGCAGGACCCGGTTGGCGTCGACGCCGCCCACCGGTCGGTCCACGTCCAGCCCGTAGCGCGCCGCCAGCCGGAGGTAGCCGAGCGCCGAGGGGTCCCTGCGCACCGTGTCGACGACGCCGCGCACCTCGAGGTACCGGTAGGGCCGGTCGGGGTCGTCGACGGACAGGGAGACGCGCGGGTCCCCGGCGATGTTGCGGTACTTGTACCGGTCGGTGGTGGTCGTGAACCACAACCGCTCACCGTCCCACTCGAACCACACCGGGTTCACCTGCGGTGCCCCGTCGGCCCTCAGCGTGCCGAGGTGCCCGAACAACGGGCGGGTGAGCAGCTCGACGTGGGTGCTCGGGACGACGGACACGGGTACTCCTGTGAGGGACGGACGCCACGCGATCGGACGCGGGCGAAGACGGCTGCCGCCGCGCCGGAAGGCCTCGGCACCCCGGGCGCGGACCCGGGGCGCCTGCACCCTGCACCGGCCGTCCCGCCCGGCACAACGCCGACTTGTGAAAGAAGCGGCGGGAGCACCGCGGCGGCCCCCGGTCGTCCGGGGCCGCGGTGGCGGCGAGCCCGCCGGGCGCGGCGACCGTGTGCACCCTTGGGTGCAAAGGCGCTTCGCGGCCCGGAAATGACACCGTGCCGCTCGTAACGTGCAGGTGTGGTCGACATCGCCAACGCCAACTTCGTCCCCGGGGCCCGTGGCCGCCTCCGCCCGCGGCACCTGCGCCTCGCCCTGGTGGAGGCGCGCCCCACGGTCCAGGTCGTGTTCGTCACGCGCTACCTGATCGGGTTCGCCGCCTCCTCTTCGCCCCACCACCTGGCGAGCCCCGCGCGGCTTCTCGCCGGGGCACTGTCGTGGTGGCTCGCCGTGGTGGCCGCCTACCTGCTCAACGGTGTGATGGACGTCAAGGAGGACCGGGCCAACGGATCGGTGCGTCCCATCGCGTGCGGTGCGCTGCCGGAGCGGACGGCGGCGGTGCTCACCGCCGCCGCGGCCGTCGGCTCCCTCGTCCTGGCGGCCTTCGTGCCCGGGCTCGTCCTGTGGACCGCGGCCTTCCTGGTGCTCGGATGGCTCTACTCGGCGCCCCCGTTTCCCGCCAAGCGCTGGTCCACCGCGTGCGCCGCCGTGGTGTTCGGTCTCGGATGGACGTCCTTCGCCGGCGGCGCGGCCACCGCGGGAGGCGTACTGAGCCCCGCGGGCCTGGTGTTCGCGGTGGTGATGAGCGCCTGGATGGCCCTGGTCGGGTCGGTGGTCAAGGACCTCGGCGACGTGGCAGGGGACGCCGAGGGAGGGCGCCGGACGGTCGCCGTGCGCCACGGTGCGGGCCCCGCGCGCCGGCTCGGGGCCGCGGGCGCGCTCCTCGTCGGAGCCGGCGCCGTGGCGGCCGCGCTCGCCCGCGCGCCGTTCATGCTTCCCGCGATGGTCGCGGTGGTGGTGG
>NZ_JAKGCV010000029.1 GCF_021556455.1 Streptomyces fuscigenes | reverse complement strand
GCCGACGGCGTCCGGCCCGGGATCGGCGCGGGCCGGACGCGGGGAACGGCACAGGCCCCGCACCGGGGGCGGCGCGGGGCCCGGAGCAGCCCCGGAGCCCCTCGGAGGGGCCGCCGCACCGGCCGCCTCAGCGCACCAGCAGCGCCAGCAGGCGTTCGGCCTCCGCCTTGGGGTCGGCCGTCAGCCCCGTGTGGACGGGGCCGGGCTGGACGACCGTCGAGCGCGGCGCGATCAGCCAGCGGAACCGGCGACCGGGGTCGTCCCCGCTCGCCTGCCCCGCTCCGACACCTCCGTCGCAGACGGACTCGACGGCCGCCAGCGCGGAGCGCACGCCGGCCAGGTCGACCGTCGGGTCGAGGGCCAGCAGGCGCGCCTCGTCGAGATGGGTCCGCGCGGCGATGAACGACCGCGCCCGGCAGTAGAGGATCACGCCCGCGTTGCAGCACTCGCCGCGCTCCACACGCGGCACCACGCGCAGCAGCGCGTACTCGTAGACGTCCCGCGCGCTCATCGGCCGCCGTCCTGTCCGTCGGGGCCCGTGGGCCGCAGGCGGGCCGCGAGCCAGCCGGGAGCCTGGGAGGGGCGCGTCGTGGTGGGTGCGTCCATGACGATCCGTTCGTGGACGGTGGCGGCCCTGGCCAGGAGCGGGGCGACGTAGGCGCGCCGGACGTCGTCCGCGGTCGTGAAGCCGGGCTCGTCGACCAGCCACTCGTCGGGCACGGCCGCCGTGATCTCCGTCAGCAGCTCCTCGGTGACCCGGGGGGCGAGTTCGGCGGCGGCCGCCGCGACGTCCGGCACGAAGGGCGCGAGCGCGTGGTCGGAGGCGTTGTACGGCTTCGCGGCGGAGGCCTCGGCGGTGGGCCAGTTGTGGTGCCAGATCATGGTGGCGCCGTGGTCGATGAGGTACAGGTCGCCGTGCCACACGAGCATGTTCGGGTTGCGCCACGAGCGGTCGACGTTGTTGATCAGCGCGTCGAACCAGACCACCCGCCCCGCCTCCGCCGGGCCGACCTCGTACGCCAGCGGGTCGAAGCCGAGTGATCCCGGCAGGAAGTCCATGCCGAGGTTCAGGCCGCCGCTGGCCTTCAGCAGCTCCTGGACCTCCTGGTCGGGCTCGGACAGGCCGATGACGGGGTCGAGCTGCATGAGGACCAGCTCCGGCACCCGCAGTCCGAGGCTGCGCCCGAGCTCGCCGCAGATGATCTCGGCGACGAGCGTCTTGCGCCCCTGCCCGGCACCGGTGAACTTCATGACGTACGTGCCGAGGTCGTCGGCCTCGACGATCCCGGGGAGCGACCCGCCTTCACGCAGGGGCGTGACATAGCGGGTCGCCGTCACCTCATTCAGCATTTCCTGGGCCATCCATCTCATACACCTTGCATTCCATGGTCGCTTCCCGAGGGGTGCGACAGAGCGCAGCACCCTCCGGCGGAGCCGGGGAGAATCCGGGGAGTTGTGACCGGCCTGCCGGCCACCGTCGCTCCCCCGGCGTTCGATCGAGGACGGCCCGCCCCTTGCCACCGGCCTCGGGCACGAGGTGAGCATAGTAACCGAGGGTGATCGAGGGCGAGGAGTGCCCGAGCAGACGCGCCAAGGTCACGGCGGACTCCCCGGCCTCGGCATATCGAGGCGTACGCATGCCGCAGCACGTCGAAGCGGCCCGTGCGGCCGCGGCCCGCTGCCAGGGCTCGCCCCGCGCATGCGCCGGGATCACGCCGGCCGCGGCCGGCGCGGGTTTCCAGGAGGGGGTGTTCCGCGTGTTCACCGTGCGGGGCCGTCGACAGGAAGTGGGCGGCAGCCCGACCGCCGGGTCCCGAAGTCGGCCGGTCGCCTCGGGGAGCAGCCCCGAGAAACCTGAGGCCCGGACAACTACCGGGAAAAACCCAGTCGTTGTCTCGACAATGGGGCAGCAGGAAGGCGGACGCGCCATGACCAACCCGTTCGAGGACCCGGAGGGACGCTTCCTCGTGCCGGTCGACGACGAAGGCCGGTATCGGCTCTGGCCCGTCTTCGCCGACGTGCCCGAAGGCTGGACCGTCGCCCACGACGAGGACACCCGGGCCGCCTGCCTGGAGTGGATCGAAGCCACCTGGACCGGCGGCCCCTGAGCCTGATCGCCGCCGTGGACGCCGTGCCGGGCTCGGATTCCCGGGCCGATGAGCGGGATCACCGTCGCATACCCGCCAGGCGCTGCCGGTTCCGCCCTGGAGCAGGACGCCCACGGCCTCAGGGCGCAGGTCGAGGGGTTGCGCGCGCGGCTGCCCGCGCGCCCGGAACGCACAGCTGCCCAGGACCGCGGGGCACGCCGACTTCTGTCCCAAGCACGCCTCGGCCAGGCCCGCCGGTCGGCTCCTCGGCTCCGTCTCGCCCACGGCCGGCACCGGCTGCCGAGGATCGGCGGGCAGCGGCGCGGAGTCGGCGCTTCGACGCACTCGGCACCCTCCGTTTCCGCCTGCCCGTATGCGAGCCTCGACCCGCCCGCCGCTCCCCGCGGCCGCACAAGGGGGCCCCAGGGCGGCACCCGTTCGCCTCCGCCGCCCGGTCGCCCCGTGCCGCCGGCCCCGAGCCGCCGAGGGCGGTGCAAGCGTGGGGTGGCCGGCAGCCGACGCGGGGCCGCCGCGGACCGCGGCAGATGCCCGGCCCGACGCGCACGCTCGCGCACGAGCATCGGCCAGGTCCGGGCGGGTACTCGGTGACACGCGACCGCCGCCCGGCCGCGAGAGCCGGCCTCCTTCGACAGACAGGTGTCCACCATGGTCCACGTCGTGCGCTCGATGACTGTCGACAGGCCGCTCGACGCGGTGGTCGCCTACCTGGCCGACTTCTCCCATGCGACGGAGTGGGATCCGGGCACACGGGAGTGCACCCGCCAGGACCAAGGTCCCGTCGAGGTCGGCGCGGTGTGGCACAACGTCTCCGAGCTGCGCGGCCGGCGCACGTCTCTGACCTACCGGCTCACCCGGATGGAGGCGGACCGGCTGACGTTCGTCGGCACCAACGACACGGCGACATCCACCGACGACCTCACCTTCGAATACCAGGGCACGACGACTCTCGTCGTCTACCACGCGACCGTCACGTTCAACGGCCTGGCCAAGCTGGCCGACCCCTTCATGCGCCGCGTCTTCGAACGCCTGGGAGACGAACTCGTCCGCTCCCTGCCCGCCGCCGTCGAGGCCCGGGTCGCACCCGCCTGAGAACCGCGCCCTGGCTTGCGTCGACCAGCCTCGCGCGGTGCCGTCCGGGCGTCTCCGGCCGGCCCGCCGGCGTCTCGTCCTCAGGGATCCGCGTGGTCGCGGGGCAGGCCGTTGCCGGCACATGCGCTGAGCCCGCGGGTGACGAGTGCCGTGCGGGGGCGGAGCCGGCGGCGGGAGGTCGTATGTGCCCCGGCGCCACCCGTCGGCGGGTGGGCGGACATGGCCCGGGCCGCGGGCCGGCCGGATGCCCGGAGTACGGGGGCGGTTGCTAACGAGTCGAGAAGGCGGCGGCCGGAGAACTGTCCGGCGTCGGGGCCTGGGCGCGCGCGTCGGTGAGGAGGCGCTTCCACGAGGTGACGTGCGGTCGGCGCCTGAGGAGGGCACGTCGCTCCCGTTCCGTCATGCCTCCCCACACGCCGAACTCGATTCGCTGGTCGAGGGCGTAGCCCAGGCACTCGGTCTCCACGGGGCAGCTGCCGCAGACCGTCTTCGCGCGGTGCTGCTCGGCCCCCTGGACGAACATCACGTCCGGTTGGTCCTTGCAGGCCGCGCGGCTGTTCCAGGTGTTCATGCGTCGCCCCACCCCCGTTCTCGAATGGCATATTCATTTGCACGCTCAACCGTGAGGCTAGGCAGGCCAGTTGACGCGAGTCGAGGCGGTAGTTGCACATTCACCTATTCGAGTGAGTCGAAAAGGGGCAGAACTAGTTTCATTGCGGAGAATCTTCGCGCCCGTCATGGTCATCCGTGGTCGCTTCCGAAACGGGAAGCGTAAAAAAGATCTTGAGGCCGGGTGTGTGATCAGAGTCGACGCCTATGGTGCCGCCGTGGTATTCGACGATCTTCTTGCACAGGGCCAGCCCGATGCCGTTGCCGGGATACTGCTCGCGGGTGTGCAGGCGCTGGAAGATGACGAAGACGCGTTCGGTCTGATCCGGACCGATGCCGATGCCGTTGTCGGCCAGTTCGAAACGCCACAGGCCCGCTTCGTCGGGGCGGGCGGAGAGGTGGACGCGCGGGGCTCGCTCGGGGGCCCGGAATTTCAGGGCGTTGCTGATCAGGTTCTGCAGGAGCATGCCCATCTGCGTGGGGTCCGCGTCCACGGTGGGCAGCACGTCGTGGGTGACGCGGGCGCCGCCGTCTTCGATCGCCAGGCCGAGCGCGTCGTGCGCGTCCGTGAAGGTCTTCTCCAGGTCGACGCGGGTGCGGTCGGTGTGGAGGCGCCCGACGCGGGAGAAGTCCAGGAGGTCGTTGATGAGGGTCTGCATGCGCTGGGCGCCGTCGACGGCGAAGTGGATGTACGTGCGGGCCCGCTCGTCGAGTTCGGCGGCGTAGCGGCGCTCCAGGAGCTGGCAGAAGCTGGCGACCTTGCGCAGGGGTTCTTGCAGGTCGTGGGAGGCGACGTAGGCGAACTGCTCCAGTTCGGCGTTGGATCGGCGCAGTTCCGTGGCCTGCTCGTCCATGCGGGCGCGCGCGTCCTGGCTGAAGCCCAGCTCGGCGGTCAGGCGCCGGCGCATGGCCTCCACGTCCGCGGCCAGGAGCCGGAAGTCGGCCGGCCCGGTGCCGGTGACGGGATGGGTGAAATCGCCGTGCGCGACGGTGCGCACATCGGCGGAGAGGCGATCCATGGGACGGGTCACGCCCTGGCGCAGGGCCACGAAGACGAGCACGAAGAGGGCGGTCAGGACCGCGGCTATGGCGCTGAAGGTCGCGTTGCGCAGGGTGCGGGCGTCGGCGAGGTCTCTGCGGGCGCCGGCCCGCTGGGCCTGCTGAGCGTCCTGCTGGCGGCCCAGGGCGGCGCGCACCGGGGCGAAGGCACTCGCGTCTGCGGATCCGCGATCGGCCGCGGCGCTGCGCGGGTTCTCGGCCTCGGCGATCGCTTCCGCGAAGTCGTGCTGCCAGGTGGCGATCCGCCCGCGGACCCGGTCGAGGTCCCGCGCGGTGGCGGGATCGGCACGGGCCAGGGCAGTCAGCTGCTTCACGGCGGCGTCCTGGCGGTTCCTCGCGTCTCGATAGCCTGCGAGGAAGGAGGAGCGGCCCGTTGCCCCGTAGGCGCTGATCGCGCTCTCCTGTTCGAGGACGGCTCCCTCCAGACGTGTGGAGGCGATCAGCGCCGGCGTCGAGTGATCGACCAGGCGGTTGTTGATCGCGGTGGAGTGAGCGAGCGTCCACGTGCCCAGTGCGGACAAGCCGAGGAAGACGACGAACGCGCCCGCGGTCCCCCACGCCAGCCAGCGACGCGTCGTCCAGCCCGCCACAAGCCTCCGACCGGCCGACGGGTCCGGGTGAGCCTCAACCGTCACACGTGCCTCCCTGACCGCGCCAGCTCCCGCTGGCGCGGCACAGACTACTACCGAACGACAACAGTTGTTGTCGGGCATGTGTGGGGGCGGATATCGTGCGGGCATGACCCCGGACCCCCCCAGCCGGACAGGCACCGACCAGCCGACGCAGGACCTGGCGCGGCAGGCGTTGGCGGACCTCGCCCGCAACCTGGCCGGTCAGGCGCCTGCTCCGGCGGGGACTGGGGAACAGGGCGACGCCGATGCCTGCCTCGCCCGGCTGCGGGCGCTCGCGCACCTGCGCGCCGCCGTCGAGCACTGCGCGGAACTCGAAGCCCGCGCCGCGGCCCTCGCCGGCGCCGGCTATCCGCAGCTCGGCGATGCCTGGGGCATCACCCGCCAAGGCGCACGCCGCCGCTGGCCCGGCCTGGTCTTCACCGCACAGCCCCCCACCCGGCCCCTTCCGGCCTCCAGCACGAGGAGCCCCGCCATGGACCTGCTCGACAGCCACCGCACCTACAGCGTCCTGCTCGTCGAGGACGATCCCGGCGACGCGCTCCTCATCCAGGACGCCCTGAGCGAGCACGGCATGGCCCGCGGCATCACCCAGGTCCACGACGGCCTCGCCGCCCTGGAACACCTGCGCTCAGCCGGCAACGAGCGCCCCGACCTCATCGTGCTGGACCTGAACATCCCCCGCATGAACGGCCGCGAACTCCTCGCCGTCCTCAAGGACGACCCCGCCCTCAGCAGCATCCCCGTCGTCGTGCTGACCACCTCCGCCGCGCCCGACGACATCGAGGACGCCTACCGCCAGCACGCCAACGCCTACGTCACCAAGCCAGTCAACCTCGACGAGTTCATCGACTCCGTGCAGAGCATCGACACCTTCTTCCTCGACACCGCGATCCTCCCGCCCCGCCACCCCTGAGATCGCGGCTCGCCCTGCTTCCGACGCCGGAACCGCTCAACGCCGGCGCCTCAACCGCCCCCGCCACGCCCCGCGTCCTACGCCTCCCGCGAGCAGAGGAAGCCACACGCCATGGTGGTCTCGGGAGCATCCCGCGGCCGCGTCGTACTGACCACACCACGGCGAAACTCCCCGGCCGGAGCACTGGAGCTGCTGCGGCTCAGGGGCGAGGGGGTCGCCTCGCACGGGCCGTGTCGTAACGGCGGCGGGACGCACAGATCGCCCGGGGCTGCAGGACTTCAGGACGTACGCCCGAGGTCGTCAGCCTCCACGATCCCCGGGAAGCGACCCGCCTCAGCAAGGGCGTGACATAGCGGGTCGCAGTCACCTCATTCAACATACTCCCAGGTCACCCGTCCTGTTTGCCGTGTATCACGGGTGCCTTCGAAGAGACGCCTCACTCCCCCTGTGTTCGGCCGATGGCGGCGTGCCCCTCACTGCCGGCATCCGGCATGAGGAGGGCACGTCGACGGTACCGGTCCTCTTCCCCTTCGGCAGAGCCGAGCGCGACCTTCCCTGGACCGCCGCACATTCACACGTACCCGTCCAGTGTCCAGCCCAACGCCCATCTCGGCGCGGGCTCTTGGAGCTCCGAACGAAATGATCTTCGAGTGGGACGGATACCCGGGACCGATGATCCCGGGGTGCGGGGCGATCCGGCCGAAGCCCCGGCAGGACGACGCCGAATGGTGGGCGGCGTTCGCCGCGCCACGGAGATCCGAATACCAAAAATACGTGGACAGCGCCCCTCGGAACCCGGCACCGTGGCCACTCGTGACGAGCAGTGAACTGTGGACCCGCGCAACCGCCGACCGCTACGACGCGGAGGAGGCCGGAGCGTCCTCAGCTGCCGTTCTCGGTCCGACCCTCGCCTTCCTCGCCGAACTCGCCGGTGACGGCCGGGCATTGGAGTTCGCCATCGGAACCGGGCGCGTGGGCGTCCCGCTGCGGGAACGTGGCGTTCCGGTGGCAGGCATCGAACTGTCCGAGCACATGGCAGCGGTGCTGCGGCGCAAGATCGACGAGGACACCCTCCCGGTTGTCGTCGGAGACATGGCCACCACCTTCGTTCCGGGCGGGTTCACCCTGGTCTACCTCGTCTACAACACCATCACGAACCTGCTCACGCAGCACGAGCAGGTCGAGTGCTTCCGCAACGCCGCACGGCATCTGGAGCCCGGCGGCCGGTTCGTCATCGAGCTGGGCGTGCCGCCGCTGCGGCTCCTGCCGCCCGGCCAGGTCGCGGTGCCGTTCGACGTCTCCCAGCGGCATCTCGGCTTCGACACCTTCGACCTGGTCGAGCAGATGCTCGTCTCGCACCACTTCACGTGCGACGGCGACGACGGCCGCTACCGTCGCGATCACTCCCGGCACCGGTACGCCTGGCCCGCGGAGCTCGACCTGATGGCACGGATCGCCGGGCTCGAGCTGGAACGTCGCGTGGCGGACTGGGACGGTACTCCGTTCACTCAGGACTCCGCGAAGCACGTCTCCGTATGGCGCAAGCCGGCCTGAGGTCGGCCCCGTCGGCGCCCTCCTGTCGGAGGGTGGGGACTGCGGCTGCGCCTGTCGCGGCCGGAGGGGGCTCCGTTCCGCGACGCTCCTCGGAGTACGGGATGGGCCGCTGCGCGAACGCGTCCACGCCGTGCGGGCAGCTCGCGCGTGCCTGCGCGGGCCAGGGCGTACCGCGCAGGCCGTGGCCGCGCGGTACGGGCCGAGGGGCGAGAAGGCCCCTCGGCCCGCACGCCACGTGCCACGTGCGCCCCGCGCCCCGTGCGCCCCGCGCCACGTGCGCCTCCGACACGTTCCCGCCCGCTCGCGCCGGCGGGAACACCGCCGCGCAGTGACCCGCGCCCGCCACCGGCGCCGCGACCACGCCCACCCAGCCGCACGCACAGCGGCGTTCCGTCCACCCCGAACCACCGCACCCACCGTGACCTGCAACTGGAGGGGCGGAACGGCGGCCCCAGGTGGGCCTGCCGCCGTTGCCGGGGTTCGCGGCTCAAGGGCAGCGGCGGCGGGCTTGACGACGGCCGCCTCGATCACGACCCGGCGAGCCACCTACTGACACACCGGCGGTAATCCGCCCATCCGCCCACGCCAAAGACCCTCTGGGCAGTTCTACACCTCTTGTTCACCGGCGAACCCGGAGGTATGGTCCCGGGTAACCGGTTACCTGGAGGAGGGTACTGATGCCGCGTGACAGCGTTGAGCTTGAAGTCGAGGGCGCAGTGGCGACCATCCGGCTCGACAATCCTCCGCTGAACACACTGACCGGGCCCATGCGGCACGCCTTGAAGGAGGCCGCCGAGGCGGTCGCGGCACGGAGCGACGTGCGAGCCGTGATGCTGTGCGCAGCTGGGGAGCGCGCCTTCTCCGTGGGGTCCGACATCACGACCTTCCCTCACGACGCGGTCGAAGGCCGGGTGGTCTCGGAGAGTGAACACGCTGCTTACCGGGCCCTCGAGTCGCTGCCGCAGCCCCTCGTGGCGGCGCTGCGGGGCGACGTCCTCGGCGGGGGCCTCGAACTGGCCCTGACCGCGGATCTTCGGGTCGCCGACGCGGAAGCGCGCTTCGGGCTGCCCGAAGTGCGGATCGGCGTCTTCGCCTCGGGTGGCGGGACCCAGCGCCTGCCCGCGCTCGTCGGAGCCGGAAGGGCGAGTCTGCTCCTGCTGACCGGCCGGGCGATCGATGCCGGTACGGCCCTCGCGTGGGGCCTCGTGTCCCAGGTGACACCGGTCGGACAGGCGGAGTCGGCGGCCCGGGAACTCGCCGAGGAGCTGGCGGCGCTGCCGAAACTCGCGATGAGCGCGACGAAGCGGTGTGTCCGTGAGGGGCTGAGACGGGGGCGCGAGGCGGGAGAGGCCGCCGAGATCGCGGCGATCGCCGAGGTCTACGCGAGCCGTGACGCGCAGGAGGGCGCTCGTGCCTTTCTGGAAAAACGCGCCCCGCGTTTTGTCCATCGGTGAACTCCTCCCGCACGTCGCGGTCCCCGTTCCCGTCTATTTCCGTTCCGAACAGCGAGAAGGAGCATGGTGCGAATTCTGGAGGCCGGTGAGGCAGTGTGTGCCGTCCCGTCCGGGGCCACTGTGGTGATCGGTGGGTCCGGTGGCGGACACGCCGTTCCCGAGGCGCTCATCCGGGCACTTGAGGCCCACTATCTGAAGACCGCGGAGCCCTCCGGCCTCACGGTGGTGCATCCGGTCGGCATCGGCGACAAGAACGAGCAGGGAGCACACCGACTGCGGCACAAGGGGCTGCTCCGGCGGGTCGTGTGCGGCACGGTCGTCGACGCGCCGGGCATAGCCGAGGCGGCGGCGCGGGAGGATCTCGAGCTGTTCACTCTGCCGCAGGGCTCGCTCTCCCAGCTGATGCGGGAGTCCGCCGGCGGCCGTCCCGGGCTGTTCACGGATGTCGGAGTCGGGACCTTCGTCGATCCCCGCCTCGGGGGCGGCAGCCAGGGCGCCCCCGCCGAGGATCCGCCGTCCGAGGCGGTGGAGATCGACGGCGCGCCCCATATCCGCTACCTGCCCCTGCGCCCGGACGTCGCCTTCCTGCGCGGCTCCACCGCCGACGAGCGCGGGAACATCTCCATGGAGGAGGAGGCGTACTTCGGCGAGATGCTCTCCATGGCCCAGGCCGCCCACAACAGCGGCGGCCAGGTCATTGTGCAGGTGGCACGGGTGGTGCCGGCCGGGTCGATCCCGCCGAAGCAGGTGAAGATCCCCCACTTCCTCGTCGACACCGTGGTGCTGGATCCTGACCAGCGCACCACCTACGCCACGGCGTCGAGCCCCGCGTTCGCCGGGCAGGAGCGGGTGGACGTGGGGACACTGGACGCGCTGCCGAAGGGCAGCCGGGGGCTCATCGCCCGCCGGGCCGCGCGCGAGCTGAGCCCGGGCGCGGTGTGCAATCTGGGTTCCGGCATCTCCACGGGTGTGTCGATCGCCGCGGCGGAATCGGGAATCCTCTCGTCGGTGGTGCTCACCAACGAGCAGGGCCTCAACGGCGGCCTGCCCATGAGCGGCCTCGACGCCGGCGCGGCGGTCAACTACGAGGCCATGATCGACCAGCCCTACCAGTTCGACTTCTACGACGGCGGGGGCCTGGACACCGCTTTCCTCTCCTTCGCGGAGATCTCCGCGCGCGGAGATGTGAACATCAGCAGGTTCGGTGGCCGTATTGTCGGTGTCGGTGGCTTCGTCAACATCAGCCAGGCAGCCGCCAAGGTGGTCTTCAGCGGCACCCTCACGGCCGGGGGCCTCGAAGTCGCCTGGGACAGGTCGGCCCGCGCGCTGCGTGTGGTGACCGAGGGCAGGGCCCGGCGCTTCGTGTCCGCTGTCGAGCAGATCTGCTTCAACGGTCCTCTGTCGCAGCAGCGCGGCCAGGAAGTCGTCTTCATCACCGAACGGTGTGTCTTCCGGCTCGCCGGGGGCGGACTCGAACTCGTCGAGGTCGCCCCCGGCATCGACATCGACCGCGACATCCGGGCCAACGTCGACCTCGACTTCAGCGTCGCGGAGGACATGACCCCCATGGACCACCGGCTGTTCGACGCGTCCTACTGACTCCGTCACAGCGTCGGCTTTGATCAGACAAGGAAGTCTCATCATGCGCGAACCAAGCTCCGCGGGCCCCGCCCGCGCCCGGGAGCGAAGGGTCCTCACAGCGGGGACCGTCGGCTCCATCGTCGAGTGGTACGACTTCGGTCTGTACGGCGCGGCGTCCGCACTCGTCATCGGCCCGCTGTTCTTCTCCAGCAGCCTGTCGCACGCCGCCGCGACCATGGCCTCGTTCGCGACCTTCGCGATCGGGTTCTTCGCCCGCCCGCTCGGGGGGCTCCTGATCGCCAATTTCGGCGACCGGCTCGGGCGCAAGCCGGCTCTCGTGTTCACCCTCGTCCTCATGGGCGGCTCGACCATTCTCATGGGCTGCCTGCCGACGTTCGACCAGATCGGGATATGGGCACCCGTCCTGCTCGTGCTGTTGCGGCTGTTGCAGGGCGCGGGGGCGGGCGCGGAACTGGCCGGCACGATCACCATCATCTCCGAGACGGTCGGTCCGTCCCGCCGGGCGTTCGCCACCGCGGTGCCCAACGGGGCGACCGCGATCGGCTCCGCTCTCGGTGTCGTCGCCTTCCTGGTCGTGAATCTGCTGCCCGGCCACATCCTGCTGACCTGGGGCTGGCGCGTCCCGTTCTGGATCAGCGCGGTGATCCTGATGGTCGCGGTCTTCATCCGGCGACGCATCGAGGAAAGCCCCGAATTCGTCGCCGCGAAGACCCGGGCCGACGACGCCGAGCCCCAAAAGGTGCCGATGCTGCAGCTCGCCCGGCGGTACCCCGGCACCACGGCACTCGGCTTCGGCGCCATGGTCGGCCACCAGGCGATGTCCTACATCACCACCACCTTCGCGTTGAGCTACATGCGTGACGACCTGGACCTGTCGCAGACCCTGGCCCTGGTCACCTCGCTGACCGCGTCGCTGGTCGGGGCCTTCCTCGCCGTCGGTGCCGGGGCGCTGGCCGACCGCCTGGGCACCCCGAAGGTGTTCATCGCCGGCGCCGCGTACTGCCTGGTCCTCGCGTTTCCGATGTTCGCCCTGCTCGACACCAGGGCGCCGGCCCTCGTCGTGCTGGCCATCGTGGCGACCTATTCGGTGTCCTTCGGCCTGATGGCCGGTGCGCAGGGTGCCTATCTCGTGGACCTGTTCCCGCCAGAGGTGCGGTTCTCCGGCGTGGCCGTCAGCCGCGAGCTGGCGGGCACGATCATCGGCGGGCCCGCCCCGCTGATCGCCGCCGCGCTGGTGTCGGTCGGCGGCGGTACGCCGTGGCTCTGTGCTCTCTTCCTCGCGCTGTGCTGCGCGGTGTCCGTTGTGTGTCTGGTGATCGGCCGAAGGCGGCTGAGGCAGGAGGCGATCGTGTCCGTGACGGAAGCGGCGGAGCAGCGGGAGGTGCCGGCGACATGAGTGACGGCGACATGAGTGACCCTTTCCGGCTCGATGGAGAAGTCGTGCTGCTCACCGGGGCCGTCGGAGGTCTCGGCCGTCCCATGGCGCGGGCCCTGGCCACCGCCGGAGCGACCGTCGTCATCGGCCACCTCGGCGACGAGGGGCGGGCCGAGGAACTGTCGGCCGAGCTGACCGCCACCGGTGCCGGCGCCCTGGTCGTGGAAGCGGACGTGACGGACGCGGAAGCGGTCGACGAGATGTTCCGGCAGATCGAGCGGCGGGCCGGCCGGTGCACCGTGGTGGTCAACAACGCCGGACTCATGGAAGAGGCTCCGTTCCTGGAGATGACCCAGGACCAGTGGGACCACACCATCCGGGGCGACCTGACCGGACCCATGCTGGTGTGCCAGCGCTTCGCACGCCGGGCCGCGGGCCAGGGCGTGATCATCAACGTCTCCTCCCAGCTGGCCTTCAAGGGGGCACGCAACTTCGTCTCCTACTCCGCCGCGAAGGCGGGGGTGGCGGGGCTGACCCGCGCGCTGGCCCGGGAGCTCGGACCGGGAATCCGGGTCAACGCCATAGCCCCGGGCCCGGTTCTGACGCCGCTGATCGAAGATCTCGCCGCCGACCCCGCGTGGGTGGCGGAGCGCACCTCGGGCGCCGTGACCGGCGCGATCGCAACGCCCGAGGAGATCGCGCCGGTGGTCGTCTTCCTCGCCGCCCGGGCGTCGGTCCAGCTGCACGGCCAGGTGCTCCACGTCAATGGCGGCGGGGTGATGATGTGACCTCCTGGGTTAGGCTGCTCAGCGATGACTTCCGTTCCGTCCGGCCGCAGGCCGACCGTGCGAGACGTCGCCAAGGAGGCCGGGGTCTCGGTGGCGACGGTCTCCCGCGTGCTGGCGGGTGCGCCGAAGTTCGTGGTCGGCGAGACCAGGATCAAGGTCATGGACGCGGCCCGGCGACTCGGGTACGCGACCAACATGGCGGCCAAGAGCCTGGCCACGGGCAAGAACGGAACGGTGGGGGTGGTGGTTCCCGACCTCGGGAACCAGTACTTCACCACCATCGTGCAGGCCGTGGTGCACGCGGCCCGCGACGACGGATTCCATGTGCTGGTCGGAGACACGCTCGACGCGGCGGAGGCGGAGCCTCAGGTCGCCAGGCAGACGCTGACGCGCTCTGACGGCCTGATCGTGTGCAGCCCGCGCTCGGCCGAGCTCGACCTGGCCGAGATGCTGGACGTGGGCAAGCCCACCGTGCTGGTGAACCGCCGCCTCGACGGGGTGGAAGGGGTCTCCAGCGTAGTGACCGACACCCTCGACACCACCGGAAGGCTCGTGGACCACCTGCTCGGGCACGGGCACCGGGCCATCGCGTTCGTCGGCGCCAACGCCGACTCCAAGCAGAACAATGCGCGTTGGGCCCTGATCGAGCGGCAGACCGCGGAGGCGGGGGCCGTGAGCTGGCGCGTACCGCTGGGACACGCGGAGGCCGACCACAGCCGAGTGCTGGAACCGCTGCTGGAGCAGGGGTGCACCGCGATCATGGCGGCGAACGATCTGCAGGCGGCCGTCGTGTACAACGCCGCCGCACAGTTGAATCTGCGGGTACCGGACGACCTGTCCGTGGTGGGGTTCGACGACACGCCCATCGCACGCTGGCTGCGTCCTCGCCTGACGACGGCAACCATGCACGAGCATGCGGTCGGTGAGGCCGCCTGGTCGGCGATGCGGACCCTCCTGGCCGATCCGACGCAGGTCACCCACTCCACCTTCTCCGCGGACGCCGTACTGCGGGACTCCGTCGCCGACGCGCCCCGGCGCTGACCGGAAACCAACACACACAACGGAACGAGGTGACGCGCACGAGAGAGGTAACCGGTTACCCGTCCTCTTTCCGCAGGCGTCACCCGGCCGTCCGCATCGGGCGGCCGCAAGGAAGGACCACGATGAACCCATCAGTCTCCTGGAGCGACCTCACCACGGGACGGCGCTTCGTCACCCGGGCCCGCACCGTCACGGAGTCCGACGTCGTCCAGTTCGCCGGCAGCACCGGTGACTTCTCCCCGATGCACGTCGACCACGAATTCGCCGGGAGGTCGGACTTCGGAGGCCCCATCGCGCACGGGCTCCTGGGCCTGTCCTACGCGCACGGCCTGATGTTCGGCGGCGGCCTGCTGGGCCACAACGCCATCGCCTTCATGGGGATGTCCGACTGGCGCTTCACCGCGCCGATCATGCTGGGCGACACGATCCACGTCGAGTTCACCGTGGAGCACACCCGCGAGCGGCGGAACGACCCCGGCCAAGGACTGGTCACCTTCGACGTCGCCGTCGTCAACCAGGACGGCGTCGTGGTGCAGCGCGGCAAGAAGACGCTCCTCATGCACACCACAACGATCACCACTGAGGCCGGGAGGACAGAGGGATGAGCGCCGTCGTCACGATCGCGGAGAACGGCTCGACGGGACGGCGCACGCTGCGCGCCCCGGAAAGCCTCTCCAAGCCGGTCTCGCCCTTGCGGTCACGCACCGCCTACGCGGCGGCGCACGTCGTGCCCCGCGTCACGGGTGACAACACTCCCGGCGCTCCTGCCGACATCGACTGGGACGCCACGCTGGGCTTCCGCCGCCACCTCTGGTCCTGGGGCCTGGGCGTGGCGGACGCGATGGACACGGCCCAGCGCAACATGGGCCTCGACCCCGCGGCCACCAGGGAGCTCGTCGCCCGCTCGGCCGCCGCGGCGAAGGAGGCCGGAGGAAGCCTGGTGGTCGGCGTGAGCACTGACCACGTCCAGGACGAAGTGATCTCCCTCAGCCGGGTGGTCGACGCCTACGTCGAGCAACTGCACCACGCCGAGGACCAGGGAGCGGGGGTCGTCCTGATGGCCAGCCGCCACCTGGTCAGGGCCGCGGAGACCGCCGCGGACTACGAGCGCGTCTACCGCGGGGTCCTCGCCAGGGCGGGCGCCCCGGTCGTCCTGCACTGGCTGGGGCCCGACTTCGACCCCGTCCTGTCCGGCTACTTCGGTGCCACCGACCCGGCAGCCGCCATGGACACCGTGGTGCGGATCATGTCCGACAACCGGTCGTCGGTGCGCGGGATCAAGATGAGCCTGCTCGACGCCGGACACGAAAGAGCGCTCCGGGCCCGCCTGCCCGCGGAGACCACCATGTTCACCGGCGACGACTACAACTACGTGGACCTCATCGCCGGAGACGGCGAACGGCACTCCGATGCCCTGCTGGGCGCCTTCGCCCTCGTCGCGCCCCAGGCCTCGGCGGCGATCCGGGCACTGGACGCGGAGCAGCCAGAGACGTACCGGCGCGTCCTCGGTCCCACGGAGGCGCTGGCGCGGCACGTGTTCAGCGCCCCCACCTACCACTACAAGACGGGGGTGGCCTTCCTGGCGTGGCTCAACGGGCATCAGCCGGGCTTCACGATGGTGGGCGGTCTGCACTCCGCCCGGAGCCTCCCCCACCTTTCCGGGCTCATCGAGCTCGCCGACGCGGCGGGCGCGCTCGAGGACCCCGGCCTTGCCGCACACCGGTGGCACGCCTGCCTCGCGACGTTCGGGATCGACACGCAGGGAGTGACCCGCCCGTGACAGCACATCCCCGGCTCTCGCTGAACCAGGCCACCGTCAAGCACGCGGACCTGCGGACCACGCTCGGCGTGTGCCGCGACAGCGGCATCCCCGCGGTCGGCCTGTGGCGCGAGTCCGTCCACGACACCGGTCGGGCGGAAGCCGTCCGGCTGCTCGCCGGCTCCGGGCTGCGCCTGTCCAGCCTGTGCCGAGGCGGCTTCTTCACCGCGGCCGAGGGGCGGGCACGACGCGCCGCGCTCGACGACAACCGGCGGGCGATCGAGGAGACCGCGGAACTCGCCGCGGGGGCGGCACCCGGCTCCGCCGCCGTACTCGTCCTGGTCCCGGGCGGACTGCCCGACCGCGACCTGCCGCAGGCCCGCCTCCGCGTCGTCGACGCGATCGCCGAACTGGCCGAGGAGGCCGGGGCCTGCGGAGTCACCCTCGCGTTGGAACCCATGCACCCGCTCTACGCGGCGGACCGCGGTGTCGTCTCCACACTCGGGCAAGCACTCGACATCGCCGAGCAGTTCGCCGGGGTCGGTGTCGTCGTCGACACGTTCCACGTGTGGTGGGACCCGGAGCTGAACGCCCAGATCAACCGGGCCGGCAGGAGCGGGAGGCTGGTCTCGTTCCAGGTGAACGACTGGATCACACCGCTGCCGGCCGACGCCCTGCTCGCCCGCGGCATGATGGGCGAAGGGCACATCGATCTGCCCGCCGTCGCCGCGATGGTGCAGGAGGCGGGGTACCGCGGCGACATCGAGGTCGAGATCTTCAACCAGGAGGTCTGGGACTCGGAACCCGGGGCCGTCGCCGGCGCCGTCGTGGAGGCGTTCGCCAAGCACGTCCTGAGCTGACGCCCCGCGCCCCGGGCGCTCACCGCGAAGACCGCCCCGGGTCCGCACAGTCGCGCCCGGCCCGGGGCAACCCCGGCACCGGCCGAGTTCCCCTCGGAGCACGGCCGGTGCCGATCCCGCGCTGCCGTCCCACGGTCCGCGCAGTCGGCCGCCTCGGCGCTGAAGACGTCGGTCCGGGGCCGTCCCGTCGCTGACACCAAAGTCTCCTGTCAGACACGCTGCGCCCGGCGCCGTTCGGTGCCCGTCCGCCGACGCTGCCGTCAGCCACTGCCGTCACGGCACACATGGTGCCCCACCGGAAGGGAGAGCCGGTGGGACACCACGGCATCCGTCTAGCGAAGGCCGAAGGCCCGGATGACGGTCTGCGTGACGCCGCCGCCGTTGTGCTGCTCGGCGGTGAGCCGGACGGACACGTAGGCGGCGTGGCGAGGTGCGTGGAGTGACCCCTTCCAGGTGCCGTTCTTCTCCTTCAGGGCCTCCTGCTGCCAGGACGCCCCGTCGTCGTAGGAGACCTGGAGTTCGACCGAGGAGGTCGCGTCCTTGGCGGAGTCGCTGCCGAGCACGGTGGGGGTGACGGAGAGGGCCGCGGTGCGCTTCGCCCGCCCCGCAAGGTCCAGGTCGATTCCGTAATCCAGTTGGATCAGCGGTATGGCCGCGGCCTGGACGTCCCCCGTGGGGGCTGCGGAGTCGAACCTCCACTCGGTGTGCGTGGTGGTGGAGTACGGGCTCAGCTCGCTGCTCCCCGCGGTGTCGACGACCAGGCGGTACGGCAGCTTCCGCGTTGCCAGGTCTCCGACGCCGAACGTCGGGACGACCCCGCCCTGCGTCAGCAGGTGGTTGCCCTGGTACAGCGCGAAGTTCCGCGTCATCATGCCGGAATCACCGCTGTGCGCGGACCCTCCGTCACCGAATCCCATGATGTAGCCGCTCATGGAGGTCTCGCCGCGGTACGGGATCTCGTCGCTGGTCATGCGCGGCCGGGTGACGGGGCCGAACCAGCGGTCCTTCTGCTCGCTGCCCGGCCGGGGGCTCACGACGTCCGTGTAGGTCCGCCAGCCGTTGATGCTCGCGTACTGCTGCCACTTGATGCCGTGCCCGGCTGAGACGTAGTCGGTACGCGGTCCCGGGGCGACCATCTCCGTCGGGAACGGCGCGACCCGCACCTCCCCGTACACCGCATGCGGGTTGGCGGCCGGCCCGTACTCGTAGGCCGGGCTGTCCTCGCGACTCTCCATGACCTGCTCGCCGGAGGGCGGGGCGAAGTCGAGATCGATACGGGCGAGACTGCCGGGATCCGTCGCGGCCGAGGGGTCGGCGGGCACCCCGCCATGGTGGTAGTCGACCAGGTCGTACAGGTACTTCGGCGAAGGATGGGCCTCGACGTTCATCCGCACCGTGCCCTTCCGGGCGCCGCTGATCTCCTTGATCAGCGCCTCTCCCTCGTCCAGGGAGACCGATGCGACGGGGATCTGCCCGGCGGTTCGGCCGTCGGGGTCGCCGTACCAGTCGCTCAACCGGCCGTCGCCTTCGTTGACCACCACAAGCATCGCCGCACCGGCAGCGTGCGCCGCGGCCGCCTGATCCGCGGGCGTCACTCCCTCGCTGCTGCGTACGACCACCGCCTTGCCGCGGGCCTTCAGCCCGCTGTATGCGGCCCGCGATCCGGTACCGGCGAAGACGGCGTCCAGGCCCTCGGTGCCGTCCGGGAGTTGCGGGGTGCCGGGCTGCACCAGCGGGGCGTCGTCGAGCCTGTGCCCGCCGTAACTGATCTCCAGCGGCGGCTGCTGCGCGCGGATCCGGGTGGTGAAGACGAAGCTGCCCTGCTTCACCTTGCCGTGGGTCGGCAGGGCCCACAGGCTGTCGTAGGCGGCCGAGGGCCAGATGATCTGGTGCAGGGCCTGCTGGTCCTGGGGTGTGGGCTCACTCGACGTGAACGAGCGGTAGACGTCGATCCTGTCGGCGACGACGCTCGTGGGCTTCGCCGTCGCCACCTTCACCCGTCGTGCTCGCGACGCGTCGAGGTCGACGGTCCGGTCGGCGGTCAGCTCGACCTCGGGAGCGGTCAGCAGCGCGTACCCGAGGGAGTGGGCGCCGTCCAGACCCTGGACGTCCGCCTCGGCGACGACGGTGTAGGAGCCGGGGGCCCAGGCACTGGTGAGCGTCCCGTCCGGGACCCACATCGCGTGGGTCTCTCCGTCGGAGCCCGTGATCTCGACCACTCCGCTCGTGGGCCTGCCCTTGCCGTCCTCCAGATGGACGGTGAGGTCGTGCTTCTCGGACTCGACCGAGACCCCGACGGCGGTGTGGACCACGCCGGTCGCGTAGGCCGCTGTGACCTGAGCCGCGTACTGACCCGGAGCCAGTCCCCCGGGGCTCACCACGATGTCGACCGTCGCGGATCCGTGCGCCGGCACGGCGAGGTGGTCGGCGGCCAGTTCGAACACCGCTGCGGGTGAGGTGCCGGAGTCGGCCGAGAGGGCCAACGTGAGGGCCTTGCCGGTGGTGTTGGTGTACGTGATCTTCCGTGTGATGGGCTTCGGCTGCTTGCCGGGCACCCAGGGAACGAGCCCCGCGTCCACCGAGCCGACGGCGACGACCTGGTCCTTGAAGTAGGCGGCGGCCGCGTCCAGCCGGCCGGTACCCGCCTGGTAGGGGCTGTAGTCGGAGGTCGGCGCGCTGCTGCTCATCAGCGCGTCCTTGATCTGCTGCCCGGTCCAGTCGGGATGCTTCTGGGCCAGCAGCACGGCGGCTCCGGCGACGTGGGGCGTCGCCATGGAGGTGCCGCTCTCCGTGATGTAGTAGCCCTCTCCGTCGCTTGTGTACTGCGAGCGGGCCGCCAGGACGTCCACGCCCGGAGCGGTCATGTCGGGCTTGAGCCCGTCGTCCCCCATACGCGGTCCGGCGGCGGAGAAATCAGCGAGGTGATCGGAGGTGTCCACGGCTCCGACGGTCAGCGCGGCGTCGGCGGTGCCCGGAGAGGTGACGCTGTAGGGGCCGTTCCCGCCGTTGCCCGCGGCGATGACGAAGAGCGCGCCCGTTTCCGCGCTCAACCGGTTCACCGCCTGGCTCAGCGGATCGTCCTGGGTGTGCAGTTCGGTGGTGCCCAGGCTCATGTTGATCACCTTGGCGTGTTCGGTCTCCGCCGCCCACTCCATGCCCTCGATGATCCCCGAGGTCGCCCCCGATCCGGTGTTGTCGAGGACCTTGCCGATCAGCAGGTCGGCGCCCGGGGCGACGCCCCGCTCCTTGCCGTCGGAGGCCGCGCCGGTCCCGGCCACCGTCGAGGCGGTGTGGGTACCGTGGCCGTAGTGGTCGATGATGTCCTCGCCCGGTATGAAGCTCTTGGACGCGACCACGCGGTCCACCAGGTCGGGATGGGTGGTGTCCACCCCGGTGTCCAGCACCGCCACCCGCACGCCGGCACCGGAGCCACCGGCGGCCCAGACCGCGGGTGCGCCGATCTGGGCGGTCGTGTCGGCGAGGGTCGCCCTCGCCCTGCCGTCGAGCCAGACCTTGTCGACGCCGTCGGCGAAGGCCGGGGCCGCGGCGGGGGCGGTGGTGCCCCCGCCGTCCCCCGTGCCGGCGGTCCCGGTGGTGCGGGCCGGGGACGACAGCCGGGCGTTGTGCCGGCCGGCGCCGGTGAGGGCGGACCAGAAGGCGCCGGAGCCGGACCGGTCGGTCCGTACTGCGGCTCCGTTGATGGACGGCAGGTTCAGTGTGGTCCGCGCTTCCGGCAGGTCGATGTCGGGCGAGGAGGCGGCCGGGCGGGCGGCCGGGCCGTTGACCTGTTCGGACGTGAGGGAGGCTTCGTCCGCCGTTCGTGTGACGATCAGCGGGAGCGCGCTGCTGTGCGCGTCGTCGTAGCCCTGGGCCAGCAGCCGCGTGACGTCGAAGAGTTGCTTGTCGAGGTGGTCGGTGGCGATGTAGGCCATGGCCTCGTCCGGATACACATAGGTGTCACCGCCCTCGATGGCCACGCGCACCGAACCGGTCGCGCCCGGCGGGCGCCGGACGGCGTCCACCGAGAGGGCCCCGTGGGGGCCCGTCGTCACCGTCACCTTGTCGCCGGTTATCAGCGTCAAGGTGACGGGCGCGGGCGCCGACGCGTCGACCGCTGCCGCGGGCGGTCCCGACGGATCCGCACCGTACGCCTGAACGGGGATGGCCAAGGTGGCCACCACGGCAATGCCGATGGGCACGGCGGATCTTCGGATGAACGGCAGCTTCACGGCGCCTCCAGAGATGGGAATCGCCGAATTCGATCATGCTGACGTCGACCGGACAAGGTCCCGTCGTCGCAGGAATCACGACGTAACTCAAGATTCACGTACCACCTGGCGGCACCCGGGGTGTTCCGGGCGATCGGGCGGCGGCTTCGTCGCGGGAGGTCGGGCCGGCCGGCCCTCCGTCGTCGCGCCACCCGCCCCTCCGGCGAGCCTCTCCGGCCGGCCGCTCGGACGGCACCGCGATCGTCGGTCCGCACGACGCGCGGGCCCGACCGCGGAGTTCGGACGCGGCGCACGACCAGGGGACAGGCGTGAGGTCACCGGTCAACGGTGCGTCCGCCTGCGGCGGCTCGTCGCGGCGGGTCTGCCGCCGAGGACGAACCGCGCGACGCGCACGGCTCCTTGCGACGGCCCGGTCCGGGACGGCCTCCCGCTTCGGGCAGTTCACCGTCGCGGGTGCGGGGGTGCGGACGCGGCGGGCGGGCCGGCGGCGCGCCGTCGGGTCGGGTTGCGCGCCGGACCCCCGGCGGTCGAGGATTGATTTTTTGTGAGCCAACACTTCGATGTCCTCGTTCTGGGAGCGGGCCCGGGCGGCTACACCGCCGCGGTCCGCAGTGCGCAACTCGGCCTGTCGACCGCCGTGGTCGAGGAACGGTACTGGGGCGGTGTCTGCCTCAACGTCGGCTGCATCCCGTCCAAGGCGCTCCTGCGCAACGCCGAGATGGTGCAGTTCGTGACGAACGAGGCCGAGGCGTACGGCATCAGCGTGGGCGGCGAGGTCTCCGCGGACTACGGGGCCGCCCACCGGCGCAGCCGCAAGGTCGCCGAGGGCCGGGTCAAGGGCGTCCAGTACCTCATGAAGAAGAACGCCATCACCCAGTTCGACGGGCGGGGCGCCTTCGTCGACGACCACACCCTGTCGATCACCGGTTCCGACGGCCGCACGGAGACGGTGACCTTCGGGAACTGCATCATCGCCGCCGGCGCGACCCCCAAGCTGCTGCCCGGCACTGCCCTTTCGGACCGTGTCGTCACGTACGAGAGCCAGATCCTGAGCTCGTCGCTGCCGGACAGCATCGTCATCGCGGGCGCCGGCGCCATCGGGGTGGAGTTCGCCTACGTGCTGCGCAGCTACGGCGTCGAGGTGACCATCGTCGAGTTCCTCGACCGCATGGTCCCGCTGGAGGACGAGGAGATCTCCAAGGAGCTCGCCAAGCACTACCGCAAGCTCGGGATCGAGGTCCTGACGGGCACCGCCGTCCAGTCCATCGACGATTCCGGCTCACGCGTCACCGTGACCGTCGACAAGGCCGGCGAGCGGCGGACGCTGGAGACCGACAAGGTCCTCCAGGCCATCGGCTTCGCCCCGAACGTCGAGGGCTACGGGCTGGAGAACACCGGTGTCCAACTGACCGGGCGCGGCGCCGTCGACGTGGACGGCCGCTGCCGGACAAATGTCCCGCACATCTTCGCGATCGGGGACGTCACCGCCAAGCTGATGCTGGCGCACGCCGCCGAGTCCATGGGCGTCGTCGCGGCGGAGACCATCGCCGACGCCGAGACCATGGAGCTGGACTACACCATGATCCCGCGGGCGACCTACTGCCAGCCGCAGGTCGCCAGCTTCGGATGGACGGAGGCCCAGGCACGCGAGCAGGGCTTCGACGTGCGGGTGGCCAAGTTCCCGTTCACCGCCAACGGCAAGGCGCAGGGCCTGGGCCAGCCCGTGGGCTTCGTCAAGATCATCAGCGACGGTGAGCACGGTGAACTCCTCGGCGCCCACCTCATCGGCCCGGAGGTCACCGAGCTCCTTCCCGAACTGACCCTGGCCCAGCAGTGGGACCTGACGGTCACCGAGGTCGCCCGCAACGTCCACGCCCATCCCACGCTCGGCGAGGCGGTCAAGGAGGCCATCCACGGCCTCGCCGGCCACATGATCAACATGTAGGCGGCCTGCTCCCGCCGCGGTTGCGGCGGGAGCGGGGGAAGAGAGACGCAGAGCGCCCCGGGGTCCCGACAGGGACACCGGGGCGCCGCCGTGCAGGGGTCCCGACAGAGACGCCGGGGCGCCGCTGTCCGAGGAATCGGCCACCGCCAGCCGGGCGGGCGTCGGTGCGCCCGGCTTGCGGGGCATTCCCACCCACGACACCCACGACACCCACGACGCTGACGCCGGGCGGGCCCGCCGGGGGCAGGAGGCAGGGGGCGCCCGGGCCGAAGGCGGCGGAGCCCTCCCGTCCGGCGCGGCCGGCACTCGCCCCGCATTCCCTTGGACGGGCCCCAGCCTGCGGCACCCCCAGCAGAGTGAGGCGCCTCGGGCGGAACCTCGGCCCCGTCGGCCAACAGGCGTAGACATCACGCGTAGACATCGCCTGTAGGCTTGTCGCATGAATCCCCCGAAATCCCGCGACGCCCTCGCCCCGGAGGCGGCACCCCACCGATTCCTGGTGCCCGGGCTGATCTTCGTCGCCATGGTCGTCGCGGTCGTGGGCAGCCTCGGCGCGCCCCTCATCCCGACGATCGCGCAGCAGGACCACATATCCGTGGGGGACGCCCAGTGGGCGCTCACGATCGTCTTCCTCGTGGCCGCGGTCGCCACCCCGGTGGCCGGGCGCCTCGGCGACGGCCCGCACCGCCGCAGGGTCATCATCGGCTCGCTCGCCGCCGTGACGGCGGGCGCCGTGCTCGCCGCGCTCCCCCTCGGTTTCGCGTTCCTGCTCGCCGGGCGCGCCCTCCAGGGGATCGGCCTCGTACTGACCCCGCTGTGCATCGCTGCCGTGCGCGACGCGCTGCCGGCCGAGCGGGCACGGCCGGCAGCCGCCGTGCTGTCGGTCACCACGGTGGTGGGCATCGGTCTCGGCTATCCGGTCACGGGCCTGATCGCGAGCTTCGGAGGCCTGCACGTGGCCTTCTGGTTCGGTGCCGTCGTCGGGGCGCTCGGGCTCACGGTCGCCGCGGTCGTCGTCCCCGTCTCGAAGCAGCGGGTCCGGCGCCCCGTGGACGTGTCCGGCGCGGTACTCCTCGGTGCCGCGCTCGTGGGCTTCCTGCTCGCCCTCAGCGAGGGCGACGGCTGGGGCTGGTCGTCCCCGCTGCTGCTGGGCCTGCTCGCCGGCTCCGTCCTCGCGCTCGCGGGGTGGGTGGTGCGCGAACTGTGCGCCGCCCACCCGCTGGTGGATCTTCGGCTGCTGCGCACCAACGCGGTGCTGACGGCCGATGCCGTCGGGCTCCTCGCCGGTGTGGGGATGTACCTGCCCATCTCCCTGGTGACGCGCTTCATCCAGACGCCGGCCGACAGCGGGTACGGCCTGGGCGGGTCGGTGTTCCTGGCCGGCCTGGCGCTCACGCCGTTCTCCGCCGCGAGCGCCGTGTCGACGCGCCTCACCCGGGCAGCGGTGTCGCGGATGTCCTCGGGCACGGCGCTGGCGCTCGGCTCGGGCGTGGGCCTGCTGGCGCTGGGCGCCTTCAGCCTCGCGCACGGCTCGCTGTGGGAGATCTTCACCGTCATGGCGCTCGCCGGCCTCGGCGTGGGCGCGATCTTCGCCGTCGTCCCCGGGCTCATCGTCGGTGCGGTACCCGTCCAGGAGACGGGCAGTGCCACCAGTTTCAACCAGGTCATCCGGTACGTCGGCTACGCCTCCGGCAGCACGCTCAGCGCCGTGGTCCTCGCGGCCCACACCCCCTCCGGCAGCGCCCTGCCGGAGGATCGCGGGTACACCGTCGCGGGTCTCATAGGGTGTGTGATGTGGATCGCGACCGCTGCCGTCGCCCTGGTGCTCCCGCGCCTGGGAGACCGTACGCGCGCCGCGTCCGCGGCCGGCACGGTCGCCCGGGGCGACCGGGTGCTGGCCGACGAGGGCCTGGCCGATGCCGAGGCGGCGGGGCCGGTGCCGGCCGCCGGCGCCGCGGCGGGGGCCGGGCCGGCGCAGCGGGTACGAACCGACGCAACAGGAGATTGAGGTCCATGCCGCCGAACCCCAGGCAGCCCGGCCCCGCGGCGCGTGATCCGCGCGGCACGCACGCGCCGGCCCCCGTGCCGACCGGACGCCCGGAGCCCCGGCGGCGGGACGCGGCGGCAAGCCGCGAGCGTCTTTTGACGGCCGCCGGGGAACTCTTCGCAGAGCGCGGTTACGACCGCACCACCGCACGGGACATCGGCGAACGGGCCGGCGTCGACCCGTCGATGATCGCGCGGTATTTCGGCGGCAAGGCCCAGTTGTTCATCGCGGTGCTGAACGCGGAGAACGACGCGGAGAGCTTCGCCGACCTCTTCGACGACGCCCGGCTCGCCGGGCTCTTCGAGCGCATCGACCGGCAGGGGCCCGGGCCGGTCACGCAGGTGGCGGTGCGTCCGTACGACGATCCCGCGGCGCAGGCCGCGGCGGCCGAGGAACTGGATCGCCGCATCGTCGGCCCGCTGCGCGAGCACTTCGCCGAACGGGACGACGAACAGGGAGCCCTGAAGGCCGAGTTGCTCGCGGCGGCCTTCGTCGGCGTCGCACTCGCCCGCCGCGCGGGCACGCTGCGGCAGCTGGCGGCGGCGGACCCGGCCGACCTGCTGCCGCTCGTGCACCGGCTGCTGCGGTGACGCACGCCTCCTGACACCCGCGATCCGTCGGGGCGCGACGCCCATGAGCAGGCCGGGCGCGGACCTGAGGGCACGAAACTCTTTGCGTGCGTGTCCTGTTGTCCCCATGATCGTTGAGACTGCAACAGGACGCCGCCGCCCCGGTGCCTCCGGATCGTGCTCCGGCCCCGGCTCCGGGCCCCCACCGGCGGCGTCCTGCCGGCCTCGGCGGCGGCGCAGGTCCGCCGCCGGTGACGGGGCCGTCGGGCGCGGGCATCCCCGACACCGGCCACCGCGCTCGTACGAGCCCCCGGCCTCCGCGCGCAGGTCCCTCAGCCCAGCCCGTGGCACCCGCGGCACGGCGGTGACCCGTCACCCGTTCAGCCCGGGCGCGGACGCGGAAGCGGGCCCGCAGTAGGGTCGTTGCGCCGGACGTGGGCCGCGCGCCACC
>NZ_JAKGCV010000299.1 GCF_021556455.1 Streptomyces fuscigenes | reverse complement strand
AGCGAAGGCCCGGAGCCGGAGAGCGGTGCCGGAGGTGCGGCGGCCGGCGCGGCCGGGCCGGACGGCCCGGGCCGGGAGGCCGGTGGCGCGGAGGGCGAGCGATGAGCGCCACGCCCGTCACGTCCCCGGAAGCCGGGAACGAGGCGGCGAGCGTCGTCGCGCGGCTGACGGCGCTCGGCGGGACGCTGGCGGTCGCGGAGTCCCTCACGGGCGGCCTGGTGGCCGCGGCCGTGACGTCCGTGCCCGGGGCCTCCCGCGTCCTGCGCGGCTCCGTCACCGCGTACGCCACCGAGCTGAAGCGGGACGTCCTCGGAGTCGACGGGGAACTGCTGGCCGAGCGGGGTGCGGTCGATCCGGACGTGGCGCGCTCGATGGCCGCCGGGGTGCGCCGCGTGCTCGGCGCCGACTGGGGAGTCGCGACCACCGGTGTCGCGGGGCCCGACCGGCAGGACGGCCACCCGGTGGGCACCGTTCATGTGGCGGTCGCGGGCCCCCGAGGTGAGGAGAAAGTCCGCTCGTTGAGATTGAACGGCGGCCGTGCGGACATCCGTAAAGAAAGCGTTCGTTCCGTGCTCGCGCTCCTCCTGGACGAACTCCCGGCGAATGAGCGGGCACAGGATACGGAACAGAACGGGGGGACTTGATGTTTGCAGCCCTGAGTGAACACGACATCGCTCCCCGCACGGCCGCGTCGCGAGGCGGTACGGTGGGGCGTGAAGGATGCGGCTACGCGGTCCGAGGAGGGAGCCACCGATGATTCTGCTCCGTCGCCTGCTGGGTGACGTGCTGCGTCGGCAGCGCCAACGCCAGGGCCGTACTCTGCGCGAAGTCTCCTCGTCCGCCCGAGTCTCACTCGGCTATCTCTCCGAGGTGGAGCGGGGGCAGAAGGAGGCGTCCTCCGAACTGCTCTCCGCCATCTGCGACGCGCTTGACGTACGGATGTCCGAGCTCATGAGGGAAGTGAGCGACGAACTGTCGTTGGCGGAGCTGGCCGCGTCGGCTGCGGCCGACGGGCCTGTGCCCGCACCAGTACGTCCGATGCTTGGTTCGATCGCGGTGAAGTCGGTACCGAAGGTTCCGACGGAACGGGTGACGATCAAGGCACCTACGGAGGCGGTCGACGTAGTCGCCGCCTGAGCGAGTCCCTGCTTGGAGGTGAGCCCCCGGTACGCGTGCGAGAGCGCGGCGTGCCGGGGGCTCACCCGTGTCCGGAACCCGCGTCGCGCGGGGGGCGTGCGGGGTCCCGGAGTGCCCCGGTGGCGGGGTCCCGGGGTCCCGGGGTCCCGGAGCGGCAGGGCCCCGGAGTCCCGGAGCGGCAGTCATGGAGTCACCGTGCCCGGCGGCCGAGCGTCGGGTCCCCTCCCGGGCAATGGGTCAGGGCGACGGGGCCGGCTGGCAGTGCGGGCACCAGTACGTGGGCCGGTCGGCCTGGGATGCCTTGCGGATCAGGGTCCGGCAGCGCGGGCAGGGCAGGCCCCGGCGGCCCGACACGTGCAGGCGGCGGCTGCCGCTGGAGAGCTTCTTGTTCAGCTCCAGGAGGCGCTTCGACGCGTCGACGAGGCGCTCGGGCGCCCGCACCTGCCCCATCGGCGTCCAGGGGTTGACGCGCGCCACGAAGCACGCCTCCGACTTGAAGATGTTGCCCACGCCCGCCAGGTTGCGCTGGTCCAGCAGGGCCTCCGCGGCGGCCCGGTCGGGATCGGACAGCAGGTTGCGCAGCGCCGTCGCGGCGTCCCAGTCGGGGCCGAGCAGGTCGGGGCCCAGGTGACCCACCACCCGGTCCTCCTGCGCGGTGCGGATCAGCTCCAGCACCTTCAGCCGGTAGCCGACGGCGGTCGCCGCCGTGGTCCCGAGGACGGCCCGGATCTCGTGCGGCGGGCCGCCGCCCCACCGCCGGTCGGGCGCGTACACCTTCCACGCGCCCTCCATGCCCAGGTGGGAGTGGAGCGTGAGGCCGCCCTCCACCCGCGTCATGAGGTGCTTGCCGCGGGGCGTGACGTCGAGGACCGCGCGGCCCTTCAGATCGGCGGTCGCGAAGCGCGGCACCCGCAGATCGAACCGGATCAGCACCTTCCCCGCCAGCGCCGCGTGCAGGGTACGGGCCGCCCGCCACACCGTGTCTCCCTCGGGCACGGCCTCACGCCCTCAGCCGCAGGCCGCGGGGCGTCGCGTGGAAGCCGGCCGACTCCAGCACCCGGCCGAGCGGGGACGTCAGCGCGGGCGAGCCGTTCGCCCGCTCCACCGTGATTGTGCCGAGCTGCCCCGCGCCGGCTGCCGAGGCGAGCGCCGAAGCGGCGGCCCGCAGGGCCGGGCCGTCCGGGTCGGCCGCCCACGACAGGAGCGTCTTGCCGCCGCGCTCCATGTAGAGCGTCAGCTCGCCGTCGACGAGGACCACCAGCGATCCCGCCTTCCGGCCTGGCTTGTGGCTCGCCTCCTCGGGCGGCTCGGGCCAGGGCAGGGCCGCCCCGTAGGCGTTCGCCGGATCGGCGGCGGCGAGCAGGACCGCCTGCGGGTCGGGCGAGGACTCGGCGCGCTCTCGGGCGGTCGCGGCGGCCCGCAGCCGGTCCACGGCCCCGTCCATGGCGAACTGGGCCGCGCCGAGCCCCTCGACGACGTAGCCGCGGCGCGCCTGGCCGCTGTCCTCGAACGCGGACAGCACCCGGTAGACCGCGGAGAACCCGCCCTGCACTCCTTCCGCGGCGACCGCGCCCCGCGTGACCACGCCGTGCCGGTCGAGGAGGGAGCGGGCCACGGCGTGGGCGCGGTGCGTCGCGTCGGGCTCCCGCTCGGGCAGCAGCGACCAGCGGCCGCTCACCGTCGGCGGCCCGGTGCGCGACGCCGGCCGCGCGGCCGCCGTGAGCGTCCCGTACCGGCCCCGGGGCACGGACTTGCGGGCGCGGTGCGCCGTGGAACCGGCCGTGCGGCCGGATCCCAGCAGGGCCCGCAGGGGCGCGGCCGTGTCGTTGGTCAGGCGGCCCGACCACGCCAGGTCCCACACCGCGTCGGCGAGCTGGGGGTCGGTGGCGTCCGGGTGCGTCGTGGCACGCACCTGCTGGGCGATCTGGCGGAAGAAGAGCCCGTAGCCCCCGTTCAGCGCCGTCAGCACCGACTCGTGGAGCGCGGTGAGCTCCAGCGGATGCGGGGGCGGCAGCAGGACGGGCGCGTTGTCGGCGGGGTAGAGCGAGACCCAGCCGTCCTTGCCGGGCAGGGCGCCCGCGCCCGCCCAGACCACCTCGCCCGTCGTCGTCAGCTCGTCGAGCAGGGCCGGGGTGTACCCGGCCACCCGCGACGGCAGGACCAGCCGCTCCAGCGCGGAGGCCGGCACGGCCGCGCCCTGGAGCTGCTCCACGGCGCGGGCGAGCCCGTCGATCCCGCGCAGGCGGTGCGCGCCCAGGTGCTGCCACTGCGGCAGGAACGTGGCGAGAGCGCTCGGCGCGACCGGCTCCAGCTCCTCGCGCAGCGCGGCCAGGGAACGCCGCCGCAGCCTGCGCAGCACCGTCGCGTCGCACCACTCCTGGCCGATGCCCTCCGGATGGAACTCGCCCTGCACCACGCGGCCCGCCGCCGCGAGCCGCTGCAGCGCCCCGTCCGTGACGGCGGTGCCGAGGCCGAAGCGCGCGGCGGCCGACGCCGAGGTGAACGGGCCGTGCGTGCGGGCGTGCCGGGCCAGCAGATCGCCGAGGGGGTCCTTGACGGGCTCCATGAACGCCTCGGGCACGCCGACGGGCAGTGCCGTGCCCAGCGCGTCCCGCAGCCTGCCGGCGTCCTCCACGGCGGCCCAGTGGTCGGCGCCCGCGATGCGCACCGTGATGGCGCGCCGGGCCGCCGCGAGCTCCGCGGCCCAGCCGGGCCGCGCACCCCGCTCGGCCAACTCCGCGTCGGTCAGCGGCCCTAGGACCCGCAGGAGGTCGGCGACGCCCTCGACGTCCTTGACGCGGCGGTCGTCGGTGCGCCACTGCAACTCGCGCTCCAGCTCGGCCAGCACCTCGGGGTCGAGCAGTTCCCGCAGTTCCGCCTGGCCGAGCAGCTCCGCCAGCAGCCGCGAGTCGAGCGAGAGCGCGGCGGCGCGCCGTTCGGCGAGCGGCGAGTCGCCCTCGTAGAGGAACTGGGCGACGTAACCGAACAGCAGCGAGCGGGCGAACGGCGACGGCTCCGTCGTCGTGACCTCGACGAGCCGCACCCTGCGGGCCTCGATGTCCCCCATCAGCTCCGTGAGGCCGGGCACGTCGAAGACGTCCTGCAGGCACTCCCTGACCGCCTCGAGGACGATCGGGAACGAGCCGAACTCGCTGGCCACCTGGAGCAGTTGCGCGGCGCGCTGGCGCTGCTGCCACAGCGGGGTGCGCCGGCCCGGGCTGCGCCGCGGCAGCAGCAGCGCGCGGGCCGCGCACTCGCGGAACCGCGACGCGAACAGTGCGGAGCCGCCGACCTGGTCCGTGACGATCCCGCTCACGTCGCCCGCGTCGAACGCGACGTCCCCCGCGCCGACGGGCGCCTGCTCGCTGTCGTACGTCGTCTCCGAGCGCGCGGTGTCCTCGTCGAGGAGGTCGAAGCCCATCAGGTCCGCGTCGGGCAGCCGCAGCACGATGCCGTCGTCCGCGTGCATCACCTGCGCGTCCATCCCGTACCGCTCGGTCAGCCGCGACGCGAGCGCCAGCGCCCACGGCGCGTGCACCTGCGCGCCGAACGGGGAGTGCACCACCACGCGCCAGTCGCCCAGCTCGTCGCGGAACCGCTCGACCACGATGGTGCGGTCGTCCGGCACATGGCCGCACGCCCTGCGCTGCTCGTCGAGGTACGACAGGACGTTGTCCGCGGCCCAGGTGTCCAGGCCCGCCGTCATCAGCCGCAGCCGCGCGTCCTGTTCGGACAGGGCGCCGACCTCGCGCAGGAACGCGCCCACCGCGCGGCCCAGTTCCAGCGGGCGGCCGAGCTGGTCGCCCTTCCAGAACGGCAGCCGGCCCGGCGCCCCCGGCGCGGGTGTGACCAGGACCCGGTCGCGGGTGATGTCCTCGATGCGCCAGGACGTCGTCCCGAGCGTGAACACGTCGCCCACGCGCGACTCGTAGACCATCTCCTCGTCCAGCTCGCCGACCCGGCCGCCGCCCTTCTTCGGGTCGGCGCCGGCGAGGAAGACGCCGAACAGGCCCCGGTCCGGGATGGTGCCGCCCGAGGTGACGGCGAGGCGCTGGGCCCCGGGCCGGCCCGTGACGGTCCCCGCGACGCGGTCCCACACCACGCGCGGACGCAGCTCCGCGAACGCGTCCGAGGGGTAGCGGCCCGCCAGCATGTCGAGCACGCCCGTGAACGCGGACTCGGGCAGCGACGCGAAGGGCGCGGCCCTGCGCACCGTCGCCAGCAGGTCGTCGGCCTGACGGGAGTCCAGCGCGACCATCGCGACGAGCTGCTGGGCCAGCACGTCCAGCGGGTTCGCCGGGACGCGCAGCGCCTCGATCGAGCCGTCGCGCATGCGCTCCGTGACGACCGCGGACTGCACGAGGTCGCCGCGGTACTTCGGGAAGACCACGCCCGTGGACACGGCCCCCACCTGGTGGCCCGCGCGGCCGACGCGCTGGAGGCCGGAGGCGACCGACGGCGGGGACTCGACCTGGACGACGAGGTCCACCGCGCCCATGTCGATGCCCAGCTCCAGGCTGGACGTCGCCACGACGGCGGGCAGGCGCCCCGCCTTGAGGTCCTCCTCGACCTGCGCGCGCTGCTCCTTCGAGACGGAGCCGTGGTGCGCCCGGGCCAGGAGCGGCGGCGCGCCCTGGGCCGCCCCTGCCTGCGCCATGACCTCCGCGGGGGAGTGGTCGGCGGGCAGGGCCTCGCCCGTCGCGCGCTCGTAGGCGATCTCGTTCAGGCGGTTGCACAGCCGCTCGGCGAGCCGCCGCGAGTTGGCGAAGACGATGGTGGACCGGTGCGCCTGGATCAGATCGGCGATGCGCTCCTCGACGTGGGGCCAGATCGAGGGCTTCTCGCCGCCCGCCGGGCCGTCGCCGCCGCTGTCCGTGGCGGGGGAGCCCCCCAGCTCGCCGAGGTCCTCCACGGGCACGACGACGGACAGGTCGAACTCCTTGCCGGAGGGCGGCTGGACGATCTCCACGCGGCGCTGCGGCGACAGGAAGCGCGCCACCTCCTCCACCGGGCGCACCGTCGCGGACAGGCCGATGCGGCGCGCGGGGCGCGGCAGCAGCTCGTCGAGCCGCTCCAGGGACAGCGCGAGGTGGGCGCCGCGCTTCGTGCCCGCAACGGCGTGCACCTCGTCCAGGATCACCGTCTCGACCCCCGCGAGCGCATCCCGCGCGGACGAGGTCAGCATCAGGAACAGGGACTCGGGCGTCGTGATCAGGATGTCCGGCGGGCGCACGGCGAACGAGCGGCGGTCGGCCGCCGGGGTGTCCCCCGACCGGATGCCGACCCGCACCTCCGGCTCGGGCAGGCCGAGGCGCGCCGACTCCTGGCGGATGCCCGTGAGCGGGCTGCGCAGATTGCGCTCCACGTCCACCGCGAGCGCCTTCAGCGGCGACACGTACAGCACCCGGCAGCGCTTCTTCGCCTCGGCGGGCGGCGGCACGGACGCGAGGCGGTCCACCGCGGCGAGGAACGCGGCCAGCGTCTTGCCCGATCCCGTCGGCGCGACCACCAGCACGTCCGAGCCCTCGCCGATGGCCCGCCACGCCCCCTCCTGCGCCGGGGTGGGCGCGGAGAAGGCACCCGAGAACCAGCCCCGGGTGGCGGGGGAGAACGACGCGAGCGAGCTGCCTGCCATGTCACCCATCGTGCACCCCGGCACTGACAACGCCGCAGAATGACGGCATGGCGAGCGGAACGGGCGGTGGCACGCACCCGGAGGCGGTCGGCGAGGGCGCGCCCGGCCGGGGGTGCCCGGACGGGGCGGGAGGAGCCGCGGGCGCGAAGGGCGGGAAGCCCGCGGCCGGGCCCGGCAGGGCGGC
>NZ_JAKGCV010000298.1 GCF_021556455.1 Streptomyces fuscigenes | reverse complement strand
CCGCCGCCACCGCCGCGATCGCGGAGCGGCCGCTCGGCACGGGCCGCACGGGCAGCGCGGCCCGTTCACCACCGCGGGCGCGTCCGGGCCTGGCGGCCTCGGAGTGACCTGCGCCCGCATCGGTTCCGGTGGCGCCGTCGCTCCGTACCCCCGCTCCCTGGCCGCCGCCCAGCACCACCACCCGGTCGGCCGCGGCCAGCAGTGCGGGGCGGTGCGCCACCAGCAGCACCGTCCTGCCGTCGGCAAGGCGCCGGACGGCGTCCACGACAGCGGCCTCCGTCGCGCCGTCCAGCGCGGCGGTCGGCTCGTCCAGGAGCAGCAGCGGCCGGTCGCCGAGGAACGCGCGTGCGAGTGCCAGGCGTTGGCGCTGCCCGGCGGACAGGCCGGCGCCGTCCTCGCCGAGTTCGGTCTCCGCGCCGTCGGGGAGGGCTGCGACGAAGTCGTGGGCGCCAGCCTCCCGCAGCGCCGCCCACACGGCGGCGTCGTCCGCGTCCGGCCGGGCCAGACGGACGTTGTCGGCGACGGTGCCCGCGAACAGGTAGGGGTGCTGCGGCACCCAGGCGACCCGTTCACGCCAGGCCGCCCAGTCGACGTCCCCCGCGTCGACGCCTCCGAGGCGCACCTCTCCCGAAGCGGGCCGCGTGAAGCCGAGCACCACGTCGAGCAGCGTGGACTTGCCCACGCCGCTCGGGCCGGTCAGCGCCACGGTCTCCCCGGGTTCGACCGTCAGGTCCGCCGCGTCCAGCGACGCGGCGGACCGGCCCGCGTGCCGTACGGTCACGTCGCGCAGTTCCAGACGTACGGAGGCGGGGACGGCCGAACCCCCACGGTGCTCCGGCTCGCTCTCCAGGACCGCGAATATCTCCCCCGCGGCGGCCAGGCCCTCCGCCGCCGCGTGGTACTGGGTGCCGACCTGGCGGATGGGCAGGTAGGCCTCGGGCGCCAGGACGAGCACGACCAGCCCGGTGCCCAGATCGAGGTCACCGTGGACGAGCCGTAGGCCGATCCCGACGGCGACCAGAGCCACCGACAGCGTCGACAGCAGTTCCAGGGCGAACGACGACAGGAACGCGATGCGCAGGGTCCGCAGGGTCGCCTGCCGGTACTCGGCGGTGATCGCCCGGATCGACTCCGCCTGAGCCTTCGCCCGGCCGAAGACCTTGAGGGTCGGCAGCCCCGCGACCACGTCGAGGAAGTGGCCGGACAGCCGGGACAGCAGCCGCCACTGCCGGTCGGTACGCGACTGGGTGGCCCAGCCGATGAGGGCCATGAACAGGGGGATCAGCGGCAGTGTCACCACGATGATCGCGGCGGAGACCCAGTCCTCCGTGACGATGCGGGCGAGCACCGCCACCGGAACGACGACCGCCAGGCCGAGTTGCGGCAGGTAGCGCGAGAAGTAGTCGTCCAGCGCGTCCACTCCGCGGGTGGCGAGCGTGACCAGGGAACCGGTCCGCTGTCCGCTCAGCCAGCCCGGCCCGAGATCACCGGCCCGCGCCAGCAGGCGCCCGCGCAGCTCGGACTTGACCGCCGCGCCGGCGCGATGGGCCGCCAGTTCGGTGAGCCAGGCGACCAGCGCGCGCCCCAGCGCCACCGCGACGAGGAGCAGCACCGGGCCGCGCAGCGACGTCAGGCCCTCGCCGTGATGGAACGCACCCACCACGACCTCCGCGATCAGCATCGCCTGGGCGACGACCAGTCCGGCGCCCAGCGCTCCCAGCGCCACCATGGCGGCGAGGAAGAGGCGGGTGGCGCGGGCGTACCGGAGCAGCCGGGGATCGATTGGTTTCACGTGAAACACCGCTCCCGGTCAGTGAGCGTCGGCCGGCCGGACGGCCGGGCCCGAGTCCCCGGCACCGCCGGAGCCGCGGGGACCGCCGATACGGGAACCGCCCGAGCCCCCGGCGTCCCCCGGCCCGTCCGCGGCGCCGGGCCCGTGCGAGCCACCCGCCACGGAGGCGATGTGCTGGGTGCCGATCCGCTTGCGGAAGACCCAGTACGTCCAGCCCTGGTAGAGCATCACGAGCGGGGTGGCGAAGGCGGCGCACCACGTCATGATCCTGAGCGTGTACGGCGCCGACGACGCGTTGGAGACCGTGAGGCTCCACCGGGGATCGAGCGACGACGGCATGACGTCGGGGAACAGCGTGAGGAAGAACATCGTCACGATGCCGATGATCGCCAGTCCGGAGAGCGCGAACGACCACCCCTCGCGCCCGCGGCCGTTGGCCGTGACCGCGAGGATCAGCGCGGCGACGGCGCCCGCCGCCGCGAACAGGGACTCCGCGTCGCCGCTGTCGACCTGTGTCCACGCGAGGAAGCCGACGACCACGACGGCGGTGACCGTGCCCAGCCCCGTGGCGAGCCGCCGGGCCCGCACCCGGATGTCGCCCACCGTCTTGAGCGCCGCGAAGACGGTGCCGTGGAAGGTGAACAGGAGCAGCGTCACCGCTCCGCCGAGCAGCGCGTACTGGTTGAAGAGGCCGCCCAGGCCGCCCACGTAGTCACCGTGCGCGTCGATCGGCAGCCCGTGCACGAGGTTGGCGAAGACGATGCCCCAGACGACGGCGGGCAGCAGCGAGGACCAGAAGATGGCGTGCTCCCAGTTGCGCTGCCAGCGCTCCTCCGGGCGCTTGGCCCGGTACTCGAAGGCGACGCCGCGCACGATCAGGCAGACGAGGATCAGCAGCAGCGGCAGGTAGAAGCCGGAGAACAGGCTGGCGTACCAGTCGGGGAAGGCCGCGAACGTCGCGCCCGCCGCGCTGATCAGCCAGACCTCGTTGCCGTCCCAGACCGGGCCGATCGTGTTGATGAGGACGCGGCGCTCCGTGCGGTCGCGGGCCAGCACCTTGGTCAGGACCCCGATGCCGAAGTCGAACCCTTCGAGGAAGAAGTAGCCGGTCCACAGGACGGCGATGATCACGAACCAGATGTCATGGAGTTGCATGGGGCACCGGCTCCTCAGTACGAGAAGGCCATCGGCCGGTCGGCGTCCGCGTCCTCGCGGTCGCCCCCGATCCGGGTGGGCGGGTGGAGGTCGGCATCGGTGAGCTCGGGCGGCCCCGCCTTGACGTACTTCACCATCAGCTTGCACTCGACGACCGCGAGGATCGCGTAGAGGAGGGTGAAGACGATCAGGGAGGTCAGCACCTCAGCGGTCGAGACGCCGGGGGAGACCGCGTCGGACGTGCGCAGCACTCCGTAGACGACCCAGGGCTGGCGCCCGTTCTCCGTGAAGATCCAGCCCCAGGACATGGCGATCATCGGGAACGTCATCGTCCACAGCGCGGCGACCCAGTACCAGCGGGCGAGCTTCGGGCTGAGCACCTTGTTCCGGAAGAGGACCAGGTGCGGCACCTCGTCGGGCCCGGTCCGCAGTCGGGCCGGCAGCATGAACTTCTTCCGGGTCAGCCAGAGGCCCAGCATGCCGAGGCTGAAGGACGCCATACCGAAGCCGATCATCCAGCGGAAGCCCCAGTAGGCGACCGGGATGTTGGGGCGGTAGTCGCCGGGGCCGAACTTCTGCTGCTCGGCCTTGTTCACGTCGTTGATGCCGGGGACGTGCGAGGAGAAGTTGTCGTCCGCGAGGAAGGAGAGCAGCCCGGGGATCTCCAGCTCGACGCTGTTGTGGCCCTTGGCCACGTCGCCGTAGGCGAAGATCGAGAAGGGGGCGGGTGACGCGCCGTTCCACAGCGCCTCGGCCGAGGCCATCTTCATCGGCTGCTGCTTGAACATGACCTTGCCGAGCTGGTCACCGCTGAGGGCGGTGAGCAGGCCCGCGATCACGACGGTGACCAGGCCGAGCCGCAGCGAGGTGCGCATCACCGGGATGTGCCGCTTGCGTGCCAGGTGGTACGCGGCGATGCCGACCATGAAGGCCCCGCCGACCAGGAACGACGCGGTGAGCGTGTGCGCGAACTGCGTGATCGCCGTGTTCTGCGTCAGCACCGACCAGAAGTCGGTCAGTTGGGCGCGGTGGGTCTTCGGGTCGATGCGGTACCCGGTGGGGTGCTGCATCCAGGAATTCGCCGCGAGGATGAAGTACGCGGAGAGGACCGTGCCGAGCGAGACCATCCATATGCAGGCCAGGTGGATCTTCTTCGGGAGCTTGTCCCAGCCGAATATCCACAGGCCCACGAAGGTGGACTCGAAGAAGAACGCGATCAGCGCCTCGAAGGCGAGCGGGGCGCCGAAGACGTCGCCGACGAAGCGCGAGTAGTCGGACCAGTTCATGCCGAACTGGAACTCCTGCACGATGCCGGTGACGACGCCCATCGCGATGTTGATGAGGAAGAGCTTTCCCCAGAACTTCGTGGCCGTGAGGTACTTCGGGTTCTCGGTCCGGACCCAGGCCGTCTCCAGGCCGGCCGTGATCGCGGCGAGGGAGATCGTGAGCGGCACGAAGAGGAAGTGGTAGACGGTGGTGATGCCGAACTGCCAGCGGGCCAGGGTGTCCGGCGCCATAGCGAGGTCCACGTCGTCTCTCCTTACATGGCCGTGGTGACGCACGCCCGCGACGGTGCACGGCGGGTCATACCGCCACGAACGACGCGCGCTTGTGAATGCGTTCACATTCACAAGAACAGTATTGCTCAGCCCCGCACCGGCTCGGCACGCGGGGGTACGTCACCTGAATCACACCTGGTCCCTGTCACAGATTCATCGTCCGATACGTCGAAAATGCACCTTTAGGCATCGATGGCAAAAAGGCGCGAAAGGTGACGAACCCACCAACTGGCGGCGCGTGCACCGCCGATGTCCCGGAGAACGAGACGTATCTCGCAGCGGACGGATGGCGGACCCGGGCGCGGACGGGGAGCGCCCCTCGCTCCGGTGGGTCCTGAAGCGCGGGGAACGGGCCCAGACGCCGGTACACGGGAGGGTGTTCCAGCAGCACTCGGAACGGGTCGCCCGGGCGTTCTCCACCACGCCTTCGGCCGGAGGCGCGTGGGGCACGCGTGGGCTCGGGCGGGAGACCGCGCGCTCGGACGGGGCACGGTGGGACACGTGCGGGCCGGGCAGGCGCGCGTACGGGCTCGGTGGTGGGCGTCGAGCGGGCAGGGCGGGGCATGCGGGCGCACCCGGGCGGGGCGCGTACCCGGGGGGGCGCGTACCGGGAGCGGCGCACGCGAGCGGGCGCGTACCGGGGGGACAGCGCACGCGGGCAGGAAGCGGCGTATCCGCGCGGGGGCACGCAAAGGGAGCGACGTATCCGGGGGGCGGCACGTACCCGGGGGCGGCACTTACCCGGGGGCGGCACGTACCCGGGGGCGGCACGTACCCAAGGGGCGCGGCCGCCGCTCGGTGGCTGCGCCCCCCGGTCCCGCCGCCGGCACCCCCGCTCCCGGGATCCGCCGGGCCCCGAAGCCTGTTTCGGGACGCCCAGTGCGCCCCGGCGCGCCCCCGCCGCACCCCGGTCGTCCCGCGAAGTCCCGGAGCGGCACACGGACGTCCCGCGAACTCCCGGGCCCTGCGCGCCTCCCGGGTCCTACAGCTCCTTGCGGAACTCCTCCGCCGCCCGCACGAACAGGTCGTTGGCCTCGGGTTCCGCGATCGTCACCCGGACCCCCTCACCCGGGAACGGACGGATGACCACGCCGGCCCGCTCGCACGCCCCGGCGAAGTCGACGGTGCGCTCGCCGAGTCGCAGCCAGACGAAGTTCGCGTGCGTCTCGGCCACGGACCAGCCCTGACCGCGCAGCCCCGAGATCACCCTTTCGCGCTCCGTGACCAGCGCGTCAACGCGTTCGAGCAACTGGTCCTTCGCGTGCAGCGACGCGACGGCGGCGTCCTGCGCGATCTGGCTCACGCCGAAGGGGACGGCCGTCTTGCGCAGGGCCTCGGCCACCGGTTCGTGGGCGATCGCGAAACCGACCCGCAGCCCGGCGAGGCCGTAGGCCTTGGAGAAGGTGCGCAGCACGGCCACGTTCGGGCGGTCCCGGTAGATCTCGACGCCGTCCGGCACCTCGGCGTCCCGGTTGAACTCGCGGTACGCCTCGTCCAGCACCACCAGCACGTCGGAGGGGACGCGATCGAGGAAGCGTTTCAGCTCGGTCCGTCGCACGACGGTGCCCGTGGGGTTGTTGGGGTTGCAGACAAAGATCATCCGAGTGCGGTCGGTGATCGCGTCGGCCATCGCGTCGAGGTCGTGGCCCTCGTCGGGGCGCAGCGGCACCTGCACCGAGGCCGCACCCGAGATCTGCACGATGATCGGATAGGCCTCGAACGAGCGCCAGGCGTAGACGACCTCGTCACCGGGACCGGAGGTCGCCTGGAGCAACTGCTGTGCCACGCCGACCGAGCCCGTGCCCGTGGCGATGTGGGAGGCCGGCACCCCGAAGTGCTCGGCCAGCTTCCCGGTCAGCGCCGTGCAGGCCATGTCCGGGTAGCGATGCAGGTTCCGCGCCGACTGCGCCACCTGATCCATCACTCCGGGCAGCGGCGGGTAGGGATTCTCGTTGGAGGACAGCTTGTACGTGGTGGTCCCGCCCGACGCGGCCGGCCTGCCCGGCTTGTAGGTGGGGATGCCCTCCAGTTGCGCACGCAGTCTGGGGCTCGTCTCGCTCACCGCTGCTCCTCCTCGCCGCCATACGGCCGGGCCGACCACACCGTCGGTCCAGTGATCTCACCATACGAGCAGATCGGGCCCCTGCGAACAGTGCGTCGGTCGCCGACGTGACGACCGTCACGGCCGGGCCCTCCCCGAAGCGGCTGCCGTCCCGGCGGGAGAAGGGGCAGGGTGGCAAAGGACGGCCGGCGGCCGCCACCGTCGGGGTCCGGCACGACCCCCCGCCCAGGACGCTCGCCCCCCGGCCCAGGACGCTCCCCCCGACCCGGGACCCTCGCCCCCGGCCGGGGACGCTCACCCCCGGCCGGGGACGCTCACCCCCGGCCCGGAGCACCGTGCCCCCCGGCCCGCCGCGCCCGGCCTCCGCCACCGGGCCCCGCCCACCCGGCGCGC
>NZ_JAKGCV010000297.1 GCF_021556455.1 Streptomyces fuscigenes | reverse complement strand
CGCACGCCCCCGGCCGTCCTGCCCGGTCGTACGTCCCGGCCGCCCCGCCGCACGCCCGCGCCGCGCGGCGGGCGCGGGGCGGTCGCGCGCGCTCCGGCGGACCCGGCCCGGCCGCGGTGAGTACGCGTACTCAGGCGCGGGACCCGGAGCCGGACGCACCATCGAGTGCATGCTCTGGTCCGATCCCGACGACAAGCCCCCGAGGGAGCTGCGCGACGTCCAGACGATGCTGCGGCGCGCGGGGGTCGTCCTCGGCCTCGCCATCGTGCTGGCGATGCTGGTGGCCGGACTCCTGTGACCGGCGCTCCCGGCGGCCGTTAGCCTCGGTCGCATGACAGACAACCGCCGTCTCGTGCTCGCCTCGCAGTCCCCCGCCCGCCTCGGCCTCCTGCGGGCCGCGGGCTTCGCGCCCGAGGTGATCGTCAGCGGGGTCGACGAGGACGCGCTCTTCGCGCCGACCCCCGCCGAGCTGGCCCAGGTCCTCGCCGAGGCGAAGGCCGCGAGCGTCGCCGAGCGGCCCGCGGCCGCCGGCGCCCTCGTCGTCGGCTGCGACTCCGTGCTGGACCTCGACGGGCAGCCGCTCGGCAAGCCGGTGGACGCCGAGGACGCGACGGCCCGCTGGAAGTCGATGCGGGGCCGCGCGGGGATCCTGCGGACGGGTCACTGCGTCATCGACACGGCGAGCGGGCGGCGCGCCGCGGCGACGGCGTCCACGACCGTGCGCTTCGGGACGCCGTCGGACGCGGAGGTCGCCGCGTACGTCGCCTCGGGCGAACCGCTTCACGTGGCGGGCGCCTTCACGCTCGACGGCCGTTCGGCTCCCTTTGTGGAAGGCATCGAGGGCGACCACTCCAACGTGATCGGGCTGTCGCTGCCCCTATTCCGCAGGCTTCTCCTTGAACTGGATGTGCCCCTCACGGACCTGTGGGTGTGAGGGCGGCGCGGGGGCGGATTCCGCCGCGGGCCGCCCGCGGTCCTCGCCGTAGGCGAGCAGCACCCACACCAGCAGCCCCAGCGCCACCATCAGCACCGCGAAGACCGCCCAGCCGAGCAGACCGGACGCCACGGCTCCGAGAACTCCGTGGGCGATCGCGCAGACGATGAGCAGGACCCGGCCGGCCCGGCCGAACGGCCGGTCCCCGAGGGCCGTCCGGACCAGCGTCGCCGCACAGAACAGCAGGAAGAGCGCCGCGAGCGAGCACCCCACCCACGCCCCCGCGGACATCGCCGAGGGCTTCAGCCCGGCCAGTGACATGTGCTGGGCGCCCACGACTCTGGAGAGCAGCGCGGCCACCGCGACGAGCACCACCGCCTCGACGAGGACGACCGCCGCCGTCACCCACGCAACCCACACCACCGGTCGGCGCACCACGTGGCCCACCCCTTTTCTCTGGTTCTTCTGGTTTTTCTGGTTCTTCTGGTTTTCTCTGGTGCTCTTCCGTCGCGGCCGCGACGGGCGCCCGGGTGGCGTCCGTGCCCCAACAGGCGGGCGGCGCTGGGCCGATCGGCCGAGCCCCGACGTTCCGGTTACCGCGAGTACGGAACGCTCCGGGCACGCTACTCATCGGTAAACGGAGGGACAAGAGTTCGAGCAGGGTCGCCGCGGTTCGCGCCCGGCTCGCCGCCGGAACGCGGGGCACTATGGGGTTCCTACAAAGAAACACGATTGAGCGCAGGGCACTCGAACAGAGAGCTGGGCCACATCAGGGCGCTACTGTGCGAGTAAGAATCCCGGCGTACCGTGGGGCCACAAGGGATTTCGTTACCTGGGCGAACCTCGTATCACGCTCCGTGTGGACGAGCTCACCATTGGGGACAGGTCTTACGACCGTGTCGGCAGTCCCTAAACTCAGCTTGTTTTATTTGGAGGGAGCAATCGTGCGCAAGGTGCTCATCGCAAACCGCGGCGAAATCGCCGTCCGTGTGGCCCGTGCCTGCCGGGACGCGGGTATCGCGAGCGTGGCGGTCTACGCGGAGCCCGACCGGGACGCGCTGCACGTCCGGGTGGCGGACGAGGCATTCGCCCTGGGCGGTGACACCCCGGCGGCCAGCTACCTGGACATCGCCAAGGTCCTTCAGGCGGCCAAGGACTCCGGCGCCGACGCGGTCCACCCCGGCTACGGATTCCTCTCCGAGAACGCCGAGTTCGCCCAGGCCGTCCTCGACGCCCAGCTCACCTGGATCGGCCCCCCGCCGCACGCCATCCGCGACCTCGGCGACAAGGTCGCCGCACGGCACATCGCGCAGCGCGCCGGGGCGCCCCTCGTCGCGGGCACCCCCGACCCGGTCTCCGGCAGCGACGAGGTCGTCGCCTTCGCCGAGAAGCACGGCCTGCCGATCGCCATCAAGGCGGCGTTCGGCGGCGGCGGCCGCGGCCTGAAGGTCGCCCGCACGATCGAGGAGATCCCCGAGCTCTACGACTCGGCCGTCCGAGAGGCCGTCGCCGCCTTCGGCCGGGGCGAGTGCTTCGTCGAGCGCTACCTCGACAAGCCGCGCCACGTCGAGACGCAGTGCCTCGCCGACCAGCACGGCAACGTCGTGATCGTCTCCACCCGCGACTGCTCCCTCCAGCGCCGCCACCAGAAGCTCGTCGAGGAGGCGCCCGCGCCCTTCCTGAGCGAGGAGCAGAACGCGCAGCTGTACGCCGCGTCGAAGGCGATCCTCAAGGAGGCCGGCTACGTCGGCGCGGGCACCGTCGAGTTCCTCGTCGGCGCCGACGGCACGATCTCCTTCCTCGAGGTCAACACCCGCCTCCAGGTCGAGCACCCCGTCACCGAGGAGGTCTCGGGCATCGACCTCGTGCGCGAGATGTTCCGCATCGCGGACGGCGAGAAGCTCGGCTACGACGACCCCACGCCCCGCGGCCACTCCTTCGAGTTCCGCATCAACGGCGAGGACCCGGGCCGGGGCTTCCTGCCCGCGCCCGGCACCGTGACCCTCTTCGACCCGCCCACAGGACCCGGCGTCCGCCTCGACACCGGTGTCGAGACCGGCAGCGTCATCGGCCCCGCCTGGGACTCCCTCCTCGCCAAGCTGATCGTGACGGGCTCCACCCGCAAGCAGGCGCTGGAGCGTGCCTCCCGCGCGCTGGAGGAGTTCCGCGTCGAGGGCATGGCCACCGCCCTGCCCTTCCACCGCGCCGTCGTCACCGACCCCGCGTTCACCAGCGAGCCGTTCACGATCTTCACCCGCTGGATCGAGACGGAGTTCGTCAACGAGATCCCGCCGTTCGCCGCGGCCTCCGCCGACGGCGAGGCCGACGAGGAGGGCCGCGAGACCGTCGTCGTCGAGGTCGGCGGCAAGCGCCTGGAGGTCTCCCTCCCGTCCTCGCTCGGCATGAGCCTGGCCCGTACGGGTCTGGCCGCGGGCGCCAAGCCCAAGCGCCGCGCCACGAAGAAGTCCGCCTCCGCGGTCTCCGGCGACACGCTTGCCTCCCCGATGCAGGGCACGATCGTCAAGGTCGCCGTCGAGGAGGGCCAGGAGGTCCAGGAGGGCGACCTGATCGTGGTCCTGGAGGCCATGAAGATGGAGCAGCCCCTGAACGCGCACCGCGCGGGGACCGTCAAGGGCCTCGCGGCCGCGGTCGGCGCCTCCGTCACCTCCGGCGCCACGATCTGCGAGATCAAGGACTGACCGGCCGGCGCCCGTGGCCGGCCGCACCGGCCGGCCACGGCGTCCGCCGCACCGGGTGCCGTCCGATGGCATCCTTGTCCCCACCCGGCCGTGCGGCGGACGCGCGAGAACCGGGCGGCAGCGGGCAGGAGAGGACGCGGCAGATGGCGAGGAGCACGGGGACGGCCACGGCGGAGCCGCGCAGGGGCATGCGCGCGGACGCCCGCCGCAACTACGAGCGGCTGCTGGCCGAGGCCCGCGCGGGCTTCGCCGAGCACGGCACGGACACCTCCCTGGAGGACATCGCCCGCCGCGCCGGGGTCGGCATCGGCACGCTCTACCGGCACTTCCCGAACCGCCAGGCGCTGATGAGCGCGGTCTTCCAGGACGCGGTGGCCGCGCTGCTCGACCGGGCCCGCGAGCTGGGCGAGGCCGAGCACCCCTGCCGGGCCCTGGTCGAGTGGCTGCGGGCCTTCGTGACGTACGCCGGTGAGTACCGGGGCCTGTCGCGGGCGCTGATGTCCGCCCACCGCGACGACGACACCTCCGCGCTCGGCCGCTGCAACGTGCCGCTGCGCACGGCGGGGGACGCCCTGCTCGCCCGGGCACGCCAGGCCGGGGCCGTGCGGGAGGACGTCTCGATCGACGACCTGCTCCAGCTGACGAACGCCATCGCGCTGGCGTCGGAGCAGACGCCCGAGGACCCGGAGCTGGCGGACCGCCTGCTGGCGCTGACGCTCAAGGGCCTGGCGCCGCGCCCGCCGGCCCGCACGGCCTGAGCGCACGGCACCCGGCCGGCATCCGATCGTCCGCCGTGACCGGACCGGCGCCCGAGCGCACGTGGCACGCCCGACGCGGCGGCCCGCCCGCGCCCAGCGCCGCGCCCGTCGCGGTCCCCGCGTCCCCACCGGCACGGCGACATGACCAGGAAAATGTGATCATTTCCGCTGCTATTCACGCCCGCGTCTCCGACACGCCCGCACCGGGTCCCTAGGTTTCGCAGCACCCCCCAGTCCTCCGGAAGGTGCTGCCCCATGTCTGACCTGTCCCGCAGAGGCTTCGTCGGCGCGGCCGCCGCGATCACCGGTGCGGCCGCCGTCGCCGGCGTGTCCGCGCCCGCCGCCGAGGCCGAGCCCGCGTCGCACAGGCCCCCGGCCAAGCCGCACGGCGACCTCCGCGACATCAAGCACATCGTGATCCTGATGCAGGAGAACCGCAGCTTCGACCACTACTACGGCTCCCTGCGCGGTGTGCGCGGCTTCGGGGACCGCTCCACCACGACACTGCCGGGCGGCCTGTCCGTCTTCGAGCAGCCCATGTCGAAGCCGGGCGAGCCCCTCGCCGGCACGCAGTACCCGTGGCGGCTCGCCGACGCGCCGGCCTCCGCGTACCCGGCGGGCCACCAGCCGCCCAGCTCGGAGGTGGGCGCGCAGAACTACGGCGGGACGGACCACAGCTGGGAGTCGCAGCACACCGCCTGGTACGGCGGCCTGATGAACGCCTGGTACGCCAGCAAGGGCGGCCCGACGACCCTCGGCTACCTCGACCGCCGCGACCTGCCGTTCCACTACGCGCTGGCGGACGAGTACACGATCGGCGACGCGTACCACTGCTCGGTGCTCAGCGCGACGGGCCCCAACCGCACCTACCTGTGGGGCGGCACGATCGACGCCGCCAACGCGCACGGCTCGTACACGGCGTACAGCGGCGGTGACGAGCTCGGCCGCAACCTCCTGTGGGAGTCCTACGCCGAGACGCTGCAGAAGGCGGGCGTCACCTGGCGGGTCTACCAGGGCAGCGACAACTACGGCGACAACGGCCTGGAGTACTTCAAGACCTTCGCCCAGCACGACCCGGGCCAGGGCGGCACCGCCGCGCCCGGCAACGTCTACTACGACAACGGTGTCGCGAGCGTCCCCGAGCCGAACGACCCGGAGACCGGCAACGCGGACAACCTGGTCCTCGCCATCAAGAAGGACGTCCTGGCCGGCACGCTGCCGCAGGTGTCGTGGGTCGTGACCAACCAGCGCTACTCCGAGCACCCCGACGGCGCCCCCACCGACGGCGCCTACTACGTGCACGAGGTCCTCAAGGCGCTGAACGCGGACCGCGACGTCTTCGACTCGACGCTCGTCGTCATCAACTTCGACGAGAACGACGGCCAGTTCGACCACGTGCCGCCGCCCGTGCCCGCCCCCGGCGAGCACGACGAGTTCGTCGCAGGCACCGACCTGTCGCAGTACGGCTTCACGGCGCCGATGCCCGTGGGCCTCGGCTTCCGCGTCCCGCTGCTGCTGGTGTCGCCGTGGACGCGCGGCGGCTGGGTCACCTCGGAGGTCTCCGACCACACGTCCGTGATCCAGTTCATGGAGAAGTGGACGAGCGCGCTCGGCAAGCCGGCCCTCAGCCCGAACATCAGCGCCTGGCGCCGTCGGGTCTGCGGCGACCTCACCGGCGCCTTCGACTTCGGCTCGCCCGTCTACGGCCTGCCCCGGCTGCCCGGGCTGGAGCCGATCGGCGACGACACGGGCTACGACCCGCCGGTGACGACGAACCGGATGCCGAAGCAGGAGGGCGGCACGAAGAAGGCCCGCCCGCTGCCCTACCAGCCGAACGCGAACCTGGTCGGGTTCACGCGCGGCGGCGGCGCCGCGACGGCGAAGCTGGAGTTCGCCAACGGCGGCGCGCACGTCGGCCGGGCCAGCCACTTCTCCGTCTACAACAACCGCGCGGACTCGCCCTCCCCGGCGGACTACCCGGCGAAGTTCCCCGGCCAGTACACCGTCGACGCGTCGAAGGACGCCTCGCGCACCGTGTCCGGCACCGCCCCGGTCGGCAAGGACGGCGAGGACACCGCGTACGACATCACCGTGCTCGGTCCGAACCGCTTCCTGCGCCACTTCACCGGCGACGTCGACACCGCGGGCGCCACGGCGCAGGCGGTGGCGTCCTACCCACAGGCGGGCCACGGCCACGCGTCCCGGCCCGCGCTGGAGCTGCGGCTGACCAACGACGGCCACAAGGCGGTGACGTTCACCGTCCGCTCGGAGCAGTACCTCAAGGACCGGGCGGTCACCTACCACGTCCCCGCGCGCGGCCACGCGACCCACACGGTGGACCCGCTGGGCCGCAGCGACGGCTGGTACGACCTGACGGTCCGGCTCGACGGCGACGCGTCCTGGTCGCGCCGCTTCGTCGGCCACCTGGAGGACGGCTCGGGCAGCGTCACCGGCTGACCCCGGCGGCACGGGCGCGGCGGCCTGTCGAGGGCACGGGCCGCCGCGCGCGCCGTCACGGGCGGGCGCGGCGGCGGCGCCGGCAGCGCGCGCCGCGAGGGCGCGCGGCCCGCGTAC
>NZ_JAKGCV010000296.1 GCF_021556455.1 Streptomyces fuscigenes | reverse complement strand
GGGCCGCGGCGACCGCCGGGAGCGCCAGCGCGACCGCCGCGGCAAGGGCGACGGCGACCAGCAGGGCGGCGGCGGGCAGCAGGGCCGCCGCGACCGGCAGGGCGGCGCCCCGCAGGACGACTTCGACGACGACGGCACCGGCCGCCGCGGGCGCCGCGGGCGCTACCGCGACCGCCGCGGACGCCGCGGGCGCGAGGACTTCGGCGCGGCCGAGCCGCAGGTCGCCGACGACGATGTGCTGATCCCGGTCGCGGGCATCCTCGACATCCTCGACAACTACGCGTTCATCCGGACCTCGGGCTACCTGCCCGGCCCGAACGACGTGTACGTGTCCCTCGCGCAGGTCCGCAAGAACGGCCTGCGCAAGGGCGACCACGTCACCGGTGCCGTGCGCCAGCCCAAGGAGGGCGAGCGCCGCGAGAAGTTCAACGCGCTGGTCCGCCTCGACTCGGTCAACGGCATGGCGCCCGAGAGCGGCCGCGGCCGCGCCGAGTTCCAGAAGCTCACGCCGCTCTACCCGCAGGACCGGCTCCGCCTGGAGACCGACCCCGGCGTGCTGACGACACGGATCATCGACCTCGTCGCCCCGATCGGCAAGGGCCAGCGCGGCCTGATCGTCGCCCCGCCGAAGACCGGCAAGACGATGATCCTGCAGTCGATCGCGAACGCCATCACGGTCAACAGCCCCGAGTGCCACCTGATGGTCGTCCTCGTCGACGAGCGGCCGGAAGAGGTCACCGACATGCAGCGGTCGGTCAAGGGCGAGGTCATCTCCTCGACCTTCGACCGTCCCGCCGAGGACCACACCACGGTCGCGGAGCTGGCCATCGAGCGCGCCAAGCGCCTCGTGGAGCTCGGCCACGACGTCGTCGTGCTGCTGGACTCCATCACCCGTCTGGGCCGCGCCTACAACCTGGCGGCGCCGGCCTCCGGACGCATCCTGTCCGGTGGTGTCGACTCGACGGCCCTCTACCCGCCGAAGCGCTTCTTCGGTGCCGCGCGCAACATCGAGGACGGCGGCTCGCTGACGATCCTCGCGACGGCGCTGGTGGAGACCGGCTCCCGGATGGACGAGGTCATTTTCGAGGAGTTCAAGGGCACCGGCAACATGGAGCTCCGCCTCGACCGCAAGCTCTCCGACAAGCGCATCTTCCCCGCGGTGGACGTCGACGCGTCCAGCACCCGCAAGGAGGAGATCCTGCTCGGCTCGGACGAGCTGTCCATCGTCTGGAAGCTGCGCCGGGTCCTGCACGCGCTGGACCAGCAGCAGGCCATCGAGCTGCTCCTCGACAAGATGAAGCAGACGAAGTCCAACGCGGAGTTCCTGCTCCAGATCCAGAAGACCACGCCGATGCCGGGCAACGGCAACGACTGACGGCGGTTCTTCCGTACCGGATCGACGGTGCCCCCTCGCGCTCGGGAAGCGCGAGGGGGCACACTCGTGCGACGCTTTGGGGAACCTCGCGCCCGGCCCGTGACCGCCGGGCACCGGGAGCCGTACGAGCACGAGAGGCGGGCGACGCCCGAGCACCACGTCAGGGGCAGGTGGAGAGGGCCGGAAGCCGGAGGAGACCATGACCGCCGAGCGGAGTACCCGTCGCCGCACGCTCAAGGGCGTGATCCTGACGCTCGTCGTGCTGGTCGCCGTCATCCTGGGCGGTCTCGGGTACGTATACGCCCGCCTGAACGGCAATCTCAGCGGCATCGACATCAACGCCCAGCTCGGCTCCGACCGCCCCAAGAACGTCCACGACGGCTCCGAGGACATCCTCGTCCTCGGGTCCGACTCCCGGGCCGGGGCCAACGCGAAGTACGGCAGGAGCACCGGCGCCCGCTCGGACACCGCGATGCTCCTGCACGTCTACGAGGGCCACAAGAAGGCCTCCGTGGTCTCGATACCGCGCGACACGCTCGTCGCCCGCCCCGCCTGCAAGGGCAAGAAGGGCCGCACGGTCCCCGCCGACTCCTCGGCCATGTTCAACAGCGCCTACGAGGCCGGCGGCCCCGCCTGCGCGGTGAAGACCGTCGAGCGGATGACCGGAATCCGGATGGACCACTACATCGAGGTCGACTTCACCGGGTTCAAGAAGCTCATCAACCAGCTCGGCGGCGTGCAGGTGACGACGACCCGGGCGATCAAGGACAAGGACAGCCACCTGAGCCTCGGGCCCGGCACCCACACGCTCGACGGGGAGCAGGCCCTCGGCCTGGTCCGCACCCGGCACGCCGTGGGCGACGGCAGCGACCTCGGCCGCATCCAGCTCCAGCAGGCGTTCATGAAGGCGCTCATCCAGCGGGTGCGGGGGATCGGCCTGCTCAGCGACCCGAAAAAGCTGTTCGACCTCGCCGACACGGCCACCAAGTCGATCACGCCGGACTCCGACCTCGACAGCGTGGACGAGCTGATCGGCTTCGCGGGCGGCCTCCAGGACCTCTCGGCGAAGAACGTGACAATGATCACGCTGCCCGTGAAGTACGACCCGGCCGACCCGAACCGCGTCGTCCCGCTGGAGCCCGGGGCCCGCACGGTGTGGAGCGCACTGCGCCAGGACCGTCCGATCCCGCGCTCGGCGACGAAGGGCTCCGCCGGCGACACCGGCGACGCCCACGGGGTCATCGAGAGCTCCCACTGAGAGCGCGCCCGCACCCGTATGCCGCCACCGGGAACAAGACGGGGTCCCCTCCGGTTTGGGCAGATGCGCCCAGTGCTGGCAGACTGGTCCGCCGGTCCCGGTTCACGTGCAGGCAATCCGCCCGTGCGACCCGGTGCCCTCCGCGATCAAGGAGACACCCGTGAAGAACGACATTCACCCGAAGTACGTCGAGACGCAGGTCAGCTGCACCTGTGGCGCGTCGTTCACGACCCGGAGCACCATCGGGTCCGGCACCATCCGTGCCGACCTGTGCTCCGAGTGCCACCCGTTCTACACGGGCAAGCAGAAGATCCTCGACACCGGTGGCCGTGTGGCCCGCTTCGAGGCCCGCTTCGGCAAGGGCGCCACGGCCGGCAAGACCGGCTCCGCCAAGAAGTAGCGAGCACCCCGCGCCGGCCACCGGCGCCCCGCTCAGGGGCGTCGAGGCCGGCGCTTTGGCGTACCGGGCGGGCCCGCACGGGCCGGGGGGAGCACCCCCGGCGGACCGTGCCGCGCCGCCGGGAGGAGCACCCTCCCGCCGCGGCGGGCAGCCCGCCCCGGGACGCGACCCCGCGGCGGTGCCGCGCCCCCGCCCCTCCGGCAGCACCCGCTACTCCCGAAGCACTTTTCACCACCCCAGGAGCCCCCGATGTTCGAGGCGGTCGAGGACCTGGTCGGCGAGCACGCCGACCTGGAGAAGAAGCTGGCCGACCCGTCGGTCCACGCGGACCAGGCCAATGCCCGCAGGCTCAGCAAGCGGTACGCCGAGCTGACCCCGATCATCGGCGCGTACCGCTCCTGGAAGCAGACCGGGGACGACATCGGCACGGCCCGCGAGCTCGCCGCCGAGGACCCCGACTTCGCCGCCGAGGTCAAGGACCTCGAACAGCGCCGCGAGGAGATCACCGAGCGCCTGCGACTGCTGCTCGTGCCCCGCGACCCCAGCGACGACAAGGACGTCATCCTGGAGGTCAAGGCCGGCGCCGGCGGCGACGAGTCCGCGCTGTTCGCGGGCGACCTGCTGCGCATGTACCTGCGCTACGCCGAGCGCGCCGGCTGGAAGGCCGAGATCATCGACTCCACCGAGTCCGAGCTCGGCGGCTACAAGGACGTCCAGGTCGCGGTGAAGACCAAGGGCGGCAACGGCGCCACGGAGCCCGGGCAGGGCGTCTGGGCCCGGCTGAAGTACGAGGGCGGCGTGCACCGCGTGCAGCGCGTGCCGGCCACCGAGTCCCAGGGCCGCATCCACACCTCCGCCGCCGGTGTCCTCGTGACGCCCGAGGCCGAGGAGATCGACGTCGAGATCAACCCGAACGACCTGCGCATCGACGTCTACCGCTCCTCGGGCCCCGGCGGCCAGTCGGTCAACACGACCGACTCCGCCGTCCGCATCACGCACCTGCCCACCGGCGTCGTCGCCTCCTGCCAGAACGAGAAGAGCCAGCTCCAGAACAAGGAGCAGGCCCTGCGCATCCTGCGCTCCCGGCTGCTGGCGGCCGCGCAGGAGGAGGCCGAGTCGAAGGCCGCGGACGCCCGGCGCAGCCAGGTGCGCACGGTGGACCGCTCGGAGAAGATCCGGACGTACAACTTCCCCGAGAACCGCATTTCGGACCACCGCGTCGGCTTCAAGGCGTACAACTTGGACCAGGTGCTCGACGGCGACCTCGACGCCGTCATCCAGGCCTGCGTGGACGCCGACTCCGCCGCGAAGCTCGCCGCCGCGCAGTGACGCGCGAGCACCGCCGAACGGGAGCCGGGGCCGACGCCGGCACCCGCCCAGCAATCCCTTGACGCAGTCCGGAGGAACCAGCGTGCAGCCACCACACGGCGGGCCTGCCACCGGCGGCAGCGGTGACCCCCGGGCGGGCCGCAGGGGCCCCGCGCCCCGCAGCCTGCTGCTCGCGGAGGTCGCCCAGGCCACCAGGCGCCTCGCGGACGCCGGCGTGCCCTCCCCCCGCTTCGACGCCGAGGAACTCGCCGCGTACGTGCACGGCGTCAAGCGCGGCGAGCTCCACGCCGTCAAGGACGGGGACTTCGACGCGCGCTACTGGGAGGCGATCGCCCGCCGCGAGGCCCGCGAACCCCTCCAGCACATCACCGGCCGGGCCTTCTTCCGCTACCTGGAACTCCAGGTGGGCCCGGGCGTGTTCGTGCCGCGCCCGGAGACCGAGTCGGTCGTCGGCTGGGCCATAGACGCGGTCCGCGCGATGGACGTCGTCGAGCCGGTCGTGGTGGACCTGTGCTCCGGGTCCGGCGCGATCGCCCTGGCCATCGCCCAGGAGGTGCCCCGCTCGACGGTGCACGCCGTGGAGCTGTCCGAGGACGCCCTCGTGTGGACCCGCAAGAACGCCGCGGACTCGCGCGTCACCGTGCACGCGGGCAACGCCCTCGGCGCGCTGCCCGAGCTGGACGGCCAGGTCGACCTCGTCATCTCGAACCCGCCGTACATCCCCCTCACCGAATGGGAGTACGTGGCCCCCGAGGCCCGCGACCACGACCCGGGCATGGCGCTGTTCTCCGGCGAGGACGGGCTCGACACGATCCGGGGCATCGAGCGCACCGCGCACCGGCTGCTGCGGCCCGGCGGCCTCGTCGTCGTCGAGCACGCGGACACCCAGGGCGGCCAGGTCCCGTGGATCTTCAGCGAGGAGTCCGGCTGGGCGGACGCGGCGGACCACCCCGACCTCAACAACCGCCCCCGCTTCGCCACGGCCCGCAAGGCACTGCCGTGAGGGCCGGGGAGCAGAATGTGCCCGCACCCTCCGGCCGCGCGCCGGCGCCCGGCGGCGCCCACCGCCGCCGGACGGCCCGCCCCGCCGGGCGGACCTGCCGGCCCGGCCCGCCGGCCGGACGGCGAACCGAGTCCGTGAGAAGAAGGAGCCAGTGACCATGGCACGGCGTTACGACACCAACGACGCAACCGACCGCACCACCGGACTGCGGGAGGCCGCGTCCGCCGTGCGGCGTGGCGAGCTGGTCGTCCTGCCCACCGACACCGTGTACGGGATCGGCGCGGACGCGTTCGCCGCCGAGGCCGTGGGCGACCTCCTCGACGCCAAGGGCCGCGGCCGCAACATGCCGAGCCCGGTGCTGATCGGCTCGCCCAACACGCTGCACGGCCTCGTCACGGACTTCTCCGAGCAGGCCTGGGAGCTCGTCGACGCCTTCTGGCCCGGCGCGCTGACGCTCGTCGCCAAGCACCAGCCGTCCCTGCAGTGGGACCTCGGGGACACCCGCGGCACCGTCGCCGTCCGCATGCCGCTGCACCCGGTCGCCATCGAGCTGCTGACCGAGGTCGGCCCCATGGCCGTCTCCAGCGCCAATCTCACGGGCCACCCGGCGCCCGAGGACTGCGACGCCGCGCAGAACATGCTGGGCGACGCGGTCAGCGTCTACCTCGACGGCGGGCCGACGCCCGGCATCGTGCCGTCGTCCATCGTCGACGTCACCGGCAAGGTGCCCGTCCTGCTGCGCGCGGGCGCGCTCGACGCCGACGAGCTGCGCAAGGTGGTACCGGACCTCGAGGTGGCCAATTGACCGCCCCTGAGGGGCGTGGCATAGCGGACACCGCACCGCGGGGCGAGCAGGCGTTCCGCATCCTCCACGTCAGTACCGGCAACGTCTGCCGCTCGCCGATCACCGAGCGGCTGAACCGGCACGCCCTCAGCGCCCGCCTCGGCGAGCACCTCACCGGCGGGCTGATCGTGGAGAGCGCGGGCACCTGGGGGCACGAGGGCGCCCCGATGGAGGCCAACGCGGAGGCCGTCCTCGCCGACTTCGGCGCGGACGCCTCCGGCTTCGTCGGGCGCGAGCTGCTCGACGAGCACGTCATCCGGGCCGACCTGGTCCTGACGGCCACGCGCGACCACCGCGCGCAGGTCATCTCGATGGGGCACTCCGCGGGGCTGCGGACGTTCACCCTGAAGGAGTTCACCAGGCTGGTGCGCGCCATAGACCCGGCCACGCTGCCCGACCCGCTGGACGACGGCGTGGTCGAGCGCGCGCGGGCCCTCGTGCGGGCCGCCGCCGCCCTGCGGGGCTGGCTGCTTGCCCCGAACGCCGAGGCGGACGAGGTGTACGACCCCTACGGCGCGCCGATCACCCTCTTCCGCTCGATCGGCGACGAGATCAACCAGGCCCTCGACCCGGTCGTCACGGCCCTGACGGGCGTCCCGGCGGCCCTCTGAGCCCCGCGGCACCTCCGGGCCCGCCCGACGGGGCCCCGCTCCCGGCCCGGGCGCCCCACCGGGCCCCTGCGCACCTCCCTCGCGTCCCCTGGCCGGCTCCCGCCTCCCCGCGCCCGGCAGCCGCCCCGGCGTCCCCGCCGCCGCGCGC
>NZ_JAKGCV010000295.1 GCF_021556455.1 Streptomyces fuscigenes | reverse complement strand
CGCCGGAGGACAGCGGCACGCGGCAGCGCCCCCCGCCCCGCCCCGACCCGGCGGGCCCGGGGACCGGGAACCCGGACGCTCGGGCCGCCTGGGTCGGGCCCGCTGCTGGTCGCGCGCCCATCCCACGGCGCCCGACGCGGCCATCGCCCTCGTGGTCCTCGTCTGCATGCTCGTCGCGGCGTTCGCGCGCCCGCGCGGCGGCCGCGGTTTCACCACGCCCATCGAGGTGCACCCGCCGAGCGTGCTCGGCGTCGTGCTGATGGTGCTCGCCGCCGGAGCGCTGCTGCAGCGCAGGCACCACCCGCGCAGCGTGCTGTTCGCGACCGTCGCGCTGACCGTGCTCGACTTCGCGATGGGCCGGCCCAGCTCGCCCGTCGCGTTCACCGTCGTCGTGGCCCTGTTCACCCTGGCCGCGGGCAGCGACCGGCCGACCACCTGGCGGGTCGGGCTGCTGACCATGGGCGTGCTCACCGGGGCGGCCATGGCCCTGAGCTCCGAACCCTGGTACTCCCAGCAGAACCTGGGGGTCTTCGCCTGGACGGGCATGGCGGCCGCCGCGGGCGACGCCGTGCGCAGCCGGCGGGCCTTCATCGACGCCATGCGGGAGCGCGCCGAACGGGCCGAGCGCACCCGCGAGGAGGAGGCGCGCCGCCGCGTCGCCGAGGAGCGGCTGCGCATCGCCCGCGACCTGCACGACGTCGTCGCCCACCACATCGCGCTGGTCAACGTCCAGGCGGGCGTCGCGGCGCACGTCATGGACAAGCGCCCCGACCAGGCCAAGGAGGCGCTGGCGCACGTCCGCGAGGCCAGCCGCAGCGCCATCGACGAGCTGCGCGCCACCGTCGGCCTGCTGCGCCAGTCCGGCGACCCGGAGGCGCCGACCGAGCCGGCCCCCGGACTCGGGCAGCTGGAGGCGCTCGCCGAGACCTTCCGCACCGCCGGCCTGCCGGTGCGCCTGCTCGTCGCGGACGTGCTCGTCGCGGACGGGGCGCCGCGGCTGCCCGCGGCCGTGGGCCTCGCCGCGTACCGCGTGGTCCAGGAGGCCCTGACGAACGTGGGCAAGCACGCGGGCACCTCCGCCGCCGCTGAGGTCAGCGTCGTGCGGGCCGTCTCGGGCATCGAGGTCACCGTCCTCGACGACGGCGGGTCGGGCCCCCGCGAGCCGGCTCCCGGCGGCGGGCACGGCCTGCTCGGCATGCGGGAGCGCGTGACCGCGCTCGGCGGGAGCCTCGTCGCGGAACCCCGCTACGGCGGCGGCTTCCGCGTGCAGGCGATACTGCCGGTGCAGCCACGACAACAGGAGCACGCGTGACGATCAGGGTCCTTCTGGCGGACGACCAGGCACTGTTGCGCAGCGCCTTCCGGGTCCTCGTCGACTCCGAGCCGGACATGGAGGTCGTCGCGGAGGCAGCCGACGGCGCCGAGGCCGTCGCGCTCGCCCGCTCCGAGAAGGCCGACGTGGTCCTCATGGACATCCGCATGCCGGGCACCGACGGGCTCGCCGCCACCCGCATGATCAGCGCCGATCCCGAACTCGACGGCGTGCACGTGGTCATGCTGACGACGTTCGAGGTCGACGAGTACGTGGTGCAGTCGCTGCGCGCGGGCGCGTCGGGTTTCCTCGGCAAGGGCGCCGAGCCGGTGGAACTGCTGAACGCGATCCGGATCGCCGCGGCCGGCGAGGCGCTCCTGTCACCGCTCGCCACCAAGGGCCTGATCGCCTCGTTCCTCGCGCAGGGCGGTGCGGACGACCAGCGGGACGGCTCGGCCGCGCACGCGCGGCGGCTGGCCGCGCTGACCGTGCGCGAGCGGGAGGTGCTCGGCCTGGTGGCGGGCGGCCACTCCAACGACGAGATCGCCGAGCGCCTCGCCGTCAGCCCGCTCACCGTGAAGACCCACGTCAACCGCGCCATGGCCAAACTGGGCGCTCGCGACCGGGCGCAATTGGTCGTATTCGCGTACGAATCGGGCCTGGTGCGTCCGAGGGTGGAGTAGCGCTCCGCCGTCGCGTACTCCAGGCGCGGTACGCGGCCGGCACCGGAAATGGACCTGCGGCGGACGGAAACGCCCCTTTCCATGCCTGATCGTGTATGAGGGGCCGGATCGGCGACCGCACCCCGACGGCCGGCCGGCACGCAGCCCGTGCCGCCCCGCCCACCTGCCGCTTCACGCGGACGCGCAGACGCAGCACGCACGTACACGCCGTACGCAGCACGCACACAGAAGAGAGACCCCATGTCCTGGCTGTCCAGGTTCAGCCTCAGACAACGGGCCCTAGTCGGCCTGATGTCGATCATCGCCCTCGTGTTCGGCGCGATAGCGATACCCCAGCTGAAGCAGCAGCTGCTGCCGCCCATCGACCTGCCGCTGGTGTCGGTGGTGGCTCCCTACCAGGGCGCGTCGCCCGACGTGGTGGAGAAGCAGGTGGCCGAGCCGCTGGAGAACGCCATGAAGGCGGTCGACGGCGTCAGCAGCGTCACCTCGACCTCCAGCGAGGGCAGCGCCACCGTCGTCGCGAGCTTCGGCTTCGGCCAGTCCGGCACCAAGCAGCTCGTCGCCGACATCCAGCAGGCCGTCAACCGCGCCTCCAACCAGCTGCCCCAGAGCGTCGACCCGCAGGTCGTCGCGGGCTCCACGGACGACCTGCCGACGGTCGTGCTCGCCGTCACGGGCGGCAAGGACCAGCAGGCACTCGCCGACCGGCTCGACCGCACGGCCGTGCCCGAGCTCCAGGACATCGACGGCGTCGGCCAGGTCACGGTCGACGGTGTGCGCGACCTCCAGGTCGCCGTCACGCCGGACCCGAAGAAGCTCGCCGCGGCGGGCCTGAGCACGCAGTCCGTCTCCGACGCGCTCAAGGCCGGCGGCGTGCCCGTCCCGGCCGGATCGTTCGCGGAGGACGGCAAGAGCCGCACCGTGCAGGTCGGCACCGGCTTCACCTCGCTGAGCCAGATCAAGAACCTCGAGGTCGCCCCGCAGGCCGCGCCCGGCACCGCCCCCGGCAAGCCCGTCCGGCTCGGCGACATCGCCACCGTCGCGCAGAAGCCGGCCCCCGAGACCTCGCTGACCCGCACGGACGGCGAGCCGAGCCTCGCGGTCAACATCACCATGGACTCGCAGGACGGCAGCGCCGTCTCGATCTCCAAGGCGGTCTCGGACAAGCTGCCCGGCCTGCGGGAGCAGCTCGGCTCCGGCACGAAGGTCGTCGTCGCGAGCGACCAGGGCCCCGCGGTCTCCAAGTCGATCTCCGGACTGACCACGGAGGGCGCCCTCGGCCTGCTCTTCGCGGTCATCGTGATCCTGCTGTTCCTGGCGTCGCTGCGCTCGACGCTCGTCACCGCCATCTCCATCCCGCTGTCCGTCGTCATCGCCCTGATCGTGCTGTGGATCAACGGCGAGACGCTGAACGTCCTCAGCCTCGGCGGCCTGACCATCGCCATCGGCCGCGTCGTCGACGACTCGATCGTGGTCCTGGAGAACATCAAGAGGCACCTCGCCTACGGCGAGGAACGCCACAGCGCCATCGTCGACGCGGTCCGCGAGGTCGCGGGCGCGGTCACGGCCTCCACGCTGACGACCGTCGCGGTCTTCCTGCCGATCGGCCTCGTCGGGGGCATCGTCGGCGAGCTGTTCGGCTCGTTCTCGCTGACCGTGACGGCCGCGCTGCTGGCCTCGCTGCTCGTGTCGCTGACGGCCGTGCCCGTCTTCTCGTACTGGTTCCTCCGGGCCCCCAAGGGCGCCAAGGGCCTCGGCGAGGAGGAGGCCCGCCGCAGGGCCGAGGAGAAGGAGAGCAACAGCCGGCTCCAGCGCACGTACGTGCCGGTGCTGCGCTGGGCCACCCGCAAGCGCCTCACCAGTGTGCTCATCGCCGTGGTGATCCTCGTCGGCACGCTCGGCATGTCGAGCTTCCTGAAGACCAACTTCTTCGACAACGGCGACCAGGACGTCCTGTCCATCAGCCAGAAGCTGGCGCCCGGCACCAGCCTCGCCGCCACGGACGACGCCGCGAAGAAGGTCGAGAAGGTCCTCGCCGGCATGGACCAGGTGAAGGACTACCAGGTCACCGTCGGCACCTCCGGCTTCCAGGCCGCCCTCGGCGGCGGCGCGGGCACCAACCAGGCCAGCTACCAGGTGACCGTCAAGGACGCCTCGCAGTACGCGAAGACGCAGAGCGCCATCGAGAGCAGGCTGCGCGGCGTCAAGGGCATCGGGGACACGACCGTCTCCGCGGGCGGCGGCTTCGGCAGCCAGGACCTCAGCGTCACCGTCAAGGCGGGCGACTCGGCGACCCTGAAGAAGGCGTCCGACCTGGTCACCTCGGCGGTCGGCACGCTGCACGACGTCACCGACGTCAGCAGCGACCTGTCGCAGTCCATCCCGCGCATCTCCGTCACGGCCAACGACAAGGCGGCCGACGCCGGGTTCAGCAACGCGACGCTGGGCGCCGCCGTGGCGCAGGCCGTCAGTGGCACCAAGTCCGGCACGGCGGTCCTCGACGACACCGAGCGGGACGTCGTCGTCACCTCCAAGCAGCCCGCGACGACCGTCGCGCAGCTCAAGGACCTGCCGCTCGGCCCGGTGAAGCTCGGTCAGATCGCCGACGTGAAGGTCGTGCCCGGCCCCGTCTCCATGACCCGGATCGACGGCAACCGCGCGGCGACGGTCACCGCGCGCCCGACCGGCGACAACACCGGCTCCGTCAGCACCAAGCTCCAGTCCAAGATCAAGGCGCTGAAGCTGCCGTCGGGTGCCACCGCCTCCATCGGCGGCGTGACGTCCGACCAGAACGACGCGTTCAAGAAGCTCGGCCTGGCCATGCTGGCCGCCGTCGCGATCGTCTTCATGCTGCTGGTCGGCACGTTCCGCTCGCTGGTGCAGCCGCTGATCCTGCTGGTGTCGATCCCGTTCGCGGCGACCGGCGCACTCGGCCTGCTGCTCGTGACCGGCACCCCGCTCGGCGTGCCCGCCATGATCGGCATGCTGATGCTGATCGGCATCGTGGTCACCAACGCGATCGTGCTGATCGACCTGATCAACCAGTACAGATCGCGCGGCCTCGGCGTGGTCGAGGCGGTCGTCGAGGGCGGCAGGCACCGTCTGCGGCCGATCCTCATGACGGCCCTCGCGACGATCTTCGCCCTGCTCCCGATGGCGCTCGGCGTCACCGGCGAGGGCGGCTTCATCGCCCAGCCGCTCGCGGTGGTCGTGATCGGCGGCCTGATCTCCTCGACGCTCCTGACCCTGCTGCTCGTGCCGACGCTCTACGCGATGGTCGAACTGCGCAAGGAGCGCCGCGCGAAGAAGAAGGCGGCCAAGGCCGGCGGCGACGCCCCGCGGCGGCCCGAGGCGTCCGGCGAGCGCGCCCGCGAGGACGCGCACGCCTGATCTGCGGCCCGCTGACCCGCGGCCCGCACGCGAAAGGGGCGTGCCCCCGGTGGAATCCACCGGGGGCACACCCCTTCCTGCTGCCGGGGCGGCGGCGCCGCGGGCCCGTCGCCCGGCTACGGCAGGGCGAGCATCTGCTCCAGCGCGACCTGGGCGTAGTGGGCGGTGTCGGCGTCGACCGTGATCCGGTTGATCTCGTTGCCGTCCGCGAGCGACTCCAGCGTCCACACCAGGTGCGGCAGGTCGATGCGGTTCATGGTCGAACAGAAGCACACCGTGCGGTCCAGGAAGACGATCTCCTTGTCCTGCGGGGCGAACCGGTTCGCCAGCCGCCGCACCAGGTTCAGCTCGGTGCCCACGGCCCACTTCGAGCCGGGCGGCGCCGCCTCCAGCGCCTTGATGATGTACTCCGTCGAGCCCACCTCGTCGGCCGCCGCGACCACTTCGTGCCGGCACTCGGGGTGCACCAGGACGTTGACGCCCGGTATGCGGGCGCGGACCTCCTCGACCGAGTCCAGCGAGAAGCGGCCGTGCACCGAGCAGTGGCCGCGCCACAGGATCATCTTCGCGTCGCGCAGCTGCTGCGCGGTGAGCCCGCCGTTCGGCCGGTGCGGGTTGTAGACGACGCAGTCCTCCAGGGACATGCCGAGGTCGCGCACGGCCGTGTTGCGGCCGAGGTGCTGGTCGGGCAGGAAGAGCACCTTGTCGCCCTGCTCGAAGGCCCAGTTCAGCGCGCGCTCGGCGTTCGAGGAGGTGCAGATCGTCCCGCCGTGGCGGCCCGTGAAGGCCTTGATGTCGGCCGAGGAGTTCATGTACGAGACGGGCACGACGCCGTCGGCCACGCCCGCCTCGCTCAGGACGTCCCAGCACTCCTCGACCTGCTCGGCCGTCGCCATGTCGGCCATGGAGCAGCCGGCCGCGAGGTCCGGGAGGACCACCTTCTGGTCCGGGCCCGTCAGGATGTCCGCGGACTCGGCCATGAAGTGCACGCCGCAGAAGACGATGTACTCGGCACCCGGCCGCGCCGCCGCGTCCCGCGCGAGCTTGAAGGAGTCGCCGGTCACGTCCGCGAACTGGATGACCTCGTCGCGCTGGTAGTGGTGGCCGAGCACGAACACGCGGTCGCCGAGCCGGTCCTTGGCTGCGCGGGCGCGCGCCACGAGGTCCGGGTCGGAGGGGGCGGGCAGGTCGCCGGGGCACTCGACCCCCCGCTCGCTGCGCGGGTCTGCGTCCCGGCCGAGCAGCAGCAGCGCCAGGGGCGTGGGCTGCACGTCGAGTTCCGTAAGGGGATGGGCCGTGGTCACGTCACGCACCCTTTCTTCTCTGCGGACCGGAGTCCTGCGTCGCGCCTTTTCGTCGGATTGACGCTATCTATCATATCCGCTTCGCGTCACTTTGACGATGCCGATACCGTCGATGTGACGCGATCCCGCACGGGTGCGGGTCGCCTCGGCGGGCCTTCCGGAGCCTTCTCCGGGCGGCCCCCGGGCCGGCCCCGGGCCCGTTCACCGGCCTGCCGCGGCGCGCCCGGCCGGCGCCCCGCCACCCGTTTCCGGCCGGTCAGGGCGCCTCGCCCGAACGGGCCCGGGC
>NZ_JAKGCV010000294.1 GCF_021556455.1 Streptomyces fuscigenes | reverse complement strand
CGGGTGCGGCGGGCGGCACGGCGTCGCGCCCGGACTCGCCGAGCGCGCGGACGAGGGCGGCGCGGGCCTCGGGCCGGGCCGTCACGACGCCCGTCGTCGCGGACAGCGGGAAGCGGGGGTCCGTCAGCGCGAGACGCAGTGCGTGCAGGTGGCCGACGAACCGTGTGTCGACGAGGGCGACCCGCTCGCCCGCGGGGGCGGCGGCGACCAGGCGCGCGGCGTCCGCGCCGTCGCCGGCGGAGCGCACGTCGAAGCCCAGGGACCTCAGATGGCCGTCGAGCGGCGATCCGGGCACCGGGTGACCTGTGAGGATTGCGGTCGACAGACGAACTCACTCCTTGGCACTGGCAGATCGGGGTGCGCGGGCCGCTGCACGTCGGCAGAGGCTATCGGATGAACTGAAGACCGAGTTCACCGACCGTTTACGCCTCGGACTCCCCGGTCTGCTGCGAGGTTGTGCGGGGATCGTCGACGACGGCACGGCCGGGCGCCACCCGCCGCGCCGCACGGCCCGGCCGTCAGCCTCTAGAGTGACGCCATGACGTGGCTGATCGCGGGCGGGGCGGGGTACATCGGCGCGCACGTGGTGCGCTCCATGACCGGGGCTGGTGAGTCGGCCGTGGTGCTGGACGACCTGTCGAGCGGCATCGCCGAGCGGCTGCCGGCCTCCGTGCCCCTGGTCAGGGGCTCGGTGGCGGACCGGGACCTGGTCGAGCGGGTGATCGCCGAGCACGGCGTGAGCGGTGTGGTGCATCTCGCGGCCAAGAAGCAGGTCGGCGAGTCGGTGGAGCAGCCGCTGCGGTACTACCGGGAGAACGTGGCGGGTCTCACGACCCTGCTCGACGCCGTCGTCGCGTGCGGCGTGCGCAGCTTCCTGTTCTCGTCGTCGGCCGCCGTGTACGGCAACCCGGACGGCTCCGGGCGCATCACCGAGGGGACGCCGACCGCCCCCATCAGCCCCTACGGGGAGACGAAGCTCGTCGGCGAGTGGCTGGTGCGTGCCGCGGGCCGGGCGCACGGGCTGTCCACGGCGTGCCTGCGGTACTTCAACGTGGCGGGCGCCGCGTCCCCCGAGCTGTCCGACACGGGCGTCTTCAACATCGTGCCGATGTTCTTCGACCGCATCACGCGGGGCGAGGCCCCGCGCATCTTCGGCACGGACTATCCGACGCCGGACGGGACCTGCGTCCGGGACTACATCCACGTCGCCGACCTGGCGGACGCGCACCTGGCCGTGGCGCGCGCCCTCGCCTCGCGCGACGGCGGGGACCTGACGGTGAACATCGGCCGGGGCGAGGGCGTCTCCGTGCGGGAGCTCGCCGCCGTGGTGGCGGACGTGACGGGCAGCGCGACGGCGCCGGTGCTGGAGGCCCGGCGCCCCGGGGACGCGCCGACGGCCGTCGCTTCGGTGGAGCGGATCACCGCGGAGCTGGGCTGGACGGCGAAGCGGGGGGTACGCGAGATGGTGGAATCCGCATGGGCCGGGTGGCGCCTCAGCCACCCCGCCACACCGGTCGGATGATCTGTCCGGAGCGCTGACCTGCGGGCATTTCCGCAGGTCAGATGAGATGACAACGGTGTTCAGCGTCGTGTTGCCCCATACCCCCTGCCCGTAGTTCACTGAGTCGTCGGACAGCGTTCGGGGAGGTGGCCCATGGGGGCAGGGCACGATCACGGGCACGCCCACGGCCCGCCGGGCGGCACGGTGACGACCGGCTACCGCAGCCGGCTGCGCGTGGCCCTCGCCATCACCCTGGCCGTGACCGCCGTGGAGATCGCGGGCGGTGTCGTCTCCGGCTCGCTCGCCCTGATCGCGGACGCGGGCCACATGGCGACCGACGCGCTCGGGCTCGGCATGGGGCTGCTGGCCATCCACTTCGCGGCGCGGCCCGCCGACGAGAGCCGCACCTTCGGGTACGCGCGTGCGGAGATCCTGGCCGCCCTCGCCAACTGCCTGCTGCTGCTCGGCGTGGGCGCGTTCCTCCTGTACGAGGCCGTCGAGCGGTTCATCGAGCCGCCGGACACCAGGGGCGGGCTGACGATCGCGTTCGCCGTCGTGGGCCTCGTCGCCAACGCCGTCTCGCTCCTGCTGCTGATGCGCGGGCAGCGCGAGAGCCTCAATGTGCGCGGGGCCTATCTGGAGGTGCTCGCCGACACCATCGGCTCCTTCACGGTCCTCGTCTCCGCCGGGGTCATCCTGGCCACCGGCTTGCAGCTCGCCGACCCGATCGCGTCACTGCTGATCGGTGTGATGATCGTGCCGCGGGCCGTGAAGCTGCTGCGGGAGACCCTGGAGGTGCTCCTGGAGGCGGCACCGAAGGGCGTGGACATGGCGGAGGTGCGGGCGCACATGCTGGCCATGCGCGAGGTGGTGGACGTGCACGACCTGCACGCCTGGACGATCACCTCGGGAATGCCGGTGCTGTCCGCGCACGTGGTCGTGGACCAGGAGGCGCTGGACGCGGCCGGCCACGAGAAGATCCTCCACGACCTGCAGAACTGCCTCGGCCACCACTTCGACGTGGAGCACTGCACCTTCCAGCTGGAGCCGGGCGGGCACGCGGAGCACGAGGCCGGTCTCTGCCCCTGACGGCCTCTTCGGGTGGCCGGCGGCGCCGGCGCCCGGGCCGGGGAACCCGACGACACGCGCGGGCGGGCACGGCCGACTCACAGCCGTCAGCCGTCACCCGTCAGCCGTCAGCCGTCAGCCGTCAGCCGTCAGCCGTCACGGCGTACAGCGGCGGCCGCCCGGCGCCGCGCCCGGAGTCCGGCCGCGCGGCGGGAAGCGGCTCCGGCACCACCGGGGCGAGGCGCCGACGCGACCATGGACGGGGTACCGCCGACTGCCGCCTGGCCCACGCGTCCGGCGGTCGGCACGGCTCTCGGGGCGGGGGTGAGGACGGCGCCCGCGAGTGAGAGGCGAACGGCGTCCTCGACGGCACGAGGGGGCGCGGGCGCGAGAAGTGGTGGTGCGTGGCGTGCGCGCGCCGCCCCCGCGACTCGGCGCGCCGCCTGGGCACCCGGACGGCGCGGGTGTCCGCCGCGGCAATCGTGGGAATGGATCATGACCGCGCCCCCGAAGTGCGGGCACGGGGTGCTTGTACGGCAGACTTGGGGGCCGAGGCCCGAAGCGAAGGACGGTTATGCCGACCACACCAGTCACCACGGCGGACAGCGCGCAGGCGGACGCACAGGAAACGATCTTGCTGGAACTCGTCGACGAGCAGGGACGCACGATCGGGACCGCCGAGAAGCTCGCCGCACACCAGGCACCGGGGCAGCTGCACCGGGCGTTCTCCGTCTTCCTCTTCGACGAGCAGGGCCGACTGCTGATCCAGCGCCGGGCGCTGTCCAAATACCACTCCCCCGGCGTGTGGTCCAACACCTGCTGCGGCCACCCGTACCCCGGCGAGGCACCGTTCGCGGCCGCCGCCCGCCGCACGTTCGAGGAACTCGGCGTCTCGCCGTCGCTCATGGGAGAGGCGGGCACGGTCCGCTACAACCACCCGGACCCGGCGTCGGGCCTCGTGGAGCAGGAGTTCAACCACCTGTTCGTGGGGCTCGTGCAGGCGACGCCCGCGCCCGACCCGGAGGAGATCGCGGAGTACGTCTTCGTCTCCGCCGAGGAGCTGGAGAAGCGCCGCGCGCAGGACGAGTTCTCCACCTGGTTCGTGACGGTCCTGGACGCGGTGCGCCCGGCGGTCAGGGAGCTGACGGGGGCGCAGTCGGGCTGGTGAGCGGCAGGGCCGCCCACACCACCTTCCCGCCGCCGGCGGTGTGCTCGACGTCGCAGGCACCGCCGGCCTCGCGGGAGATCTCCTGCACCAGCAGCAGCCCCCGCCCGCCCGGCCTGGTCTGGTCCCGCTCCAGCGGCTTCGGCCGGTAGGGGTGGTCGTCCTCCACGGACACCCTGAGCCAGGCGTCGTCCACGGCGACCTCGACCGCGACCTCGGGCGAGAGGACCGCGGCGTGGCGCACGGCGTTGGTCACCAGTTCCGAGACGATCAGCAGCACCATCTGGACCAGGTCGTCGTCCGCCGGCACCGCCTGGCGAGCGAGCAGGTCGCGGACCGCGTGGCGCGCCCGCGGCACGGACGCGTCGACGGCGGGGGCGGTGAAGCGCCACACCCCCTCGTACGGCAGTGGCCGGACCGGAACACTCCCGCGGCTGTCCATCCTGCGGCACCCACCCTTGTCTCGTTTCCCCGTTGGCCTCTCGCGGCACCGAGTCTTCGCGCGCCCGGGCGGGCCTTGGGACGCTGAACACAAGTCAGCGGCTATCGACGTTTCGCGACCGTGAGAGTCTGAAAACAGGGACCGATCGATCGGTTGAGCCCGAAGGGTGTCCGCAACTGTCCGTAGTGAGCGGCCTCCAGAACGGCACACGCATGGGGCATAATCCGGCGGCAGCCGACGGCGCCGGGGCGTAGGGAGCGGCGAGCGCCCGGAACGCCCGCAGCACGAGCCGGGCGCCCGCGTCCCCTTCCGTCCTCTCCCCCGTTCTCCCCCGTCCTCCCCCATCCGCCGCACGCCGCGCGGCCGTGCTCCCGCGACGCGCCCGGGCGGCGTACGCGGTGTGCGCCCGTCCGCGGCCCCGCCCGCCCGGGTGGAGGGGGCTTCGCGCCGCCGGCCGGCGACAGACCCCCTGTCGCGCCCGCGGCTGTCGCAGCCACCTGCCACAATGCAGAGCGCGTAACGGACACACAAGCGGAGCGTGACAGTGACGACGACCATCGAAGGCAGGATCGCCGAGGAACTCGGCGTACGGGAGCGGCAGGTCGAGGCGGCCGTTGCGCTGCTCGACGGCGGTTCGACCGTCCCGTTCATCGCGCGCTACCGCAAGGAAGCGACCGAGATGCTCGACGACGCGCAGCTGCGGACCCTGGAGGAACGCCTGCGCTATCTGCGGGAGCTGGAGGAGCGCCGGACGGCCGTGCTCGACTCCGTGCGCGAGCAGGGCAAGCTGGACGACGCGCTGGAGGCCCGCATCCGGACGGCGGACACCAAGGCCCGCCTGGAGGACATCTACCTGCCCTACAAGCCCAAGCGGCGCACGAAGGCGGCGATCGCACGCGAGGCCGGCCTCGGGCCGCTGGCGGAGGGCCTGCTGGCCGACCCCTCGGCCGAACCGGCCGCGGCCGCGGCGGCGTTCGTGGACCCGGACAAGGGCGTGGCCGACGCCGCCGCCGCCCTCGACGGCGCCCGCGCGATCCTCACCGAGCGCTTCTCGGAGGACGCCGACCTGATCGGCGAGCTGCGCGAGCGGATGTGGGGGCGCGGCAGGCTGGCCGCGAAGGTGCGGGAGGGCAAGGAGGAGGCGGGCGCGAAGTTCGCCGACTACTTCGACTTCACCGAGCCGCTGACGGAGCTGCCGTCGCACCGGGTGCTGGCGATGTTCCGGGGCGAGAAGGAGGACGTGCTCGACCTCACCCTGGAGCCCGAGGAGCCGTCCGGCGAACCGGGCCCGAGCGCGTACGAGAACATGATCGCGCGCCGCTTCGGCGTGGCCGACCGCGGCCGGCCGGGCGACAAGTGGCTGGCGGACACCGTGCGGTGGGCGTGGCGCACCCGCGTCCTCGTGCACCTCGGCATCGACCTGCGGCTGCGGCTGCGCACGGCCGCGGAGGACGAGGCGGTGCGCGTCTTCGCGTCGAACCTGCGCGACCTGCTGCTCGCCGCCCCCGCCGGGACACGGGCGACCCTCGGCCTCGACCCGGGCTTCCGCACGGGCGTGAAGGTGGCGGTGGTCGACGCGACGGGCAAGGTCGTCGCGACGGACACGATCTACCCGCACGTGCCGGCCAACAAGTGGGACGCGGCGCTCGCCTCGCTCGCGAGGCTCGCGAAGGAGCACGCGGTCGAGCTCATCGCCATCGGCAACGGCACGGCGTCCCGCGAGACCGACAAGCTCGCCGGGGAACTCTGCGCGAAATACCCCGAACTGGGGCTGACCAAGGTGATGGTGAGCGAGGCGGGCGCCTCGGTGTACTCGGCGTCCGCGTTCGCCTCGCAGGAACTTCCCGGCATGGACGTGTCGCTGCGCGGCGCGGTCTCGATCGCGCGAAGGCTCCAGGACCCGCTGGCCGAACTGGTCAAGATCGACCCGAAGTCCATCGGCGTGGGCCAGTACCAGCACGACCTGTCCGAGGTGAAGCTGTCGCGTTCGCTGGACGCGGTGGTCGAGGACTGCGTGAACGGTGTCGGCGTCGACGTGAACACCGCGTCGGCCCCACTGCTCTCCCGGGTGTCGGGAATCAGTTCGGGCCTCGCGGAGAACATCGTCACGCACCGCGACACGAACGGCCCGTTCACCTCGCGCAGGGCCCTGAAGGACGTGGCGCGGCTCGGCCCGAAGGCGTACGAGCAGTGTGCCGGGTTCCTGCGCATCCGGGACGGCGAGGACCCGCTGGACGCCTCCAGCGTGCACCCCGAGTCCTACCCGGTCGTGCGGAGCATGGTGAAGTCGGCGCGCACGGAGGTCGCGGCGCTCATCGGCAACACGTCGGTGCTGCGGTCGCTGAAGCCCGGTGACTTCGTGGGCGACTCGGTCGGCCTGCCGACGGTCACGGACATCCTGCGCGAGCTGGAGAAGCCGGGGCGCGACCCGCGGCCCGCGTTCAAGACCGCCACCTTCAAGGAGGGCGTCGAGAAGATCGGCGACCTGTCCCCGGGGATGATCCTGGAGGGCGTGGTCACCAATGTGGCCGCGTTCGGCGCCTTCGTCGACATCGGTGTGCACCAGGACGGCCTGGTCCACGTGTCCGCCATGTCGCGGACGTTCGTGAAGGACCCGCGGGACGTCGTCAAGCCCGGCGACGTGGTGCGGATCAAGGTGCTCGACGTGGACATCCCCCGCAAGCGGATCTCGCTGACCCTGCGGCTGGAGGACGAGCCGGGCGCGGGACGCGCGGAGGGCGGCGGCCGCGACCGGACCGAGGGGCGCGCCCCGCAGCAGCGCCAGGGCGGCGGTCGCGACCGGCGCGGTGG
>NZ_JAKGCV010000293.1 GCF_021556455.1 Streptomyces fuscigenes | reverse complement strand
GCCGAGGGTGCGGGCGGCGTGGCGCAGCGAGCCGGGCCCGGTCCCGGTGCGGCCGTGGTGCACGACCTCGAGCCGCAGGCCGTCGCCGTACGCCTCCCGCCAGGGCACGAGCAGCCGGGCGGCGAGGTCGGGGCGGCCGGCGGCGAGGGCGCGGCCGACCTCGGAGTCGGGGCCGAGCAGGACGACGAGCCCGTCGCCGTGGTTGTCGTCCCAGTCGAGCAGCGGAGCGCCGGTGTCCGAGGCGTGCGCGGTGGACACGAGCCGGCACAGGTCCGCCCAGCCCGCCGCGCCGTCGCGGGCGAGGAAGACGGCGCGGGGCGCGGACTCGTCGACGAAGGCCCCGCCGCGCGCCGGAACCGCCGGGCGGATGGAGGGAGCGGTGCGCCGGGTGGAGGGAGCAGAGGCCCGGGTGGAGGGGGTAGAGGGGGTGGAGGGAGCCGGACGTGGGGCCGCGCCCGCGGGGCCACGCGTCCCGTCCTGCGGTGCGGCCGGCCGCACCGCGAGGTCCGCGCCGAACAGCGGGCGCACCCCCTGCGCCGCGCACGCCTTGGCGAACCTGACGGCGCCCGCGAGGGAGTCGCGGTCGGTCAGGGCGAGCGCGTCCAGGCCACGCTCCGCGGCCCGCTCGGCGAGCGCCGCCGGGTGGGACGCGCCGTAGCGCGGGGAGAAGCCCGAGGCGGTGTGCAAGTGCGTGAACGTCGGCACACCCACCTCCTGAACCTCCCGGACACCGCCCCCACCGGTACCACCATAACCAGTTTCGAACGCTCGTGCGAACGATGTCGGAGGGCCCCGCCGGGACGGGCCCCGACCGCCCCTCGGGCGCCGGCGGGGGAAGGCCCGCGCGCCCGCGCCGGGGCCCGCCCCCGCCCTCCGCGGCCATCCGTTCAGCCCCTCCCACCTGGGCCTGCGGGCCGCCCGGGCGGACGGTGGAGCCATGGCTTTCGTGGACGAGGTCAAGACGGCCGTCACACCTCGGGCGGCGCTGCTGGTATTCGGCGTGCTGGTGCTGCAACTGCTGTTCATCACGTCGTACGTCGGGGCGCTGCACCACCCGAAGCCCACCGACGTGAAGGTGGCGGTGGTGGCGCCCGGCGGCACGGCGCGGCAGGTGGCCTCGGGGCTGCGCGACCTGCCCGGCGGCCCGCTGTCGCCCCGGGTCCTGCCCGACGAGTCGACGGCGCGGCGCCAGATGCTGAACCGGGACGTCGACGCGGCACTGATCGTCGACCCGCACGCGGCGACGGACACCCTGCTGATCGCTTCCGGGCAGGGGACGACCGAGACCAGCGCACTGCTGAACATCTTCGGTCAGATCGAACAGCAGCAGCAGCGCACCCTGAAGCCCGAGGACGTCGCGCCCTCGTCCGTCCAGGACGCCGACGGCCTCTCGTCCTTCTACCTGGTCGTCGGCTGGTGCGTGGGCGGCTACCTGTGCGCCGCGATCCTCGCGATCAGTGCCGGAGCCCGCCCCGCCAACCGCGCGCGGGCGGTGATCCGGCTCGCGACGACCGCCCTCTACGCGATCGCCGGAGGCATCCTCGGCGCCGTGATCACCGGCCCGATCCTCGGCGCCCTGCCGGGCAGCGTCTGGGCGCTGTGGGGGCTCGGCGCGCTCACGGTCTTCGCGGTGGGCGCCACCACGCTGGCGCTCCAGACGGTCTTCGGGGTGGTCGGCATCGGGATCGCGATCCTGCTGGTCGTGATCGGCGGCAACCCGAGCGCGGGCGGCGCGTTCCCGCTGCCGCTGCTGCCGGACTTCTGGCGCGCGATCGGACCGGCGCTCCCGGTCGGCGCGGGCACCTGGGTGGCACGCTCGATCGCGTACTTCCGCGGGAACGCGGTGGCCGCCCCGCTCCTGGTGCTGTCCGCGTGGGCGGTGGGCGGCACCCTCGTGACCCTGGTGGTGGCGAGCCTGCGCCGCCGGCCCGGCGCGGCGACGGCCGGGCCCTCCCGGCCGGCGCCCGCCGCCCCGGACTGACGGCGGGCGGCGGGACACCTCCGGGCGACCCCGTACGAAACGCGCGGGGTGCGCCCCGGTCAGCACATCTTGTAGTCGACCCTGGTCGAGTTGTAGGAGCAGGTGTCCACCTTCGCGCCGGTGGACTTCTTCAGCGTCGCCGTGTCCTTGTCGTTGTTCCACACGTAGGCGGCCCGGCCCTGGTAGCGGTTGGCCGTGGTGTTCGTGCCCTTGCCGGTGTGGACGGTCACCGTCTTGCCCTTGGCGAGCGTGTAGGTGCCGAACGTGTACGTGTGCCGCGACGCGTCGGTCAGCGTCCAGCCTTTGAGGCTGACCGACTTCGACGTGGTGTTGCGGATCTGCACGTACTCCGCGTTGAGGCTGGTGTTCGAGCCGCGGTCCGTGCCGGGGCTGTCGTAGTAGATCTTGTACAGATGCACGGAACCGGTGGCGGCCTGCGCCTGCGCCGGCAGCAGCGCCACCCCCGCCGCCACCGCCACGGTGGCCGCACCGGCGGCCGACAGAGTACGGATACGGAACATTCGGAACCCCCCACGGGTATTCCGGGCGCCTCGAACGCACCCGGCGGAAAAGCAGATTAAGTGCACATCAGGCTTCTCCGGATCCCGGTTACAGAATCAGGACATTCGCAGCGCGGCCGCCCACGGGAGGCAACCGGAAGCGGCAGGCCCCGGCCGCCCTCCGCCCCCTCGGCGCCGGCCGCGCCGCCCCGAGCCCCCCGAGGTCACCACGGCACCGGCGCGGGCGTTCCGGCCCGGCGCCGGCCGCGCATCACGTAGCCGGCGATCAGGCAGCCCACGCCGCCGGCCAGGACCAGGGCGCCCGACAGCAGCGAACCGAGAGCCAGCAGCAGCGGGACGCGCTGGTTCTCGACCGCCCGCCCGCGCACGGCCGAGACCGGCACCGTGCCGGAACGGTCCGAGAGGAAGAAGCGGGAGTCGAGGGAGTCGGCACGGTGGTCGCCGAGGAGGAACAGCCGCCCCGCGGGAACGGTGACGGCGTACGGAGGACTGCCCGCGCCCGCGTCCCCGTGCAGGACGTACGGCTCGCGCAGGGGCCGCCCGTTGAGGGTGAGCCCGCGCCTGTCGCCCGCGACGCGGTCGCCGCCGACGCCTATCACCCGCTGGATCACGGGCTCTCCCCGGTAGCGCCCCGGCACCTGGATCAGCACGACGTCACCCCGGTGCGGCCGGCCCACCGGGCCCTTCGTGAACAGGACGGTCCGGCCCGGCGGACGACCGGGCTCCATCGACGCCCCGCCCGGGATGACCGCGCGGTAGTGCGTCCGCACGCCGAAGAACCCCCCGGCCGCGACGAGCACCCCCACGCCTGCCAGCACCCATCCCGCGACACGCAGCACGCGGCCTCTTGACACCCTGCAACTCCGTTCCCCCGCACGGGACTCGCGCCGCACCGCGGACGCGGACACCGGCAGCACAGGATGCCATGATCACGGACCTGGACGAGACATCGCGCCGACCCCCTCCCAGGGGCCCGCGCGGTGGTCCGCGAAGGAGTGCGCGAAACGGGCCCCGGCGGCGTCCGGACCGCCGCCCCGGGACGAGGACACGAGGCTCAGGACGGGGCGCCCCGGCGCCCGGGAGCCCTCCCGGCCCGCTCCCGCGCCGCCCGTACGTCCTCGATCCAGCGCCGCAGCGCGGCGCGGCCGCCCCACAGGACACCCAGCAGCGGGAGGCCGCCCCAGCCGATCAGGGCGAGCGGCGTCACGAGGGCGAAGCCGCCGGTGGCGGAGTAGTCGTGGCCGGACATGGAGCGGACGTCGATCGTGCGGCCCGTCTCGTTGCCGGGAGGCTTCACGCGGGCGCCCGGATCGACGGCGCGCCCGTCGCCGGAGTGGTAGACGCCGGAGCAGACCCAGGAGGACGCGTCCGAACTGCCCTCGTCGTGGCAGGAGGTGACCTTCATCGTTCCCGCGGTCCCGGCCCAGCCCGCCGCGTACACCAGCTTCTGCACCCCGACGCCGAACAGCCCCAGGAACAGCAGCACCAGGACGGCCACCCCCACCCCTCTGCCCAGCAGGCGGCGCAGGCCGGGAGGCCGGGCCCCTCCTCCCCTGCGGCGCGCCACGGTCTTCGCGGACCCGGCCTGCTTCCCCGGCGTGCCGGGGCGGCGGCCGTTCGCGGACCCGGCCCTCTTGCCGCCGCCGGCGGCCCCGGCCGGCTTCCGCGCCTTCGCCGGCCGCCCGCCGTTCGCGGACTTCCCCCGCTGTGCCGGGTCCCTGGGATTCCCCGGCTTCGCGAGCCTCACGGGCTCCCCCGCCTCCGCGCGGGCGCGGGGGACGGCGCGGTCCGGCGCGCGCTCCGGGCCGCCGGACGGCTGCTTCGCGGTTCTCGCCACGGGGCGCCTCCGTCGCTGGCCGCCGACCGGGCGGCCGGGAGGTGGGTGGTGACCCCATCCTGATCGCGCCGCGGGTGCCTGGCAACTCCCGCGAAGGGGCCGGCCCGGGAGCGCACAGCTCCCCGACCGGCCCCGCGGGCGCGGTGCGTTCCCGCGCCGGACCCGCGTCAGCCGATCTCGGCGCCGAAGGCGGACAGCGCCGCCGGGACGGGCTGGAAGAAGGTCTCCCCGCCGGAGGTGCAGTCACCGCTGCCGCCCGAGGTGAGGCCGACCGCCGTGCTGCCCGAGAACAGCGACCCGCCGCTGTCGCCCGGCTCGGCGCAGACGTCGGTCTGGATCAGCCCGTTGACGACGTCGCCGTTGCCGTAGTTGACCGTGGCGTCCAGGCCGGTCACCGTGCCGTCGTGGACGTGCGAGGTGGATCCGCTGCGCGTCACGTTCATGCCGACAGTCGCCGCGCCCGCGCCGGTGATCTTCTGCGTGGTGCCGTCGTACAGGTCGACCTCGCTCGGGTGCGCGGTGCCGGAGGACGCGTACTTCACGAGGCCGTAGTCGTGGCCGGGGAAGTCGGAGCCCGCGTTCGAGCCGAGCTCGTTGCCCTGGGCGTCCGTCCAGTCGGAGATGGCCTGCGTGCAGTGACCCGCCGTCAGGAAGTAGGGCTGGCCCTCCTTGACCACGTTGAAGCCGAGCGAGCAGCGGCCGCCCGAGCCCTCGATGGCGTCGCCGCCCGCGATGAACGGCTTGAACTGCCCGGCGGATCGTTTCAGCTGAGCCTTGCCGCCGAGGTCCTTCACCGCGCCGGTCAGTTTGGCGAGGGCGTCTCCCCTGACCGTGCGGTCGGCCGTGACGACCACCTTGTTCGTGACCGGGTCGATGGCCCAGGACGTACCGCCCACCGAGGACGCGGTGCCGGACAGGGTCTTCGTCGCGGCGCGCAGCTCGCTCAGCGAGTGCGCGACGACCTTCGCCCGGCCGCCGGCGCGGCGCACGGTGTCCGCCGCGTCGCCGTTGAGCACGTTGACCACGAGCGACTTCGTCTTCGCGTCGTAGTACGAGCCCGCCGCGTCGTCGGAGCCGAGGTCCTTGACGAGTGACGAGGAGAGTTTTCCGGCCGCCATCGGGGTCAGGACCCTGACCGTGGGCCCCGGTGCCGGCTCGCTCGCATTCGCAGTCTGAAACGTTATGCCCGCCACCGCCAGGGCTATGACGGCGCCTCCCGCGACCGCCGCGCGCTTTCGGGACATGCGCCGGTGCTGACCGTTTTTCATGAACGGGCCTCCTGTGGGGGACCGTACCGGTGCATGTGGGGTGCCCCGGCACGGAGGATGTGGCCGACCACTATGGCGAAACCCGCGAGTAGCACACAACCCCTGGTCCGGGACTCGCCTGTGGAACGGACCACACCGGACCGCGGCCCCCACATGCAGCGGAAGCCTCCAGACCGGTTCCGGTTCGCGAACGTCGCGGACGGTGAGAGGCGGCACGCCGGGACCCGGCGGCGGAGTTCCGAAAACCGCCTCTTCCTGAGCGTGCGCCCGCGGGCGGCCCCGGGCACCGGCCCTCCGCGCACCGGGCGGCCGGGTGCTTCCGCTTCACGAGGCGTGCGGGAGGCCGCCGGGCGCATTCCTCCCCCGCCGGGTCCCTGATTTTTTTCCGTACGGGTCCGGCCCCGACCCCGTCCGCGCCTCTTTCGAAGCGGGCCGACGCCTCGCTCCCGGGCAGGGCGCGCCGCCGCCCGTTCCGAGGCCGTCGGCCGCCTCCCGGCACGGAGTGCCCGGCGCCGGGAGCGCCCGCCGCCGCGCGAGCCGCGCGCGTCCTTCGACGCTCCGGCGGCGCGGTGCCGGCAGGCGCGGGCAGCGTCCGCCCTCAGCAGCCGCAATCGCAGTCGCAGCCGTCACATCCGTCGCAACCATCGCAACAAGAACAGCACTGGAGGCAGTCGCCGCAGCCCTGACAGCCGTCGCAGCAGTCGTCGCAGCCCCCGTCCCGGCAGACACCCTCCTGCCGCTGCCCCGACCAGGGCCCCTCGTACTCCTTCGCGCAGCAGGTCCGGCACGTGCAGCACAGGCCGGTGGCCACCGCGCACCCCGCCAGGAGCCCCCGCTTGCGCGGCGGGCGCGGCTTCCCGGGCCCCTCGGGGTCCTTCGGCGGCAGCGGGCGGTCGGGCACCCACGGGACGTCCGGCTCCCCCGGCGCCCCGGGGCCGCCGGGAGCGCGCGGATCCTGCGGCGCCCTCGGTCCGGCCGGCCCCCCGGCGCGGACGGCGCCGGCCGGGCCCCCCGCGCCCTTCGCGGGCGCGCCGTCCGCCGGCGGCGCACCGTGCGCGCAACCCGCCGCGCCGAAGGCCCGGTCCACCGCCACGCGCGTCTCGTGCACCAGCAGCACGTGTGCGAGGCGCCCGTCCTCGAAGTCCACGTCCCGCAGGGCGAGCCGGATGCCGCGCACCGCGTCGTCGGCCAGGCGGCGTGCCTCCCCGCGGGAGGTGCCGGTGGCGGTGAGCGGGTTCCAGGCGCCCGCCGCGTCGTCGCGGGCCTGGTCCTCGACGGCGTCCAGGAGATGGGCCAGGCGCCCGAAGAGCCGGCCCGCCTCGGCGAGCGGCTCCCGGTTGGCCGGGCGGCCGGCGAGCACCGCGGTGGTCGCCCTCGGGCCAGGCGCAGCCGGGGCAGTCGAAGCCGTTCTTCTGGTTGACCTTGAGGAGCGTGCGCGCGGTGCGGACCGAGCCCATC